>JAAAOG010000180.1 GCA_009909005.1 Alphaproteobacteria bacterium | reverse complement strand
GGCCGTGGCGGCCGGCCAGATGCCGGGCGCGACGGAAGGGCCCCAGAGCGGCGCTGTGAAGGCGCCGGCCGTGCCGACGATGGCGAGCACCAGCGCCAGCCAGGCGACGCCGGAGGCGCCGTGCGCCACCTCGTGCGCCCCCTCCTCGGGGCCTTCGTCTTCGGGACCGCCGCCGGCCGGACCGCCACCCGTGGGACCGTGTCCTGGGGGGCCGCCGCCCGGAGCCGGGCGGCTTTCGGGTGCCGCCGCCGCCATTGGAGCGGAAGGGCCGGAGGGGCCGGCCGCGGCCCGTTCGCCCGTATCGGGCTTGTCTTCCAGCCGCTCGGCAGCCTCGGCTGCGGCAACGTCTTCCGGTTCGACGGCCGGTTCGTCGCGCGCCGCCACGCCGAGGGCGCGCTTTTCGGCCTCTCCGACCGCATCGCCGTCCTCGGGACCGCCGGCGGGGAGTTCCGCGCGGGTGGTCGCCGCGGCCGCGCCGGGGGTCTCCGCCACGCCGGGCTCCTCCGCCGCCGCCTCGGCTTCCGTAATCTCGGGCGTGGCGGCGGCCAGGTCGTCGCTGGACAGGGCGATGCCATGCGTCGCCGCGGCGTTGCGGATATCGTCATGCCGGGCTTCGGGGATGGCCCCGCGCTTTTTCCAGCCCTGCACGGTCGTCACCGGCACATGCAGCTTGGAGGCCATCGGGCGGATGCCGCCGAACAGGGAAATGATCCGCTCGGCCGGGCTTTCGCCCTGCTCGGCATCGCCGTCGGACTCCGGGTCGGACGGCGACACCGCGCCGACGCCCGGCGCCTTTTCCTGATCGTCCGGGGACTCGGAAGGGGAATCGGGGCGAGGGTCCATACCGTCTTGGCCGCTTTCTTGTTGATGCGTTTTGCTGCGTTCTTGTGAAGCTTCCCTGGGCATTGCCGGGCGGGATCGCCGGGCCGGGATGGGGGGCGAGGTCCGGAAACCGGCCGGCCGGCGCCGTCAGAAAGTGCCGCGTCCCGGGGTAAGCGGGTCGAGCAGCCTGAGCAGCGCTGCCTGCTCCGGATGGTCCGCCACCCGGACGCCGCGCCAATCCTCTTGCCGCAGCCGCCCGGCAACCGCCGGACTGAGACACAAGGCGTACAGGCCCCCCAGCCTGCCGATCAAGCCCGTCTGACGTACGAGTGTACCAAAAACCGCAGCGGTTCGGGGAGAAAAAAAGAGTACACCCGCAAGCCGGCCGTCGCGGAGCGCCGATTGCGCGCTTTGCGGCAATGCCGTGACGGCTTCCGCCGTGTAGAGCGGCTTTTGCTGCACCGCAAAGCCGCTCTGGCGCAGCGCACCGGCGAGATCGCCGGCCATATCGCGGCCGGCGGCATGAAAAAGTGCCCCGGCAGCCGGATCCAGCGCCTCTTGGGCGAGCCGGGCGAGCGCCGCCGCGTCGCCGGCAGCCGCCTTGACGTTTTCGAAGCCGGCGGCCCGCGCTGTTGCCGCCGTCGCGCCGCCGACCGCCAGCACCGGCACCGCCCGCTCGGCCGTCAGCGCCGCCAGGGCCCGGGCGCCATTGGCGCTGGTCAGCAGCACCGCCTGGCAGCCGGCAAGATCGACGGACGCGCCCGAGTCGAACCGGATGTCCAGCACCGGCGCAATCACCCCCTCATGGCCGCGCGCCGCCAGACTCTCGGCCAGGGCTTCGGCCTCGGCGGCCGGCCGGGTGATCAGCCAGCGCGCCATGACGCCTGATAGTCCGGCCCCGCCCGGGCGCGCAGTTCGGCCGCCGCATCGGCACCCAGGCGGAGCGCATCCGCGGCCAACCCGGTCCGGGCGGTGCGGTGCAGCCAGCGGCCGTCCGGGGCGGCCAGCAGGGCATCGAGAGCCATGCCGCCATCCGGGGCGGCGACCGCCAGGGCCGCGATCGGCGTGCGGCAGGAGCCGTCGAGCCCGGCCAGCAGCGCCCGCTCGCAGGCCACCGCGCGGGCCGTGGCGGCACAGCCCAGGGCGGCCAGGCGGGTGAGGGCATCGGTGTCGTCGGCCCGGCACTCCACCCCGATCGCGCCCTGGCCGACCGCCGGCAGCATCTCGACCGGCTCCAGAACGGTGCGGAGCAGATCGGCCCGCCCCAGCCGCTTCAGCCCGGCCACGGCGAGCATGGTGGCGTCGACCACCCCCTCCTCCAGCTTGCGCAGCCGTGTCGCGACATTTCCGCGCAGGATGTCGATGCGCAGGTCGGGCCGGCCGGCCAGAAGCTGCGCCTTGCGCCGGAGCGCCGCCGTGCCGACCCGCGCGCCCGGGGGCAGCGCCGCCGGCCCGGCCATGGCGGAGCCGGCGAACCAGGCATCGCGCGGGTCCTCGCGCGGCAGCAGGCAGTCGATGACCAGGCCGTCCGGCAGCACGGTCGGCACGTCCTTCATCGAATGGACGGCAAGGTCGATGGCGCCGGCCTGCAGCGCTTCCTCGATCTCCTTGGTGAACAGCCCCTTGCCGCCGATCTCGGCCAGCGGCCGGTCGAGCACCCGGTCGCCGGTCGTGCGGATGACGACGATCTCGAGCGCCGCGGGGTCGGCAAGGTCGGGGTGAGAGGCGGCCAGGGCATCCCGGACGGCCCGGGCCTGGGCCTGGGCGAGCGGACTGCCGCGCGTGCCGATCCGGAACAGCGGTGTCATGGGCTGCCAATCTAGGTCCTGGAAACGGCCGGCGCGAGGGGCTTCGCGGGTCGGGACCGCGCCCGTGCTTGCGCCGGGGGCCGGGGCCGGCGATATCTCGGGCCATGACCGACGCCGCGCTCACCGTGCTCGGGATCGAGACCAGCTGCGACGAGACCGCGGCCGCCCTCGTCACCGGCGACCGGCGCATTCTCGCCAATGAGGTGCTGTCGCAAATCGAGGCGCACACGCCTTACGGCGGAGTGGTGCCGGAGGTCGCCGCCCGGGCCCATCTCGCCCATCTGACGCCGCTCATTCGCCGCGCCATGGCCGTGGCCGGGCTGGCGATCGGCGATCTTGACGGCGTTGCCGCGACCGGCGGACCGGGGCTGATCGGTGGGGTGATCGTCGGCACCATGACCGCCAAGGGTCTGGCCGCCGCTGCCGGCCTGCCTTTCCTGGCGGTCAACCATCTCGAAGGCCATGCGCTGACGGTGCGCCTGACCCATGGCATCGGCTTTCCCTATCTGCTGCTGCTGGTCTCCGGCGGCCATTGCCAGCTGCTGATCGTCGAAGGCGTGGGCCGCTATCGCCGGCTCGGCACGACCATCGACGATGCGGTCGGCGAGGCCTTCGACAAGGCGGCGAAACTGCTGGAGCTCGGCTATCCGGGCGGCCCGCAGCTCGAAAAGGCGGCCGAGGGCGGCGATCCCGGCCGTTTCGCCTTTCCCCGGCCGATGATCGGCCGGCCGGGCTGCGATTTTTCCTTCTCCGGCCTGAAAACCGCGGTGAAGCGGGCCGTGGACGCGCTGCCGGCCGGACCCCTGGCCGCGCAGGACGTCGCGGACATCGCCGCCTCATTCCAGAGCGCCGTCGCCGACAGCCTGGTCGACCGCACGGCCCGGGCGATCGCCCTGTTCCGCGCCGCCTGCCCGGCGGGCGGCCCGCTGGTGGTGGCCGGCGGGGTGGCGGCCAATCGGACGCTGCGGGCGCGGCTGGCCGGCGCGGCGGGCGCCGCCGGCCTGGAATTTCTCGCGCCGCCTCTGGGTTTGTGCACCGACAATGCCGCGATGATCGCCTGGGCCGGCCTCGAGCGCCTGCGCCGCGGCGAGACGGACGGCTTCGACTTCGCGCCGCGGCCGCGCTGGCCGCTGGATGCGGCCGGGGGACAGGACAAGCGCGGCCCCTGATCCTTTCGGAATGGGATCGCAGCAAGCGGGAGGGCATCGATGAGCGCGGGCACTGCATCCTGGGGCCGCCTGGGCCCGAGCGACAGCTTTCATGCGGTGGGGATCGTCGGTGCCGGCGCCTGGGGAACCGCGCTGGCCCAGCTTGCGGCTCGGACCGGCCGCAGGGTCCTGCTCTGGGCCCGCGAGGCGGAGGTTGCCGAGGCGATCAACCGCGACCACGAGAATCCGGTGTTCCTGCCCGGCATACCGCTCGACCCGGCTATCCGGGCGAGCGACCGGCTGGTCGACCTCTGGGAGGCGGAGGTGTTGCTGCTGGTCGCCCCCGCCCAGTACTGCCGGAGCGTCTGCCGCGCCATGCCCCGCAGCCCGGCGCCGGTGGTCATCTGCGCCAAGGGCTTCGAGCAGCAGACGGGAACGCTGCTGTCCGAGGTCGTGGCGGCGGAGCGGCCGGATGTGCCGCTGGCCGTGCTCGCCGGCCCCAGCTTCGCCGCCGAGGTGGCACGCGGCCTGCCGGCTGCGGTCACGCTGGCCTGTGCCGACCAGGCGCTCGGCTATGCCCTGGTCCGCACGCTCGGCGGTCAGGCGTTCCGCCCGTATTGGCACGACGACGTGATCGGCGCGCAGATCGGCAGCGCCTTGAAGAACGTCCTGGCGATCGCCTCGGGCGTCGTCATGGGGCGCAGGCTGGGCGAAAACGCCAGGGCGGCGCTGCTGACCCGCGGTCTGTCGGAGCTCATGCGCCTGGGCGACGCCATGGGCGCCCGGCGCGAGACCCTGATGGGCCTGTCGGGGCTGGGGGATCTCATGCTCACCGCGACCAGCCTTGCCTCGCGCAACACCTCGCTTGGCGCAGCGCTGGGAGAAGGCCGGTCGCTGGATGAGGTGCTCGGCGAGCGGCGCAGCGTTGCCGAAGGCGTCTGGACGGCGAAGGCGATGGCCGGTCTGGCCGAGCGCTACGGCCTGGACATGCCGATCGCCCGGGCTGTCGCCGCCATTCTGCATGAGGGTGCGGACCTCGACGACACCATCCAGGGCCTGTTGTCGCGGCCGTTCAAACCCGAGGATTGATGCGCCGGGAGACGGCGGCCGGCGCATCGCCGCGGG
>JAAAOG010000078.1 GCA_009909005.1 Alphaproteobacteria bacterium | reverse complement strand
GTCGAGCGGCGGCGTGGTTTCGGCCGGCATGGACCGGACGCTTTCGAAATTGTCCCAGACCAGCAGCATGCGGTGCTCGCGCAGGACATTAAGAACCAATTTGCGGCGCTGCTCCGGCCCCTCGGTCTTGCCGACGAAATCGGTGCCGAACAGCGCCATGCCGATTTCGGTGACGACGCCGTCGAGGCCGAAGCTGGGCAGGCCGGGTTCAAAGGAATGAAAGTGGATAAAATCCGCCCGGTCGAGGCCGCCGCTGTCGCGCAGCCAGCGGGCGAAGGCCTTGGCCAGCTCGGTCTTGCCGCTGCCGCCCAGGCCCTGGATCACCACCGCCCGCTTCAGCCGCAGCGTCCGTTCCAGCCGGTAGAAGGCCGCATCGCGGCCGAAGAACACGCCGTCCACCGGCGCCAGCGGGTCCGACCCCGCCGCGGCCGCGGCCGGCCGGCCGCGCACCCTGTCGAGCTCGGCCTCCAGCGACAGCGCCGCCGGCTGGCGCGGCGCCGGCTTGAGATGGCCGAAATCGATGGCGCGGCGGGCATAGAGCACCGGCACCAGCCAGTCGTCGAGCGGCAGATCGCCCTTGGGGCTCGGCCGTTCGGGCCGGGTCTTCATGCGCTTGCGGCCTTCCGCCACCGCCTGGGCCAGCGCCTCGCCGCGGAACAGCGCGTCGTAGAAGGCGGTCATGAACTCCGCCGCCGCCACGGCGTAGACGCTGTAGCCCATGGCGACGACGGCGGCCGCGCCCGCCTCCAGCACCCGGGTCGCGGTGCCGGCCTGGGCCTCCACCCCCTCTTGCAAGGTGCCCGACTGGCAGGCATTCAGCACCAGCAGCGGCACCCGGGCCCGGTTCAGCACCAGCGCGAAATCCGCGGCTGAAACGAGATGTTTCTCGCCATTGGCCTGTTCAAAGGCGAGGAACCCCTGCGCCGCCGCCTTGTACTGATTGGGTGAAAACTCCGTCGGCGCCTTGACGCCGAACGCCCCGTGCCCGTCGAAATGGAGGATGTGGAAGGGCTCGCCGGCACTGACCGCCGCATTCAGCCGGGCCTGCAGGGCCTCCAGGGTTGGCGGGCGCAGCACCTCCAGCGCCACCGTGCCGCGCACCGCGGCGAGGCGGGACAGCAGCGGCCGGGCGACCATCTGGTAGCCGACATCCTTTTCGCCTCGCGGCCGGGCGATGACCATCAGCACGCGCAGGGTCTCGCCCGTCACCATCTCCGCCGCCTTGGCCTCGGTGGCGATGGTGCGGGTGATGCCGGCGAAGTCGAGCGCCAGCGGCGTGGTGCGGGCGGGGTCCTTCAGCAGCTCCCAGGGCAGCGCCAGGAACCCGGCGGAGCGGCTGACCAGCATCAGCTCCGGCCAGGTTTCCGCCTCGCGCGCCTTGACATAGGCGTCGCGTCCCGGCTTCCCCTCGCCGATCAGTGCGTTGAACAGGGCGGTGCCCCAGCCATCCAGCTGCCCGGCAATGCGCTCCCCGTCCTCCTGCCACACCGCATAGGGGTGGACGAGATAGTCCTCCAGATACCAGCGCAGATCCTCGCGGTCCGTGTCGCTGAGCGGCGATTCGAAGGGCGCGAACACCGTCGGGTCGGCGTCGAGATACCCGTCGCGCTGCAGCGACACCCCGACCGTGCCATCCTGCTCCTTTACCAGCAGCCGCACCGAACTCATGACGGCGCCTCCCCCGAGCGGTCGGCGATCGCGGCGGTCTCTCGCGCCACATGCTCGATCACCCGCTCGCGCTCGGCAGCCGGCACGCCTGGCGGCTGCGTCAGCTGGGCGCGCAGCGTGTCGATCAGCCGCGCCATGGCCTCGTCGGATTTGCGCTGCTGCAGCCCCTGCCAGACCGACCAGGCGAGACTGGCCGCGGCGACGACGAGCGAGGCCACCGCGACTACCGCCTCCAGGCCGACATAGCGCTGTGGCGGCCCGTCGGCAGGCCCGGCCAGCGCGTGGTCCACCGCCTGAAGGAAACGGCGGTCATTGGGGCCGAGTTGTGCCGCCGCTCGCCGGGCGATGTCCGCCGCATTCCTGTCCATGGCCGGTCTCCCGCGTCTCCCGGCCCCTATCCTGACCCGCGAGCCGGCCGGCGGCAAGGATCCGTGCTGCTGTCGCGGATGACCTTCCGCCGGTCGCAGGTTGTATCAGCGACCGGACCGTTTACATCGGCGCTGCCGATAAAACGCTCGGTTCGGGAGTGCAACTCGCGACCCGCATGCGGGCTCCGTTTCTCATCCGCCCGTCTCGAAGCCGGGGTAGAGCGTCATGCCGCCGTCGACGTAGAGGGTTGCGCCGGTGATGTAGTCGGACTGGTCGGAGGCCAGCCAGACGGCCGCCCGGGCGATGTCTTCCGGCTCGCCGATGCGCTTGTAGGGCACGAGTTTCATCAGCTCGGCATAGGCTTCCGGGGTACTCCAGGCTTCCGTGTTGATCGGCGTGCGGACGGCGCCGGGCGAGATGCTGTTGACCCGGATGCGCTGCGGCGCGACCTCCTGCGCCACCGATTTCATCATCAGCATGACCCCGCCCTTGGAGGCCGCGTAGTTCACATGGCCGGCCCAGGGGATGATGTCGTGCACCGAGCTGATGCAGATGATCTTGCCGGCCGCCTGCGAGACCTCCGGCCGGATGCCCTGGCGCATGAAGGCCTGGACGGCGGCGCGCATGCACAGGAACTGGCCGGTCAGGTTGACGTCGATCACCTTGTTCCACTGCGCCAGCGTCATCTCATGGAAGGCCGCATCCTTCTGCAGGCCGGCATTGTTGATCAGGATGTCGACGGCGCCGAAGGTCTCGACCATGGCGGCGAACATGCCTTCGACCTGGTCTTCCTTGCTGACATCGGCCTGATGGGTGACAACGTTCGCGCCGCAGTGCCGCGCCTCTTCCGCCACCGCCTCGGCCTTTTCCGGACCCGAGAGGTAGTTGATCATCACATCCGCGCCGGCATGGGCGAGGTTGATGGCGATCGCCTTGCCAATGCCGGAGCTTCCGCCCGTCACAAGCGCTTTCTGGCCCTGCAATATATTGAGCACGGGGCAGAAGGGCGCCGGTTTTTCCGGCAATCCATGCTCGGTATCGGCGGGATTGGCTGCAGTCATGGCTCCAGGCCTCCTTCAGGTGCGGGGTCGGGGACGCGGGTCGGCGGCTTGCGGTCAGGTGGCCGGTGGCTCCGGTCGGCGGCGCGGCTGGATCAGCTTGGCGACAAGGCCGGTCCATCCCGTCTGGTGGGAGGCCCCGATGCCGCGGCCGGTGTCGCCATGGAAATATTCGTGAAATAGTAGATAGTCGCGGAAATGCGGGTCGGTCTGGAACTTCTCGTAATGGCCGAAGACCGGGCGCCGTCCGTCTTCATCGCGCCGGAAAATGCCGATCAGCCGATCGCTGAGGTTCTCGGCAATTTCCAGGATGCTCAGGCCGCCATAACCATCGCCGCGCCCGCCGCCGCTTTCCGCGATCTCCCGGTCGGGCCGGGTCGGGAATTCGACCCGGAAATCGTCGCCATAGTAATGGTGGAACTTCTGCAGGGACTCGATGATCAGGTAATTCACCGGGAACCAGATCGGCCCGCGCCAGTTCGAATTGCCGCCGAACAGGAAATTGTCGGACTCGCCGGGCAGGTACTTCACTTCATAGGCCGAGTCGTCCCAGTGGAAGACATAGGGATTGGCCTCGTGATGCTTCGACAGCGCCCGGATGCCATAGGGTGACAGGAACTCGCTCTCCTTGACCAGATATTCGATCACCCGCTTCATCCGGAAGCCGCGCAGCAGGCCGAGCAGGTGCCGCCGGCCGATGCCGGGCTCATCCCAGTGCGCCACCAGTTCGCGCAGCTCCGGCCGGTAGTCGAGATACCATTGCATGCGCTGGGCGAATTCCGGCACCCGCTGCAGAAGGTCATCCTCGATGACCTCGACGGCGAAGAGCGGGATGAGCCCGACCATGGAGCGGACTTTCAGCGGCGTGCAGAAATCGCCGGGGACATTCAGGACATCGTAGAAGAAGCGGTCCTGCTCGTCCCACAGGCCGATGCCGCGATCGCCGATATTGTTCATCGCCTCGGCGATATGCAGGAAATGTTCGAAGAACTTGGTGGCGATGTCCTGGTAGACCGGCTTTGTCAGCGACAGTTCCAGGGCAATGCGCAGCATGTTGAGGCAGTACATCGCCATCCAGGCCGTGCCGTCGGCCTGGTTGATATAGCCGCCGGTCGGCAGCGGCGCGCTGCGGTCGAAGACGCCGATATTGTCGAGCCCGAGAAAGCCGCCCTGGAAGATGTTGCGGCCGTCCTTGTCCTTGCGGTTCACCCACCAGGTGAAGTTCAGCAGCAGCTTGTGGAAGACCCGCTCCAGAAAAGCCAGATCGCCGTCGTCGCCGCGCTGCTTGCGGTCGATCTGGAAGACCCGCCAGGTCGCCCAGGCGTGGACGGGCGGGTTGACGTCGCCGAAGTTCCACTCATAGGCCGGCAGCTGGCCATTGGGGTGGGCGTACCATTCGCGCAAATACAGCACCAGCTGCGCCTTGGCGAAGTCGGCGTCGACCAGCGCCAGAGGAACGCAGTGAAAAGCGGCGTCCCAGGCGGCGAACCAGGGATATTCCCACTTGTCCGGCATGGACAGGATGTCGGCATTGTTCAGGTGCCGCCAGTCGGCATTCCGCGCATGCTTGCGGCTTTCCGGCGGCGCCGGCATGGCTTCGTCGCCGTCGAGCCATTGCGGCACGTCATAGTAATAGAACTGCTTGGTCCAGATCATCCCGGCCAGGGCCTGGCGATGGATCAGCCGCGCATCGTCATCCCCGGCCGGAATGTCGGCCTGGAGGTCGTCGTAAAACTCATCCGCCTCGTCCCGGCGCCGGGCAAGGATGGCATCGAAGTCGTCGAACGGCCGCGCCACCTCGTCCTTGGCGAGGCGCAGGCGCACCACCCGCTCGCCGCCGGCCGGGACGGTCAGGCGGTAATGCGCCGCCATTTTGGTGCCGACCCTGTCG
>JAAAOG010000014.1 GCA_009909005.1 Alphaproteobacteria bacterium | reverse complement strand
GGGCGTCACGGTCACCCGTCTCTCCGAAGAGGAGCGCCGGGCTTTCGTCGAAGCGACGCGCGGCGTCTATGACGAATGGGCCGAGGACATCGGTCCCGACCTCGTCGAGATGGCCGAGGAGTCGATCGCCAACCGGCACGACGGCGAATAATGGCCGCGGACGGCACGCGCGAACCGGATGGCGCGGCGGGCGAGGACGCCGGCCCGCCCGCCCGCCGCCCGCCGTCCCGCCGCCCGCCGTCCCTCCGCATCGAGGAGGCGGCCGGGGCGGCGGCCATGGCGCTGATCTTCCTGATCAGCTTCGGCAATGTCGTCGTCCGCTATGTCACCGACATCTCCTTCGCCTTCACCGAAGAGTTCTCGGTCTTTCTGCTGGTGTTCATGACCTTTGTCGGCGCTTCGCTGGCCGTGGCGACCGACAGCCATATCCGCATCACCTTTTTCCGCGACCGGCTGGGCCCACGCGGCCGGTTCGTCTGCGAGGCGCTGTCGCTGCTGGCCAGTACGGCGATGTTCTCGCTGATCGTCTGGTACGGCGCCCAGCTGACGCTCGACGATATCCGCTGGGAGGAGACATCGCCGGGCCTCGGCCTGCCGCGCTGGATCTATACGATCTGGCTGCCGGTCCTCTCGGCGGCGATCGTGCTGCGGCTCCTCGGCCGGCTGCGGCGGCTCGGGCTCGGGCGGGTGTGATGCACCCGGGAGCGGACCTCGCGCTGCTGCTGGCGATGCTCGTGCTGCTGGTCATCGGCACGCCGATCGGCGTCGCCCTGGGACTGGCCGGCGTGATCGGCATCCTGATCGGCCTCAACCCGGCCATGCTGGGGACGGTCGGCACCAACAGCTACAATGCCATCGCCAAGTACCCGCTGATCGCCATCCCGCTGTTCATCCTGACCGGCACGCTGTTCGAGCGCTCGGGCGTCGCGGCGCGGCTGGTGCGTTTCGCCCGGGCCCTGGTCGGGCCGCGGCGCGGCGGCATGGCGCTCGTCGCCATTCTGGTCTGCCTGATCCTCGGCGGCATGTCGGGTTCGGGCCCGGCCGATGCCGCCGCCGTGGCGACGATCCTGATCCCCTCGATGGTGCGGGCCGGCTATCCCGCCGGCTTCTCGGCCGGCCTGATCGCCGCCTCGGCCTCCACCGCCATTCTCATCCCGCCTTCGGTGGCACTCATCGTCTACACCATCCTGGTGCCGGGCGTGGATTTGCGCGCCCTCTTCGCCGCCGGCCTGGTGCCCGGCCTGCTCGCCGCCGCCATTCTGGCGATCCCGGCGATCTGGCTGACCCGGCGGGCCGGCTTCGGCGCCGAGGATCTCGCCCCGCGGCCGCCGCTGCTGCAGAGCTTCCTCGATGCCGCACCGGGCCTGATGGCGCCGGTGATCATTCTGGGCGGCCTGCGCAGCGGCCTGTTCACCCCGACCGAGACCGCGGCCGTGGCCGTCGCCTACAGTCTGTTGGTCGGCGGGCTGCTCTACCGCTCGCTGTCCTGGGGAACGATCTACCGGGCGCTGGCCGATTCCGCCCAGACGTCCGCCGTCGTCATGATCATCATCGCGCTGGCCGGCATCTTCGCCTGGGCGGGCAGCACGCTGGGCGCCTTCAATCTGGCGGCCGGCGCCTTGCTGTCGCTGTCGAGCGAGCCCTGGGTGGTGCTCGGCCTGGTGCTGGTGTTCCTGCTGCTGGCCGGCATGGTGCTGGACGGCATCTCCATCTATCTGATCGCGGTGCCGCTGCTGATCCCGGTTGCCCGGGCCTTCGACTGGGGGTTGACCTGGTTCGGCATCCTGATGGCGATGACCATCGCCGTCGGCCAGTTCACCCCGCCGGTGGCGGTCAACCTGATGGTGACCAGCCGCATCGCCGGTGTGCCGCTGGAGGCCTCGTTCCGCTGGGTGGTCTGGTTCTTCGTCGCCATGGTCGTGGCGCTGGCGCTCGTCGCCGCCTTTCCCGGCCTGGCGCTGTGGCTGCCGCGGCTGCTGGATTTCCGGGTGATCTGAGAGCGACAGAACCGCCGGGCGCGGCCCTTTAAAGAAGTGGTACCCGTTCCCGCATCAGGTGCTCGACCAGCATGCGATCGTAGCGCAGCAGATGGCCTTCGAACCAGTCGTCGAGATGGGTGATAATCCGGTCCTTGTCCGTGAAACCGTCCCGGATCGAGTGGCGGAACAGCACGGAAATGTCCCGGGTGATCCGACAATGGTCGTCCATATGCATGGCACCGTACGGAAAGTCCGAGCGGGCCATAAGGTGTTCCTCGAAGGCGGTGTGGACCCGCCAAATCTCAAAGAAATCGTTAATCGCCTGCGTCATTTCGTTCTGCCGCGAGGCGAAGGAAAACCGCGCGACGGCGTCGGCAAGATCTTCGTGCTGTCTGTCCAGCTCCTCATGTCCCAGCCAGATATCAGGACTTTTCATAGGGCTCTCCGGTCCTTCACTTGGTGAGCCCAGTATTATTGTTTTGAGACAAAGGTCGGCCAACTATCCATCGGGATAGTCCGGGGGTATCAATAGATATACAGTGAAACTATGTATAATAGGCTGCGTTCCGGGCAGGTTTTCCGACAGTTCTGCCCGTTTCACAGATTGTCGAGAATGAACACGGAGTCGTCGACGTCCTGTTCGAAGGGCGTGCTCTTGACCCAGGTGTTCCAGCCCAGCCGCGGGGCGAGCTCCCCCTCGGCGCCCAGCCGGGTGCGCGGCACCTCCTCCTTTTTCAGGGTCAGCTGGGCATCGAAGCTCATGCCGGGTCCGACATAGAGCCGGCCGAGATGGGCGAGCTTTTTCAGCTCCCGGCCGTCGGGCATGAAGGCGACGAACTGCTTGTAGGTGAGCGGGCCGAGGCGCAGGCGGAAATTGCTCTGCACGTCCCAGACCCGGTCGCCGCAAATGGCGTCGACACCCAGCGCGCAGAAGCGGCCCTTGGGCCGGGCGCGGGTCGGAAGCAGGCTGGTTTCGTCTTCGCGCAGCCGAATCCAGCGTCCCTGGAACTGCTCGACCTTGACGGTGCGCTCGAAATAGTCCGACAGCAGGCTTTCCAGGCCCAGGGCCGAGCGCGGCCAATGGGCGAGATGGCCGGAATAGTGCAGGACCGACTCGTCATCGATTTCAAGCGGCCCTTTCTGGGCTTCGGCAAAATCCCCGTTTCGCAAATAGCGGGTGCCGAAGCCGCAGAACGCATAGAGCAGCCGGCTGATCGGGTCGTCGCCGCCGGCACCGAAGCGGTCGTAGAAAGCCGGCAGCCGGTATTTCTCCCAGGCGCGGAAGAACAGCGACAGGCTGCGGTGATTGAAAATATCGAAGAAGTCGCGGAGGGCGGTGCTGCGGCCGCGCAGGTCGCGCAGCAGCGTCTCGGAATAGTGCTGCGGCAGCGCTCCGCTGGGCCCGGTCAGACCGAGAAAGGCGACCGTCATTTCCGGCGGGCCGGGCGGCCGGCGCAGGGCGGACTCGTCCTCGGTCTGATCGGCGGCCTTCGGCTCCACGATCTTCTGGATTTCGGCGGCCGGAAAGGTCAGCGCCGGCAGGGCGCGCAGCCGCACCGCCTCCTTGCGCGGGTCGCCGTCCTCGCCGATGGCGTCCCGTTTTTCGAACCGCCCGTCCGCCGCCGCCTCGGCACGGCTGGCCCGCTCCAGCAGCCAGACCGCCTCGAAGAAGGAGAAGGCATAGGGCTGCCGGAACAGCCGGTCGAGCGGCGAGCCCGGCTCGCTCATAGCAGCGGCCGGTCCCCGGCCCGCGGCGGCCAGACGCGCAGGGTCTCCGCCCGGCCCTTCACCTTGGCCACCATCTTGGTGAAGGAATTGACGGTGCAATAGAGAGCGAAGAAGCGCTCCAGCACGCAGGCGAGAAGATAGAGCCCGCTGCCGGAAAAGCCCTTCGGGTCGAACTCGACCACCACCTCCATGCCGCGGCAGACCGCCGAGACGCCGCGCGAGGCGACGCGGGCGGCGATCCGCTGGCTGTTGACGCTGAGGATGGAGTCGATCACCGCCCGGGTATCGGCGGAATCCCGGTAATCGTAAAGCTTCAGGATCTCCTTCAGCGCGTCGGCGCCTTCCACCGTATCCGTGAGCGAGAGGTGGTTGAGGGCGAGGTGCGAGACCAGGTGCCAGCGGCCGTGCTGGCCCATGGCCGGCCGCAAGGTATGGGTGGGCGCCATCAGGCAGACGCAGCTCTGCACTACCGAGGCGGCCTCCAGCAGGTTCAGCTTCGGCCGGCCGCCGCCGAAGGGCAGCTTGTTCGGCAGGTCGCGGTTGAGGCAGGTGGTCCAGACCGAGACCACCCAGTCCGCCGCGATATTGGGGTCGAAGCCGAGATCGACGAAGGAGAGGTAAAGCTCCGTCGCCGGATCCTGCGCCCCGGCAACATGGCGGCTGGCATGCCAGAAGGTGTTCTGGGCGCGTTGCGCCTCGGCATGCTTGATCGAATAGAAGGGCAGGTACTCGACCTCGGTATCGTCGGGCGCGATGGCCCGCACGGTCTCGACCGCATAGACCTCCATCGCCCCCTGCCGGCGGGCATCCGGCACGACGCGGTAGTCATAGGTGTTGCGGCTGAGCTGGATCGGCTCGGCGCGCTGCCGGAACAGATTGATGATCGGCGTACAGCCGAGGGCGAAGGATTCGTGCGAAATGCTGCGTTCCAGATCGGCCTCTGTCCGGTTCAGATAGATGAAGATATCCATCTTGTTGCCGAACTCGACCGTCCGGCCGATCGGCAGATCGCTGAGGTCGAAGAACAGGAACTTCTCCGGGAAGGTGAAGAACTCGGTCAGCAGCCGGTAGCCGAGAAACGAGCGCGGGGAATAGGGCAGCAGCCCCTCATCCAGCCCGAAGCCGACCGGCTGGATGCATGCGGTGTCGAGGATCACCGGATCGGGATCGGCGGCCGATTCCGCCAGGGCAATGGAGACGGCGTTGTTGAAGATCAGCTCGTAGAGTCGGTAGACCTCGTTCGGCAGCCCGCGCAGGAAGAACCGCAGCGAATCCAGCTTCAACGCCGTGAAGGTCATGTCCTTGGCGAGGCAGCGCAGGGTCAGCCGCAGCGAGGCGACGGCGCCCGGCGCCTTGGGATTGGCCGGCGCGACCAGGGGCCGGCCGGTCAGGCTTGCCGCCTCCAGCACGATCGGCCAGAGCGTCACGGGATAGCCGGTCCGGTAGCGGCAGGGCTCGCCGGCCACCTCTTCGGTCTCGATCTCGGCGCCGGCGGGCACGGTGTAGCGGCCCGGCATGTCCGGCTGGCAGCGCATCTGGACGATCGCCATGGAGGGGATCGGGGCCAGGTAGTGCGGATAGAGCACCCCCAGCAGCGCATTGGTCAGTTCCGGGAAATCGTCGTCCAGCTTGTGCCGGATGCGGGCATTGAGATAGGCGACCGCCTCGATCAGCCGCGAGACATGCGGGTCCTCGACGACATCGGCGCTGATGCGCAGGCGCCCGGCGATCTTGGGGTGGACTTCGGCAAATTCGGCCGCCAAGCGTCGGATATAGCCGAGCTCCTTGTTGTAATAGGGGAGAAGCTCGTCGGCCATGTCAGCTGCTCACCACCGAAAAGTCACGGGTCACGGGGTCGATAACGGAGTCGTAGATCATCTGCTCCGGCGCCGGTTCGGCATACATCAGCGCCTCGATGCGGAAGCGGATGGTGCGGTCCTCCGGCTCCCGGTTCTCGAGAAGCGAGACTTTCACCGTCTTGAAGCGCGGCTCGTAGCGCCGGATGGTCCGTTCGATGGCGCCCTGGAATTCGTGCCGGCCCTGGGTTGTGGCGAAATTGGCGCCGGAGAAGTCCGGAATGCCGTAATTGACCATGGACTGGTCGAGTTCGGTCAGCTGCGGCGGGAAGGACAGGCAGCGCTGCCGGGTGTTCAACAGATTCTCCAGGTCGCGGCCGACCGAGGAGCGGAGCTCGGTCAGCGCCTGGCCGCGGCCCCGGGGCGGGTCGCGCTCCAGCTCCGGGTTCGGGTCGAGAAGCCGGTCGAGCACCGACGGCAGCACCGTCTGGTCGGCGTCGCGTGGTGGCATTCGTTCCTCCGGTCTCCGGTTTCATGCGGTCCGCTCGGCCGACCCCGGGGCCGGCCCGCTTATGCCGGATGGCCGAATTCCAGCGTGCCGAGCTCGAGCAGCGGCACCGCCTCCTCCCCGACCAGCAGCGTCCGCTGGCCGATGCCGCGGACCGGCGCCCCGTCGCCGCCGATCCAGTCGGTCACCCGCCCGAGCCGGGCACGATCGTCCCACAACTCGGCGCCGTCCGTCCCGACCGGGCAATAGATCGCCGGCATGTACACCTCGCCGTCCGGGCCGCCGGCGACCACCATATGGGCGCGGCGCCAGATCAGGTCGCGCGGCCGCTCGATGTCGCGGAACTCGATGATTTCGACCCGCTCCATCGGCACCCAGTAATATTTGCCGGTGCTGGTCACCACTTCGAAAATGCCGGCGGTCAGGTCGTCGATATCGCGCAGGTCGTCGAAGGGCTTGCCGTTGTGCTTGCCATGGATGGCGGGCCGCGCCTCTTCCGCCCGGCCGGCGGCCGCCAGCGCCCCGGCGAGGTCGCCCTCGCGCAGGGCGATCGCCGCCTGCAGGTAGTTCTGAATGTGCGGCTCGGGCTCGGCCAGGAATTCCGGCACCCGGCCTTCGGCGAAGAATTGGCGCCGCGCCTGCTCGCCGCGGATCACCTGGCGGAACAGCGCGATATTCGGGGCGGCGGCCGGCGCCTGCTTGAACACCGTGTCCAGCATCAAATCGGCCCGCTCGAGATTCCCGGCGAAACAGAGCAGTTCGGCCAGGAAGCCGCGGCGGTCGACATCGGCCGGATGGGCCTTGACCTCGGCATTCTGGGCCTCGATCGCGGCCTGGATATCGCCGGCCTCGAAATGCTCCTGCGCTCTTGTTGCCATGGCGGCTCCCTCCGGTCTCCTGATCGGCCGCCTGATGCCGGCGGCACTCATGCCCTGGCCCAAGCGGGCCGGTGTCTATTGGCCCGTCTTCGATGCGACTTCGGTGACGAGGCGGAAGCCTGCCACCACCTGGTCCAACTGGTAATGCGGGCGCAGATGCACGGTCGCCAGATAGTCGCCCGGCCGTCCGGGCTGCTCGCGCACCTGAACATTGGCCTCCCGCAAAGGAAACCGCGCCTTCTGGCTGAGCGGCGCATTGTCGTTGGAGGTACAATAGCTCATCAGCCAGCGATACAGGAAGTCCTGGCATTCCTCGGGCGTGGCGAAGGCGCCGATGCGGTCACGGACGATGACCTTGACGTAATGGCTGAACCGCGACACGCACAGCATGTATTGCAGCATCGAGGACAGCCGCGCATTCGCCGTAGCGATCTTTCGGTCATATTTCTTCGGCATCTGCAGCGACTGATTGCTGTAGAAAACCGAGTAGTCGGTATCCTTGCACTTGCTCAGCGGAATAAAGCCGAGCTCGCTCAGTTGAATTTCCTGCTTTTCCGAGATCGACACGTCGGTCGAGTATTTGATGGCGACGCCGTCGGCATCGGTGCCGAAGCAGTGCACCGGCAAATCCGTGACCAGCCCGCCGGTCAGCACGTCGCGCGGCGCGCCGCGGATATCGGCGAACCAGCCGTAATCCGCGAAGGCGCGCATCAGCACGCTGCCGAAGGCGAAACTGGCCGGGCCCCAGAGGTAATTGCCGAGGTCGGGGCCCTCGACGCTCTCGCGATAGCGAAAGCCGTACCAGCAGGCCGGATCGTCCTCATGCGGCAGGCGCATCAGGATGCGCGGCACGGTGATGCCCAGGAAGCGGCTGTCGTCCATCTCCCGCAGTCCGCGCCAGGAAGCATAGTCCTTCTGCCGGAAAATGCCCTGCAGGTCGATGGTGAGGCTCAGCTCGCGAAAGCTGTCGAGCCCGATCAACTCCGGTGCGGCACCGACGATGAAGGGGGCAAAGGCGGCCGCCGCGACGGCGGACAGGCCCTTCAGGGCGGCGATCTGGGCCGGATGGTGCCGCACCTCGTAATCGCCGATCAGCACGCCGAAGGGCTCGCCGCCCGGCATGCCGAACTCGGTATTGTAGACCTTGTCGAACAGCTGGCTCTGGTCGAACTCGATGGCCCGGTCCTGGTCCCGGGCGAGTTCCGCCCAGGACACATCCAGCAGCCTGACCTTGATGCCGACCCCCTGATCCGCCTGGTGGACCAGATAGGCGATGCCGCGCCAGGAGGCCTCCAGACGCTGGAAACGCCTATGGTGCAGCACCGCATCGACCTGCGCGCTCATCAGCCGGTCGATGGCGGCGATATCGCGGTCCAGCGCCTCGGTCAGCCGCCGGCCGCGCAGGTTCGGATCGTCGATCAGCCGGTTGCCGAACCACGCCCAGAGGAACCGCACGGCGAGCAGGTCCGGGCGGGCGATGCCGTCCGCCCCGCCCGGTTTCCCGGCCGGCGCAGGGGCCGCGGCCGCCGGCGGGGCGCCCGCCGGCCTTTCCCGCCCCGGGGCGAGAAAGGCCTGCAGCAGGCGGTCGTCCGGGGTATCCGTCCCGGCGGCCAGAACGGCCGACGCGATCCGCTGCCGCAAGGGCGGGGGACCGGCCGGCCGCTTCGGGGCGGGCGGCGGCGGCGGCGCGGCGGCGGCGGGCGAAACCGGCCGGCGCATAATGACCGTGGCTTCGCCCTCCGCCGGATCGTCGACCATCAGCCGCTCAGCCCATTTGCGGGATACGCGCCACCATGCGCATGGAGGTGGTCAGCTCCTCCATCTGCAGCCAGGGCCGCATCCAGGCCACGGCGTTGTAGGACCCCGGTGCGCCGGGGATCTCGCGGACCTGCACCCGGGCTTCGCGCAGCGGGTAGCGGGCCTTCAGCTCCGGACCGGAGTTCGGGTTGCCGTTGACATAGTTCATGATCCAGCGGTTCAGCCACTCCTCGCAGTCCGACGCCTCCATGAACGAGCCGATCTTGTCGCGCGCCATGACCTTGAGGTAATGGGCGAAACGCGAGGTCGCCATCATGTAGGGCAGGCGGGCGGAGATCGCCGCATTGGCGGTGGCTTCCGGCCGGTCGTACTTCTTCGGCTTCTGGGTCGTCTGCGCGCCGAAGAACACGGCATAGTCGGTATTCTTGTAGTGGCACAGCGGCAGGAAGCCGAGATCGCTCAGTTCCTTCTCCCGCCGGTCGGTGATGCCGATCTCGGTCGGGCACTTCTGGTCGGCGTCGCCGTCATCGCTGACGAAGAGATGCATCGGCAGGCCGTCGACCTTGCCGCCGCCCTCCGCACCGCGAATGGAGGTGCACCAGCCATATTGCGCGAAGGCGTCGGTCAGGCGCGCGCCCATCATGTAGGCGGCGTTCATCCAGCAATATTCGTCGTGACCCAGCGATTTCGGCTGGCCGGTCGCCGGATCCGGCGGCGCCTCCTCGTACTGGAACTCGTCGATCGGCTTGGTCATCTCGCCATAGGGCAGGCGGGCCAGCACCCGCGGCATCACCAGGGTGACGAAGCGGCTGTCCTCGCTGTCGCGATAGCCGCGCCATTTGGCGTATTCGATGGAATCGAAGATCTTGGCGAGATCGCGCGGCTTGGACAGCTCCTGGAAGCTGTCGAACCCGAACAGCTTCGGCGCGGCGGCCGAAATGAACGGCGCGAAGGCTGCCGCGGCGACGTTCGAGACCTTGCCGAGAAGCTCGATGTCTTCCGGATGGTTGGTGAACTCGTAATCGCCGATCATGGCACCATAGGGCTCGCCGCCCGGGGTGCCGAACTCGTTCTCGTAGATCTTCTTGAACAGGTTGCTCTGGTCGAACTCGACCGCCTTGGAGAGGTCGCGGTAGAGTTCGCGCTTGCTGCTGTTCATGACCTTGAGCTTCAGCGAGGTGCCGGTCTCGCTGTTCATCACAAGGTAATGCAGGCCGCGCCACGACCCTTCCAGCGACCGGAAGCGGTCATGGTGCATGATCGCCGCCAGCTGCTTCGACATCTGCCGGTCGATGGCGTCGACGGCCTGGGTGAGGGTGATGGTGAGGTTCTTGCTGAACGTCACCGTGCCCTTCAACGCCTCTTCGGTCAGCGTCTTCAGCAGGGCCTGGGTGCGCTCGGGCTCGGTCTGCTTGGTCGCGGCAATCGCCTGATCGAGCAGGCCAGCGGTTTCCGTCGTCGCCGCAGCGGCGCCGGGTTGAACAGCGGATTCGGTATCGGCCGGGCTCATTGTCAGGTCTCCTTCGTCTCGCCTTCGGCGCCCGTCTCGGAAGCGCCGGTCTCGCCGCCCTCAGCGGAGGCCCCGGGGGTGATCCCGAGTTCCTTCTGCAGGGCCCCCAGCTGATCGCTGTTGCTCAGCACCTTTTCGAGCAGGGTCTCCAGGTCTTCCGAGCGGTCGGCCTTGGAAAGGAGATCGCGCAGCTGGTCGCGGGTCTCCTGCAGGCGGCGCAGCGGCTCGACCTGCTCGACAATCCGTCCGGGGTCGAAATCGTCCATGGAATCGAACCGCAGGGAAACCGGCATCTCGCTGCCGTCGCCCTTCAAAGTATTTTCCACGCGAATATTCAGGCCCGGTGTCATGCGGCGCATGACATCGTTGAAGTTGTCCCGGTCGATCTGAATAAACTTCCGGTCCTTGAGCGGCTTCAGTTCGCCCGTCGGATCGCCGGAAAAATCCCCCAGGACACCAACCACAAACGGCAGCTCTTTCTCGACAACCGCACCCTCGGTCTCCACCTCATACTTGATATGGACCCTCGGCTTGCGGACACGTTGCAACTTTTCATGAATGCTGGCCATGTCACTCCGCCTCCCATCGGCATTCTGGTCGTCCCAAACAAACACCCTTCCGGTCTCGGCACAGGGACCGGCCGGCAGCACATAGTGCGCGACGTTTGCAAACGCATCAACGTCTTCTTCACCGCCTTTGACGCCTTTGCATGGCCGGGCTGCCGAACACTCGCGAATGCGGGATCCCGCGGCACGGCAACACTGCTAAAGCGGGCCGATGCTGGGGCCCGTCAATACCCCTCTTCCTGGGGCGGTTCAATGCCCGCGCGCATCAGGAAGCCGTTGCGGGCATCGGCATCGGGGATCAGCTCTGCCAGCAGATCCTTGAGCGGCATGCGCCCGCGCCGCACCATCTCTTCCAAAGTATAGGAAAGCGGCGAATGCGGCTCCATGCGACGAAAGAAATCGGCCACTTTCAATAACATGCGGAAGGCATCTTCGCGCGTTTCGATCACGTCCGCGCCCCGGCCGCGCCCCGCAGCCCCGGCCGGTGCCGCAGGCCCCGCCCCAGCCGCCGCCGCTGCGCCGGGTTCCGCAGCTTCGGCCGCGTCGGCCGCCGTCTCGCCGCCGCCCGCCTCCGGCAAGGTCACGTCCTTGGTGACCTGCTCGATCGCCTCGGTGACCAATTGCAGGACTTCGCGCACCCGGCCGAGCGACGGAGCATCGGACCCGCATTTTTCCTCAAGCGTCGTGTCGAGCTTGCGGAATTCCTCGAAACACGCCGCCACATCCTCCTTCAGCGTCAGGAAGAACCGCGGCTCGGTCTCGCGCACGGCGGTGGCGATCTGCTCGAAGGTGACGGCGCCGGCATCGATCCGGGCCTGCTTGCGCTGCGGATCGGCGATCAGGGCCACCTGATTCGCCTGGGCGTAATGCCAGGTGGCGAAGGGCTCGACCGACGCGCCCTGGGTGATCGGCAGACGCTGGATCGGCTGCGGCAGCAGGCCGTTCAGATTGTTGAGCAATTCGAAATCGGTCGTCTTGCCCTGATATTCCTCCAGCGGGTGCATGGTCTCGAAATAGCTCTCGACCAGTTCCCGGATCAGCCGCAGGCCGTCGCGCAGACCTGCAAACTCCGCCTCCCGAAGCAGCGCCTCGAGCAGAAAGATGGCCACTTCCAGGTCCTTGGCCTGGGTCGACAGCAGCTTGGGGGCCAGCGTCGCAATGGTGCGCCATTCCGGCACCACGGCGCCGGTGTCCTCCTCCTCGCCCTCGGCCATGCGTTCGGCATTGCGGGCGGCGTCGCGGGCGATCTTGATCTGCTGGTAAAGGGAATTGGGCGCGGGGTCTTCGCGGGGATCCTCGCCGACCGGAGTGTCGTCGGAGATCGGCGCGGTCAATGACTCGAAGTCGAGGAGTTCCGGCGAGGCCATGGATCGGTGCTCAATCGCTTTGTCGGGCCAAAAACCATTACGGCCCGCGCACATTATCGTCAGCTTTGCGTCGCGTCCACGCTAAGATCGCGCATGCGCGGCCGGTGAGCCGGCACCCCACGTCCCCTCTTGATGAGTTGAGGTCCCTTTATGCGCCTCGCTTTTTATTGCCCGTTTCGCGCGCCCGGCAGCCGGGAGCCGTCCGGTGCGGCCGAGACGGCGCGCCAGCTCATTCATGCCCTGAGCCTGACCGGCCATCAGGTGGAAATCGCCTCGATCTTCTGCAGCGCCGATGCCGGCGACGTGCCCGGCCGCCGCGACCGTCTCGCCGGGCTGGGGGAGAGGCTGGCCGGGCGGCTGATCGCGCGGTTGAAGCGCCGCCCGCCGGAGGCCAGGCCGGAGGCCTGGATCACCTATCATGCCGGCGACGATGCGATCGACCGGCTGGGCCCGCGCGTGGCGGCGGCGCTCGACATACCGCTGGTGCTGATCGAGCCGATGCCGCCGGCCTCCGCGGCGGACGCCGCGTTGGCCGGTGACGGCGACGACGACGGCGACGATCCGACGGCGGCGGCGCTCGCGCAGGCGGAGGCGGTGGTCACCCTGACCCGCCATGCGGCGGCCGGGCTGGCCGGACGCCTGCCCGACCCGGCCCGGCACACCGCCATGCTGCCCTTTCTGGCGCTGGGTCCGGTCGAGGCCGCGCGCAAGGCCCGCGTCCAGCACCGGGAAGCGCTGGCCACCCGCTATCAGCTGTCGAAGGACGTGCCGTGGCTGCTGAGCGTCGGGATGATGCGCGATGCCGACAAGCTGAAGTCCTACGAAATCCTCGCCACCTCGCTGCAGCGGATGGCGGCGCTGGACTGGCGCCTCATCGTCGTCGGCGACGGTCCGCTGCGCCGCGACGTGCTTGGCTGGCTCGCTTATTTGCCGCGCGGGCGCGTCCATTGGGTCGGCGCCCTGGCGCCGCAGCAGATGCTGCCGCTCTATCTGGCGTGCGATCTCTATATCTGGCCCGCCGTGCATGAGCGGCATGGCCGGGCGATCCTCGAGGCGCAGGCCTGCGGGCTGCCGGTCGTGGTCGGCCAGGGCGGGGCGGTGTCGGACGTCGCCCGCGACGGCGTCACCGGCAAGTTCGCCGAAGCCGGGAACCAGGCCGACTTCGCCAACGCCGTCATGTTCTTGCTGCGCCACGAGAATTTCCGCAAGACCTACGCCACCGCGGCCCGCAACACCGCGCTCGACCATCACGGCATCGGCCGGGCGGCGGATACGCTGGACGAGGTCCTGTCCGCGGTGGCGGCCCGCCGGGCCACCGCCGGCGGCGGCTGAATCCGGCCGCCGCGAGGGCCGCCGGGCCGGCCGGCCTTGAGGGCAGGCCGGTCCGCGTCAGCCGGTCAGTCCAGCCCTTCGAAGAGGGCGGTCGAGAGATAGCGCTCGGCGATCGAGGGAATGATGGCCACGATCATCTTGCCGGCATTTTCCGGTCGGGCGCCGATTTCGAAGGCTGCGGCCAGCGCCGCGCCGGAGGAGATGCCGGCCGGCAGCCCTTCCGCCCGCGCGGCATGCCGGGCCATGTCGAAGGCCCGCTGGTTCGAGATCTGGATGACCTCGTCGATCAGCCCGGTATTGAGAATGTCGGGCACGAAACCGGCGCCGATCCCCTGGATCTTGTGCGGTCCGGGCTGGCCGCCGGAGAGGATGGGGCTGTCCTCGGGCTCCACCGCGATGGCCTTGAAGCCCGGCTTGCGTGCCTTGATGACCTCCGAAACACCGGTCAGCGTGCCGCCGGTGCCGACGCCGGAAATCAGGATGTCGCACTGGCCGGCCGTGTCGTTCCAGATTTCCTCCGCCGTCGTGTTGCGATGGATCTCCGGATTGGCGGCGTTCTTGAACTGCTGCGGCATGACGGCGTCCGGCATATCGGCCAGCAGTTCCTCGGCCCGGGCGATCGCGCCCTTCATGCCTTTCGGCCCTTCGGTCAGGTGCAGCTCGGCGCCGAGCAGCTTCAGCATCTTCCGCCGCTCGATCGACATGGTCTCCGGCATGGTCAGGATCAGCCGGTAGCCCTTGGCCGCCGCGACGAAGGCCAGGGCGATGCCGGTATTGCCCGAGGTCGGCTCGACCAGGATCGTCTTGCCGGGCGTGATCAGCCCCTCGCGCTCCATCGCCTCGATCATCGACAGGCCGATCCGGTCCTTGACGCTGGACAGCGGGTTGAAGAATTCGAGCTTGGCGAGGACGTCGGCCTTCACGCCGTACTCGGCCTGCAGGCGCTTGACCCGCACCAGCGGCGTGGCGCCGATCGTGTCGAGGATCGAGTCATAGACCCGGCCGCGGAACGACGCGTGCTCCGGTGTCGCGGCGATTGGCGCATCCATTTTACACCCTCCTCATGTAAATTAGAAAATTTTACCTTGCCTAACTGAAGATTTAGCCGATCCGGCCGCCGATTCAAATCGAAAAATCGGCGTCGCTCTTGGCCTCGCGCGCCACGCCCTTGTTCTGGGCCCGGCGGCAGAGGTCGTCGATCGTCAGCGAGTCCAGCCTGTCCATAAGTTCGGCATGGATATCCTGCCACATCGGCCGGACGATGGCATGGCCGAGCGGCGACCCGGCCGGGTCCTCGGTCGGGTCGGCGGCGGCCTCCATGCTGCGGACGACGCGGACGATGTCGCCGACCGTGATTCGCCGGCGTTCGCGCGCCAGCCGATAGCCGCCGCGGGGTCCGCGGACGCCGCTCAGCACCCCGTCGCGCACCAGGTGCTGCAGCACCTGTTCGAGATAGCGCCGCGGGATCCCCTGGCGGCGGGTGATCTCGCTCGACTGCACCGGCTCGTCGGCGGAGTTGTAGGCGATGTCCAGCACCGCTTCGATGGCGAACATCAGCTTCTTGGACAGTCGGAACATCGGCCCGGTACCTCCTCCTCAATCGGTGCCGAGGCCGGTGGAGCCGAACCCCCCGGCGCCGCGCGGGCTGGCCTCAAGATCGCTGCCGCGGTCCTCCCAGCGGACGGTGCAGCACGGGGCCACCACCAGCTGGGCGATGCGCAGGCCGCGCCGGATCGCCGCCGGCTCGCTGCCGAGATTGATCAGCAGCACCATCACCTCGCCGCGATAGTCGGCGTCGATGGTGCCGGGGCTGTTGAGCACGGTCAGGCCGGCCGACAAGGCGAGGCCGGAGCGCGGCCGCACCTGGCCTTCGTAGCCCGGCGGCAGCGCAAGGGCGATGCCGGTCGGCACCGCCAGGCGGGCGCCGGGGGCGAGGCTCTGTTCCGCCGCGAGGGCGGCCAGCAGGTCGAGCCCGGCCGCCTGGGCGGTGGCGTAGGCGGGCAGCGGCAGGTCGCGCGCATGCGGCAGCCGGATGATCGGCACGGTCAGGGTCATGCGCCGGACTCCCCGCCGCCGCCGGCGAAATGGCCGGCGATGGCGTCGGCGAGCCGGATGCCGACATCGCGCTTGCTGGCGCGCGGCCAGTCTTCCACCGCATCGCCGCGCAGCAGGTGCACGGTGTTGCTGTCGCCGCCGAATGTGCCGGTGGCCGGCGACACGTCATTGGCCAGCATCCAGTCACAGCCCTTGCGGCGGCGCTTGGCCCGCGCCTGCTCCACGACGTTTTCCGTCTCCGCCGCAAAGCCGATCACCAGGGCCGGCCGCTGCGGGCCCGGCGCGCTCAGCGTGGCAAGGATGTCGGGGTTCTCGGTCAGCACCAGCCGCGGCGGCCCGCCGTCCTTCTTGATCTTGCCCATGGCCTCTTCGGCCACGCGCCAGTCGGCGACGGCGGCGGCGCAGACCAGGATGTCGGCCGGCAGGGCCCGCTCGCATTCGGCCAGCATCTCCCGCGCCGTCGTCACGGCGGCAACCGCCACGCCCGGCGGGTCGGCCTCGCGGGTCGGGCCGGTGACCAGCACCGTCTCACAGCCCCGTTCGGCCAGCGCCGCCGCGATGGCATGGCCCTGCTTGCCGGAGGAGTGGTTGGCGAGATAGCGCACCGGATCGATCGGCTCGTGCGTCGGCCCGGAGGTGACGATCGCCCGCCGCCCGGCAAGCGGCGCGGTGCCGCGCCCGGCCCGGGCGAACACCGTCTCGATCGCGGCGAGGATTTCCAGGGGCTCGGCCATGCGCCCGGGGCCGTATTCCCCGCAGGCCATATCGCCCTCGTTCGGTCCGACGAACAGGGTCCCGCGCTCGGCCAGGACGCGGAGATTGTGCTGCGTGGCCGGGTGGGTCCACATCCGCACGTTCATGGCCGGGGCACAGAGCACCGGCTTGTCGGTCGCCAGCAGGGCGGTGGTGGCGAGATCGTCGGCCAGGCCGGCGGTCATGCGGGCGAGGAGGTCGGCCGTCGCCGGCGCGACGACCAGCAGGTCGGCGGCGCGGGACAGCTGGATGTGCCCCATCTCCGCCTCGTCGGTCAGGGAGAAGATGTCCTGATAGACCTTGTCCTCGGTCAGCGCCGCGACCGACAGCGGCGTCACGAACTGGGCGCCGCCGCGGGTCAGGATGGCGCGCACCGCCGCCCCCCGCTCCTTCAGCCGGCGGATCAGGTCGAGGGTCTTGAAGGCGGCAATGCCGCCCGCGATGATCAGCAGAATGCGCTTGTCCGCCAGCATGGAGATCGGCCCCGTATCACAGCGCGTGACTGTGATAACGATACTAATCCCGCCATGCAGAAGGGCAAAGGCCTTTTGTCGTACAAAAGGCCCGGGGACTATTTTCGGAGGCGGGCGGCAAGGCCCTACAGGCGCCAGCCGGAATGAATGGCGGCGATCCCGCCGCTGAGATTGCTCCAGCGCACCCGCGACAGACCGGCCGCCGCCATGCGCCCGGCCAGCTGTTCCTGGGTCGGAAAGCGCCGGATGCTGTCCACCAGATATTGGTAGCTGTCGCGGTCTCCGGTCACCACCTGCCCCAGCCGCGGGATTACGGCATAGCTGTAGCGGTCATAGAGCCGCGCCAGCGGCTCCAGCACGACATGGCTGAACTCCAGGCAGAAGAAGCGCCCGCCCGGCCGCAGCACCCGCCGCGCCTCCGCCAGGGCCCGGTCGATATGGGTGACGTTGCGCAGCCCGAAGGCGATGGTGCAGAGGTTCACCGAGCGGTCGGCGAGCGGCAGCGCCTCGGCATTGCCGGCGACGAAGGCGAGATGGCGAATCATGCCGCGGTCGATCGCCCGGTCGCGGCCGACGGCGATCATCTCCTCGCTCAGATCGCAGATGATGGCGCCGGTCTCCACGCCGGCCCGCTCCGCCCGGTCGAGATAGCGAAAGGCGATATCGCCGGTGCCGCCGGCCATGTCGAGCAGGGTGCCCCCGCGGCGCGGCGGCATCATGGCGATCAGCCGGGCCTTCCACAGCCTGTGGATGCCGCCGCTCATCAAATCGTTCATCAGGTCGTAGCGGCCGGCGACGCTGGCGAAGACGCCGCGCACCAGCGGCGTCTTTTCCGCCGGCCGGACCGGGCGGGCGCCGAACCAGTGGGCTTCGCTGCCGGGGCCGGCCGGAAGATCGGAATCGGATGTGATGGGCGTCATGGGGCGAGGTCCAAAGCCAGGAGCGACGTCTTATCTTAGGGGCTATGCCCGAACTGCCGGAAGTCGAAACCGTCTGCCGCGGCCTCGCGTCCAAGCTCGAGGGGCGCGGGCTTGCCACGGTCGTGCAGCGCCGCGCCGATCTGCGCTTTCCGCTGCCGCCGGACTTCGCCGCCCGTCTGACCGGCCGGCGGGTGGCGAGGATCGGGCGGCGGGGAAAGTACATCCTGGTGCACCTGGATGACCAGATGGTCTGGCTGGTGCATCTCGGCATGTCGGGGCGCATCATCCTGGGCCCCCCGGAGGCGACGCCGCCGGGGCCGCACGATCATGTGGTGGTCCTGACCGATGACGGGACCGAGCTGCGCTACACCGACGCCCGGCGCTTCGGCATGATGGACCTGGTCCCGGCGGCCGGCTTGGCCGACTGCCGGGCGCTGGCCGGGATGGGCCCGGAGCCGCTGGAGGCGGATTTTTCGCCGGCCTATCTGTCGCGGGTGCTGGCCGGGCGGCAGATGCCGGTCAAGGCGGCGCTGCTCGACCAGAAGATCGTCGCCGGCATCGGCAACATCTATGCCTGCGAATCGCTGTTCCGGGCCCGGCTGTCGCCGCTCCGGCGCGCCCACACCCTCACCGGGGCGCGGGCGCGGCGGCTGGTCGCCGCGGTCAAGGCGGTGCTGGCCGAGGCGATCGCCGCCGGCGGCTCCAGCCTGCGCGACTATGTCCAGGCCTCGGGCGAGCTCGGCTATTTCCAGCATCAATGGGCGGTCTACGACCGGGAAGGCGAGGCCTGCCCGGGCTGCACCTGCGACCGGGCGCGGACCGGCGGCATCGGCCGGCTGGTGCAATCCGGCCGCAGCACTTTCTATTGCCCGGTCCGACAGCGGTGATGATATAGCAGACGGCCGGCCGGGCGCCGCGGGACCCGGATCCGGCGCCCGTCTTCCTCTTTCTGCAGGGATACCGCACCCATGGCCTACGAAACGATTATCGTCGAGACGCGCGGCAAGGTCGGGCTCATCACCCTCAACCGGCCCAAGGCGCTGAACGCCTTGAACAGCCGGCTGATCTCCGAACTCGTCCAGGCGATCGAGACCTTCGATGCCGACCGGTCGATCGGGTGCATGGTCGTGACCGGCTCGGAAAAGGCCTTCGCCGCCGGCGCCGACATCAAGGAGATGGCCGACAAGGGGTTCATGGACGCCTTCGCCGACGACTTCATCAAGAAATGGCAGCGTGTCGCCACGGCCCGCAAGCCGCTGGTCGCGGCGGTCGCCGGCTATGCCCTGGGCGGCGGCTGCGAGCTGGCGATGATGTGCGACTTCATCCTGGCCGGCGACAACGCCAAGTTCGGCCAGCCGGAGATCACCATCGGCACCATTCCCGGAGCCGGCGGCACCCAGCGCCTGACCCGCTATGTCGGCAAGGCCAAGGCCATGGAGATGTGCCTGACCGGCCGGATGATGGATGCCGCCGAGGCCGAACGGACGGGCCTGGTGAGCCGCGTGCTCCCCGCCGGGGAGCTGGTCGACGAGGCGATCAAGGTCGGCGAGCGCATTGCCAGCATGTCCCAGCCCATGGTCATGATGGTCAAGGAATCGGTGAACCGCGCCTTTGAGACGACACTGGCGGAGGGAATCCTGTTCGAACGGCGCCTGTTTCACGCGACCTTCGCCAGCCACGACCAGAAGGAAGGCATGGCGGCCTTCGTCGAAAAGCGCCAGCCGGACTTCTCAGATTCTTGAGGGCGGTGCCGCGGCACCACATGTTGCGCTTGACGCCGGCCTCGATATCGGCTAGCTGTCAAGATTACCCATCAGAGCTATGCACGGGACCAAGGGGACAGGATGGCCAACCACGCCTCCGCAAAGAAGCGGATCCGGCAGACCGAGCGGCGTACCGCGGTGAACCGCGCCCGCATCAGCCGGATCCGGACGTTTCTGAAGAAGGTCGAACTGGCCATTCAGGCCGGCGACAAGACCGCCGCCCATTCGGCGCTGAAGATCGCGCAGCCCGAATTGCATCGCGGCGTCACCAAGGGCGTTCTTCATCGCAACGTCGCCAACCGCAAGCTGTCGCGCTATGCGCAGCGGATCAAGGCGCTGCCGGAGCATGCGGCGCCTTAGCTGCCCGAAGGGTCCTGCCCGGCCGCGTATCGGATCGATACGCGGCTTTTTGTGTTGGCGGGAGTCGGTACCCCCTCTCCGTCGTGCCGGCCGGCGCGCCGGGCCGCCGGCCCGGGCGCGGGAAGCCTTGCCGACTGGTTCGCAATCGCAATTGCGGAGAACGTTTTTTGCTTTTTTGGGCGGTCCTGCTTTGTTCGGTTGCAGGTCAGTCACGCGGCGCTTATCCTAGAAAATCCGTTGGGAGGCTGACAGAAAATTGCGGAGGGACAAAATGTCATACGGTAATGCTCTTTTCCTTTTCAAAGCTTTCGATTGTAATTATCGCCTTCTTTGTAGGGAAATGTTGCCCGAAGAAGCGGGAATATTTCGTAATCGCTTGATTTATTAAGACTCTCCGGGTCCTCCACTTAGGCCCCTTTGTTTCAGCCAGAAAGTGACTGCCGCTGCCTGTCGGAGGGTTTGGCGCCCTTTGCGACAGCCAAGAAACCGTCGGCGATCCGCGAGCGCGGCCCGGCACAAGACCAATGTGGCACGGCGGCCCAGTTCGAACGGCGAGGCGAGACAGTGGCGAGATTGATGGGCGCATCGGCCGAATCGGCCTTTGACGAACAATGGCACCGCATCCGCGGACAGTTGAGAGCCGAGGTCGGCGAACCGGCCTTCAAGAGCTGGCTGCAGCCCCTGACCCTGGCGAATGTCGACAATGGCCAGGTCGAGATCGCGGTGCCGACCCGGTTCATGCGCGACTGGGTGATGACGCATTACGCCGACCGCATCCAGGCCCTGTGGTCGCACGAGAATGCCCGGATCCAGTCGGTGGTCCTCACCGTCTCCCCCAGCATCCATGCCGCCGGCTCGCTGGCGGCGGATGACGACGCGGAGGAGGACCTGCCGGAGGCGGCCAATGACACCGGCAACGGCGCCGAGCGCACCGACGATTTCGGCGCGCCGCTCGACCAGCGCTTCACCTTCGACAATTTCGTCGTCGGCAAGCCGAACGAGCTGGCCCACGCCGCCGCCCGCCGCGTCGCGGAAGCGACCGAGGTCACCTTCAACCCGCTGTTCCTCTATGGCGGGGTCGGCCTCGGCAAGACCCACCTGATGCACGCCATCGCCTGGCACATCCGCGCCGTCCACCCCGAGCGGGTGGTGCTCTACATGTCGGCCGAAAAGTTCATGTACCAGTTCATCCGGGCCCTGCGCTTCAAGGACACGGTCAGCTTCAAGGAGATGTTCCGCTCGGTCGACGTGCTGATGATCGACGACGTCCAGTTCATCAGCGGCAAGGAATCGACCCAGGAGGAGTTCTTCCACACCTTCAACGCCCTGGTCGACCAGAAGCGCCAGGTGGTGGTCTCGGCCGACAAATCGCCCTCCGACCTCGAGGGCATGGAGGAGCGGCTGCGCTCGCGCCTCGGCTGGGGCATGGTCGCCGACATCCACCCGACCACCTACGAACTTCGCCTGGGGATCCTGCAGGCCAAGGCCGAGCAGCAGCGCACGCCCATCCCGCGCAAGGTGCTGGAGTTCCTCGCCCAGCGCATCACCTCCAATGTCCGCGAGCTGGAGGGCGCGCTGACCCGCCTCGTCGCCCATGCCGAGCTGGTCAACCGGCCGATCACCATCGAATCCTCGCAGGAGCTGCTGTCGGACCTGCTTCGCGCCAGCGACCGCCGGGTGACCATCGACGATATCCAGAAGCGGGTGGCCGAGCATTTCAACATCCGGGTCTCCGACATGTCCTCGGCCCGGCGCTCGCGCTCGGTCGCCCGGCCGCGGCAGGTGGCGATGTTCCTGGCCAAGCAGCTGACCGCCCGCTCGCTGCCGGAGATCGGCCGCAAATTCGGCGGCCGCGACCACACCACGGTCATGCACGCGGTCAAGCGGGTCGAGGAACTCTGCAACACCGACCAGACCTTCGCGGAGGATATCGAGCTGCTGCGCCGCATCCTGCAGAGCTGACATCGCAGGCCGGGAGTCGCTTGCGTCGGCGCGTCGATTGCCGTTGACTGCCCGCCCGTCCCAGGCAGGCAACCGAGGCGATCCCACCGATGACTCCGCGCTTCCACTTCATCTCCGGGCTGCCGCGGTCGGGCTCGACCCTGACCTCGGCCATCCTGCGCCAGAACCCGCGCTTTCATGCCGGCATCTCCAGCCCGCTGGCCGGCCTCGCCGACGGCATCATCGCCCAGGTCTCGGCCGGCACCGAGATGTCGACCATGGTGAACGAGGAACAACGGGCCCGGCTGCTGCGCGGCCTGTTCGACGCCTATTACGCCGACCGCGACGAGGCGCTGATCTTCGACACCAACCGCGCCTGGACGGCCAAGCTCGCCATGCTCATGCGCCTGTTTCCGGAGGCGCGGGTGATCTGCTGCGTCCGGGACGTCGCCTGGGTGATGGACAGCCTGGAGCGGCAATACCGCAACAACGCCTTCGAGCACACAAGGCTGTTCAACAATCCGGCCGAACGCTCGACCGTCTACACGCGGCTGGAGGCGCTGGCCGGCGCCAACCGGCTGGTCGGCTATGCCTGGCATGCCCTGCGCGAGGCCTGCTATGGCGAGTTCGCCGAGCGGCTGGTGATCGTCGATTACGACCTGCTCACCCAGCGCCCGGCCGAAGTGTTCCAGCTGCTCTACCAGTTCATCGGCGAAGAGCCTTTCGCCCATGATTTCGCCGCGGTCGAGTTCGACGCCCCGGCCTTCGACGCGCAGCTCGGGCTCGACGGGCTGCACCGCGTCCATCGCTCCGTGGCGCCGCGGCCGCGCCAGACCGTGCTGCCGCCCGACCTCTTCAAGCGCTACTCCAACATGGCCTTCTGGCGGGACCTGACCGATAGCCGCGCCTTCCGCATCGTCGCCCAGCAGCCGGAAGGCGCCCCGCCGCAATCCCAGGAACTGCCGCACTGAGCCGACCGCCGGTCGGGCGTGCACCCTCCGCCGGTCTGGCGTTTCAGGAACGACCGGAACGGTCCCGACGGCGTCCCGTCGGGACCCTTGCAGCCCGGGGCAAACCCCTGTTTGTAAAGCGTGTATTTTAATATCTTTTTACACGCAATCCTCGCCGAAATCTCGTATTGCTGAAGGACACCCCTGCAATCCACGCGGGTGCAGGGTCGATTCTGGACTCGAAGAGCTTTGTCGAGGAGCGCACCGCCATGGCGACCATTACCGTAACCACCGCCACCGATGAAGCCTTCGACGGGACCGAGAGCGTCGGTATGCCGGACGGCACCGGCCTGTCGCTGCGCGAAGCGATCGGCGTGGCCGCGTCCGACGACACGATCGACTTCGATGCGGCGCTCGATGGCCAAACGATTGCGCTTTCGACCGGTGAACTGGCCATCGGCAAGAACCTGATGGTCGACGGCGACCGCGATGATGACGGGGCCCCCGACATCACCATAAGCGGCAGCGACACATCCCGCATCTTCAATATACAGGCCGGTAACACTGTCACGCTGGACGGCCTTGCTCTGGTCAATGGCTATCATGACACCACCAACGGCGGCGGCGCCGTTCTTAACTTTGG
>JAAAOG010000109.1 GCA_009909005.1 Alphaproteobacteria bacterium | reverse complement strand
CGCCAGGGCGTCGGCCCAGGCGATGTACAGCGCCTGGGGAATGCGGCCATAGCCCCCCTCCACCTGCGAGATGAAGGAGTAGTAACGCAGGCCGAGGCGCTCGGCGAGATCGGCCTGGGTGAGCCCGGCGGCCTCCCGCTGCTGCTTCAGCCAGCGGCCGAGGCGCCAGCGCAGCGCCTTCCCGGCTTCCGATTTGCCCGCGGCATCGCGCTGTGCCGTCGCCGTCCGTCCCGCAGCCATGTCGTCCGTGTCCCCTCATGCGCCCGCGCAGTCTAGTCGGTCCCTATGAGGAATGCCAGCCTAATACTCTGCGTCATGAATATCACGCCCCGCGTTTCAAAATCACTGTACATCGACCCGCGACGCTGCTAGAAGGGGCCGGACAGCAGGAAGGGTCCGCGGGCCCATGGCCATAAGGGAGATCCCGCGATGAGCGTCCAGTTCCGGTTCGACGGCGTCCCGGGCGCGACGGCCTTTGCGGCCGACGACATCTTTTCCAGCGACAGCTTTGCGACCTTCGGCCTGTTCGCGCGCTTCGGCGTTTTCAACAGTCCGCCGGTTGCCGAGGACGACACCGCGGTGATCCCGGCGGACAGCGCCGTCACCATCGACATCCTCGCCAATGACGGCGATCCCGACGGCGACCCGCTGACCGCCCTGGTGCCGGAGCAACCGGCGCACGGCACGGTGTCGGCAACCGAAGACGGCCGGCTCATCTATACGCCGGACGCCGGCTTCACCGGCACCGACAGCTTCGCCTATGTGCTTGGCGATGGCAAAGCCGGACGGGACACCGCGACGGTGACGATCACGGTCGAGGAACCGCGCGGCGCGCCCGACTCCGAGCCGGCCCCTGAGGCGCCGGCCATTCCGGAATTGGCCACTTCCGAAGATGAGGCCTATGGCCTGTCAGTGGCCTTCGACGATCCCACCGGCACCCTGGCGCCGTATGAGGCCGAGATTACCGCGGCGGCCGAGCTCGGCTGGGCGCAATGGGCCGAATCCTTCCAGCAGCTGGCGCCGATCGAGCTGGAGGTCCGGTACGAGCCGGGCGATGCCCTGGCCAGCGCCCGCCCGGCCACCTGGGTCCCCGTCACCGATGCCGAAAGCGGCGAGACGCTCTGGCAGTCGAGCGTCGCCTATGAGCTGGCCACCGGCGAGGACCCGAACGGCGACGCGCCGGATGCGATTATCAACATCGTCGCAAACCCGGAAATCTTCGCCTGGCGCGACTCGCTCGACGAGCCGGTGCCGGCCGATCAGATCGACGCCGTCACCGTTTTCGCCCATGAATTCGGCCATACGCTGGGAATCAGCGGCTTTGCCGGCAGCCCGCTTGGTCTGTTCGGCGTCGAGAGCACCTATGACCAATACGTCCAGCGCACCGGCGGCAACAGCTTCGTCTTCACCGGGCCGAACGCCATGGCGGAAAACGGCGGCCCGGTGGCGCTGCGGGACGGCGACCCGCACCATATCGAGGCGGAGTCGGACCTGATGTCCTGGGCGCTGGCGCCGGGCCAGGCGGAAACCGTCAGCGCCCTCGACATCGCCATCCTGGCCGACATCGGCCTCCCGATGGCCGAAGCTGCGCCCATCGCTTGAGGACTTCGGCAGAGAATTTCCGTTTACCCGTCCTTCCGGCAACGCGTGTCCGCGCGCTGGCGGCGGGCCGGGATCCGGAAAACAGAGAGGCCCCTGAGAGGTGACGGGCTTTCCGAGCGATTATGACTTGTCCTCATAAGGGTTTTCGCCCTTGCGCAGCATCAGGCGGATGGGCGCACCGGGCAGTTCGAAGGTATCGCGCAGACCATTGACCAGATAGCGCCGGTAGGCGTCCGGCAGGTCCTCCGGCCGGTTGATCCACAGTGCGAAGGTCGGCGGCCGCGCCCCGGTCTGGGTGATATAGCGCAGCTTCAGCCGCCGGCCCTTGACCATCGGCGGCTGGTGGGCCTCGGTCAGCGTCGCCAGCCAGCGGTTGAGCCGGCCGGTGCCGACGCGCCGCGTCCACACCCGGTAGATCTCCAGCACCGTGTCCATCAGCCGGTCGAGCCGCTGGCCGGTCAGCGCCGAGACGGTGACGGTCGGCAGGCCGCGGGCCTGCGGCAGCGAGGCCTCCAGCCGGTCGTTGAGCCGCTTCAGCGCCGCGCGGTGATCGGCGACCGTGTCCCATTTGTTGACCGCGACAACCAGGGCGCGTCCCTCGTCGAGCACCAGCCGGGCCAGGGTCAGATCCTGGCGCTCCAGGATGGCATCGGCCTCGACCACCAGCACCACGACCTGGGCGAGGCGGATGGCGCGGATGGCGTCGGCGGCGGCGATCTTCTCCAGCGCCTCGTCGATTCGGGCGCGGCGGCGCAGCCCGGCGGTGTCGACCAGGCGGATCGGCCGGTCGCGCCAGAGCCAGTCGACGGCAATGGCGTCGCGGGTGACGCCGGGCTCCGGCCCGGTCAGCATGCGCTCTTCGGCGAGCAGGGCGTTGACCAGGGTCGACTTGCCGACATTCGGCCGGCCGATGATCGCCAGCTGGATCGGCCGCCCGTCATCTTCGCTCTCCCCCGCCTCCGCCGCTTCGGCAGCGGCCGCCTCTGCGGCCTCCGCGGCGCGCCGGTCAGCCGCGTCCAGGCTCGGCAGGATCGCGGCATAAAGGTCGGCCAAGCCCTCGGCATGCTCGGCCGAGATCGCCACCGGGTCGCCCAGGCCGAGTTCGAACGCTTCATAGGCGCCGGCCAGGCCGGCCTTGCCCTCGGCCTTGTTGGCGACCAGCACGACCGGCTTGCCGGACCGGCGCAGGACATCGGCGAACTGGCGATCGAGCGGCACGATCCCGGTCCGCGCATCGACCAGCATCAGCACAAGGTCGGCGTCGGCGACCGCCCGCTCGGTCTGTTTGCGCATCTGGCCGGACAGGGTCTCAACCGGTGCCTCTTCATAGCCGGCCGTGTCGATGACCGTGAAGGCGCGGCCCGCCAGCCGGCCCTCGCCCATGCGGCGGTCGCGCGTCACCCCCGGCCGGTCGTCGACCAGCGCCAGGCGCCGGCCGACCAGACGGTTGAACAGGGTCGACTTGCCGACATTCGGCCGGCCGACGATCGCCACGGTGCAGGTCATGATCGGTGTCCGCAAAGCGCGATCGGATCGCGCGCGATGGTCCTGTGAAAGCACGGTTCACGCATGGCGTGGCAGCATCGGCACCGCGCCGCGCCGCGCCGCGCAACGCGATTCTGCTTCAGCCGCGATAGGCGGCCAGCGTCCCGTCATCGAAGAGAATATAGAGCGTGCCGTTGGCGACAACCGGCGGCACATGGCTGCTTTCCGGCAGGTCGAAGCGGTTGAGGATTTCGCCGGATTCCGGAGCGATGAGCAGACCTTCCTCGTTCGAGCCGACAAGCATCAGCACCCCGCCGGCCAGCACCGGCCCGGACCAGATGATGGCGTCCTCGCGCTCCTCCGGATACACCCAGCGCGGCAGCGGCGTCACCCAGCGGATGCGGCCGGTGTCGCGGGTCAGCGCCACCAGCTCCGCATTGCGGCTGATGACGAAGATGAAATTGCCGGCCACCCAGGGGGTGTTGATGCCGCCGATCTCCTGCTCCCAGATGCGCACGCCGCGGCGCAGGTCGAAGGCGGCCATGCGCCCGCTATGGCTGACGGCGATCACCATGTCGTCGTGGATGACCGGCATGCCCCGGATATCGGCCAGCGCGGCGAGCGCGCCGGCCCGGCGGATGGCGGTCAGGCTGTCGAACCAGGCCGGCCGGCCGCTCTCCGGGCGCAGGGCGAAGATCTCGCCGGAGGAATAGGCGGCGACGACGACGCCCGGCGCGACCGCCGGGGTGGCGCCGCCGAGCAGCGCCGCCGGCTCCAGGATGCCGGTATGGCGCCAGAGAAAGCTGCCGTCCCGGGCGGCATAGGCTTCCAGCTGGTTGTCGACGGTCACGACATAGACCCGGCCGTCGGCCACCGCCGGGGCGGCGCGGATGGGGGAGCCGGTGGCCTCCCGCCAGACCAGGCCGCCATTGGCCGGGTCCATGGCGACGATCTCGCCGAAGCCGGTGGTCACGAAGAGCAGCCCGTCGCCATAGGCGATGCCGCCGCCCAGCGGCTCGCTGTCCTCGGTCGGGTCGGCGGCCAGCACCCGCCAGAGCCGATTGCCGCTGCCCGCCGACAGGGCCGTGACATGGCCGGTCGCATCGGTTGCGAAGATGCGGTCGCCGACGATGATGGGCGGGTTGAGCAGCCGCTCCTCGCCCTCGGCCCCGACGCCGATCCCGCTCTCCCACATGGCCCGGATCTGCGGGCCCTGCATGGCGATGTGCTGCGGCGCATGGGTGGGCGTGCCGCCCGGAACCGGCCAGTCGGGCAAGGGCTGCGGCGGCGGAATGACGACCTCGAGATCGGCGACCTGCGGGTCGGGTTCCAGCGATTGCGCCAGTTCCAGGACGGAGACGCGCTCGCCCGGCAGGCGCGGCTCGTCCTCGCCGCCGAACCAGTCGCCGATGCCGCAGCCGGCCAGCAGCAGAGCCGCGGCCAGGGCGGCCGGCCGGCGGAGTCGGGCAAAGCGTGTCACGGGTTTTCGGGTCCTTGCTTATCCGTCGAGATGGTCGACCAGGCTGCGGGCCCGGCTACGCAGGCCGCGCGGCGTTTCCGGATCGTCGGCCAGGGTGCGGAAGGCGTCGAGCGCCGCCGTGCGGTCGCCCTGGCGCAGGGCCAGCGCGCCCTTCATCTCCCGGGCGCTGAAGCGCCAGGCCGAGCCGCTGTCGATCAGCCGGTCGAGATCGGCCGCAAGCGCCCCCGGGTCATCGCTGTCGAGAGCATGGGACACCGCCATCAGGGTGGCATAGTCGCGCCACAGCACCGCGACGCTGCCATCGCCGGCGACGGCGCGGTAGACGGTGACGGCCGCCTCGCGGTCGCCGGCCTCGGCAAGATAGCCGGCGCGGAACAGCTGGGCCAGCGTGGCCCGGCCGCCGCCGGCCTGGGTGCCCAGCACCGACAGCGCCTCCGCCGCCTCGCCCGGCGCGTCTTCGGCCAGGGTGACGCCGGCCAGCAATTGCTGCGTCTCGGCCTGGCGGGCGCCGGCC
>JAAAOG010000012.1 GCA_009909005.1 Alphaproteobacteria bacterium | reverse complement strand
TTCACGCCGCCGCTGCCGGCGGCAAGACCCGGCCCGGCGCCGGCCGACGGGGGGGAGGAGGCCGGCGTGACGCGCCGGGTCACCGCTCCGCCGTCGGCGCCGGCCATCGCGGCGCCCGAACCTCCCGGCGATCCCGGCTGGACCATCCGGAACCGGCCGGCCCGGGCGGCGCAGCCGGAGGCCGCCCCCGCTCCGGCAGCGCCCGACTCGGCCATCGGCGATGTCGCCATGGTCGACCGGCCCGCGGTGGTGGAGGAGCGGCCGATAGACCCGCAGGCGGCGGCGTCGCGCGGCGATGATGCCGAAACGGAGACCGTCGCTCGCGAAGACCCCGGCGACGCCGGAGGCCCCGCCGTCGATCCGTGGGAGGGCGAGCAGGCCCGGGTGCTGTTCGAGGGTGCGGACACCGCCTTCGGGCCCGGTGTGCGAACGATGCTCGACCGTATCGCCGCACGCTTGCACCGGGACGCCGATCTGCGCCTGACCGTCCTGTCCTACGCCGGCGGCGAACCGGAGGCCGCCGGCCACGCCCGCCTGCTGTCGCTGACCCGCGCCCTGGCGGTGCGGGATTATCTGACCGACCGCAATATCCGGCAGGCGCGCATTGCGGTGCGCGGGCTGGGCGATAGCGCCGAAGAGGGCCCGCCGGACCGCATCGACCTGTTGCTGGGACCTTAGAGGGCGCCATGGTGGCCGTCAGCGAAACCCGAACCGCTCAGGATGCGACACCGCCGCTGTCCCGGCCGACGAAGTATCTCGCCCGCATGGTCGCGTTCGTGATCGTGGTGGCCCTGCTGGCCGGGCTGCTGTTTGCCGGGCTGCGGGAGGCCTTTCTGGCCAATCCCGGGCTGAACGGCGTGATCCTCGGCGTCATGCTGGTCGGCGTCGCCTACAGCTTCCGGCTGGTGCTGGCGCTGAAGCCCGAAGTCGATTGGCTGGAGCGGTTCCGGGCGTCCTGGGGCAGCGACAAGACAGCGCCGCCGGGCGAGCCGCCGCGCCTGCTGGCGCCGATGGCCAAGATGCTGGCCGACCGCAACCGCCGTATGCGCTTTTCCGCCCTGTCACTGCGCTCGCTGCTCGACGGTATCGACGCAAGGCTGTCTGAGGCGCGCGAAATCTCGCGCTATCTGATCGGCGTGCTGATCTTTCTGGGGCTGCTCGGCACCTTTTGGGGGTTGCTGCAGACGATCGGGGCGGTGAGCCAGGTGATCTCCGGCCTGTCGGTCGACCGGCCCGAACTGGCGATGATCTTCAATGACCTGAAGGAGGGGCTGGAGGCACCGCTTGCCGGCATGGGCACCGCCTTTAGCTCGTCGCTGTTCGGGCTGGCCGGCTCGCTTGTGCTGGGGTTCCTCGAACTCCAGGTCGGTCAGGCGCAGAATCGCTTTTTTACCGAGCTGGAGGACTGGCTGTCCGGAGCGGCGCGACTCACCGGCGGCGGTCCGTCGGTCGAGGGCGAAACCACGCCGATCCCGGTCTATCTTCAGGCGCTGATGGAGACGACGGCGGAGAACCTCGACAGCCTTCAACGGCTGGTGGCGCAGGGCGAAGAGGGGCGGCGGCAGACCAACACGAATTTGAATGCGCTGGTCGAAAAGCTGGACGTGCTATCCGATCAGCTGCAGACGGAACAGGCGATGATGGCCCGGCTGGCCGAGAGCCAGCGGGAACTGAGACCGGTGCTGACACAGCTGTCGGAGGCGGCGACCAGCGGCGCCTTCGGGCTCGATTCGTCGAGCCGTGAGCATATCCGGCTGCTGGAATTGAACGTGCGCCGGCTCCTCGACCAGACGGTCGCCAATCGCGACACCACGGTGGCCGAGATCCGCGGCGAGATCAAACTGCTCGCGCGGACCATCGCCGCCCTGGCCGAGGAAGCCGACCAGGGCTAGGCGCCGGGTGTACTTGATCCGGCGTGATCGGGGCTTGAGACAGCAATGAGATCCGCATCTTCGCGCCGGCGCAGCGGCGACCGCGGGACCAACATCTGGCCGGGCTTCGTCGATGCGCTGGCGGCGCTGCTGATGGTCGTCATCTTCGTGCTGATGATCTTCACGGTGGCGCAGTTCTACCTGTCCGACGTGCTGTCCGGCCGCGACGAGATGGTCCGGGAACTGCGCCGCCAGGTCGCCGACCTTGAGGACATTCTCGGCGTCGAGCAGGAGCAGAATGCCGAGCTGCGCGCCCGCTTCGCCCAGCTCTCGGTCGACCTGCAGCAGGCGATCGGCGCCCGCGATGCGGCGGCGGCCGAGGCCGAACGGCTGGCCGAAGAGCGCGACGCGCTCTCGGAACGTCTGGGCCGGGCGCTCAGCCGGAGTGCGGCGCTGGAGGAGGAGCGGGACCGGCTGGAAGACAGCCTGACCGAGGCCTACGGCACCATTGCGGCCGACCGCGAGGCCCTGGAGCTGCGGCTGAGCGAGATCGCCAGCCTGGAGGCCGATCTGCGGGCGCTGCGGGCGGTGCGCAGCGACCTGGAAGGCCAGATCGCCGCCCTCGCCCTGGCCCGCGACAATGCCCGGGCCGAGGCCGCGGCGCTGGGTGCCGACCTCGACGAGACCACCTCGCTGGCCAATCTGCTGCGCGACCGGCTGCAGGGCAGCGAGGCCCGGGTCGAAACGCTCGGACAGGATCTGGCGGACAGCGAGGCCCGCGCCGAAACCCTCTCCGGCTCGCTTGAGGAGACGCTGGCTCGCCTGGCGCGGCTGCGCACCGCTCTCTCGGCGGAAGAAGCCGAAACCGAGGCTCTGGCGGCGCAACTGGCGGATCGCGGCACGGAGCTCGAGGACCTGCAGGCGGCGCTGGCCGAAAGCGAGGCGGCACGGACGGAACTGGAGCGGACCGTTTCGGCTCTGCGCCGCGACATCGCCGCCCTTGAAGAGAACCTGGGCGAACAGGAGAGCGAAAGCCGCCGGCTCGCGGCCTCGCTGGCAGCGGCCTCGGGCGAGACGGCCGATCTGCAGGCGCGGCTGGAGGCGGCGGAGCGCGAGCGCGACCAGCTGGCCGCCCGCCTGGCCGAGGCCGTTGGCTATGCCGAGACTCTGGCCGAGCGGCTGCGCACCGCCGAAGCCGACCGCGACCGCCTGCGCGAAGACCTGGCGCAGGCCCGGCAGCAAGGCACCGACCTCCAGCGCGACCTGCAGCTGAGCAATGAGGAGGTTATTCAGCTGCGCGACCTCTTGTCCGCACGGGAGGATCTGCTGTCGCAGCGCGCCCAGGACCTGGAGGACGCGGCAGCCCGGGCCGAACAGGCGGCGGCCGGCGCCGCGGCGGCACGCGCGTCCCTGGCCGAGACCCGCGAGCGTCTGGACGCGCTGACGGTCGAGCTGCGCATCACGGAAGAGGACCGGGCCGCGCTGCAGGAGCAGCTGGCGGCCCTGCGCGACCGCTCGCAGGCTCTGGAAGAGCGGCTCAGCGACCGGGAGGAGCGCACCGCCCTGGCCCAGGCGGAAATCGACGCGCGCGACATCCGCATCGAGGAGCTGATCGGCCGGCTGACGGCCGCCCGGCAGGCCCGGGAGGAGCAACTGCGCCTGACCAATGAGGCCGAGGCGCTGGTCGCCCAGCTCAATGAACGGGTGCGCGACCTGGAGCTGCGTCTGAGGCAGATCCAGGGTGCGCTGGAGTTGTCGCAGGAGCAGGTGAGCGAGCAGGACCTTGAGATCGACGAGCTCACCCAGCGCCTCAACCTCGCTTTGTCGCAGGAGGTGCAGGAACTCAGGCAATACCGCTCGGAGTTCTTCGGCCGGCTGCGGCGGGTGATCGGCGACCGCACCGACATCCGCGTGGTTGGCGACCGCTTCGTCTTTCAGTCCGAGGTGCTGTTCGGGAGCGGCTCGGCCCGCATCGGCGGGGGCGGGCGCGAACAGCTGGCCCGCTTTGCCGAGACGCTGCTCGACATCGCCGACGAGATCCCCGGCGACATCGACTGGATCCTGCGGGTCGACGGCCATACCGATGCCCGGCCCATCAATACCCGCGCCTTTCCCTCCAACTGGGAGCTGTCGACCGCGCGCGCGACCTCCGTGGTGCGGTTCCTCATCGATGAAGGGGTGCCGCCCGAGCGGCTGGCGGCGGCCGGCTTCGGCGCGCACCAGCCGCTCGACCCCGGCACCGACGAGGAGGCCTATGAGCGCAATCGCCGCATCGAGCTGAAGCTCGACCGGCGCTGAGACGCCGGACCGCGGGTCGGGCGTGGCTTTTGAGGGCTTTTTGCGGCTAATCTCCGTTGCCGAGCGAGAGGCGGAGGCAATCATGCGCTGGCCGGGGCGGCGGACGCCGCCGGGACCGCTGGACTATACGCGCCGGCTGTGGATGCAGGCCCTGATCGGCCTGACCCTGCTCTTTCTCTATGCGCCGATCGCCATTCTCGTCGCCTTCAGCTTCAACGACAGCCGGCGGACCATCGTCTGGCGCGGCTTCACCACCGACTGGTATGTCCGCGCCTGGGAGAATGCCCGGCTGTTCGAGGCCTTCACCAACAGCCTGGTGATCGCCGCCATCGCCACGGCGCTCAGCGTCGTCATCGGCACCACCCTGGCGATCGCCCTGTGGCGTTTCCGCTTTCCCGGCAAGCCGGTCTTCGAGGGGCTGGTGGCCCTGCCGATCGTCATCCCCGAGATCTGCATGGGTGTGGCGATGATGGTGTTCTTTGCCCGCCTCGACTGGCCGACCGACCTGCCCTGGCCGCTCAATCTCGGCGCCATCACCATCGCCCACACCGCCTTCTGCTTCCCCTTCACGGCACTGGTGGTGCGGGCCCGGCTGGCCGGCTTCGACCGCAGCCTGGAGGAGGCGGCCAAGGACCTCGGCGCCAGCGAATGGCAGACCCTGCGCGACATTATCCTGCCCTATCTGCGGCCCGGCATCCTGGCCGGCGGCCTGCTGGCCTTCACCCTGTCGCTTGACGATTTCGTCATCACCTTTTTCACCAGCGGGCCGGAGACGGTGACCTTCCCGGTCCTGGTCTTTTCGATGGTGCGGTTCAGCGTGACGCCGGAGGTGAATGCGGCATCCACCGTGCTTATCGTCATCACCGTGGTGGTCACGGTCCTGGCCCTGACGCTCCAGAAGCCGACCGAGATGGCGGAAGGCCGGCCGCGCTCGGAAGTCTGACGGGGCTTATGTGCTGAATTGCGCTTGGTTGCGGCGGGACACGGCGCTATGGGTGCGGCGCGGCGAACGTCCTCCGCCATGGCCACGGGATGCGCAGCATGAACGGAACCGGCCCCACCATCCGCTTCGACCGGATCAGCAAATGGTTCGGGTCGCAGGTGCTGGCTGTCGACGACGTTTCGCTCGACATCGCGGCCAACGAATTCTTCGCGCTGCTGGGGCCCAGCGGCTGCGGCAAGACGACGCTGCTGCGCATTCTCGCCGGCTTCGAATCGCCGAGTTCGGGGTCCGTCTATCTGGAGGGCCGGGACATCACCGCCGTGCCCCCCAACCGCCGGGCCGTGAACATGGTGTTTCAGAGCTACGCCGTCTTCCCGCACATGACGGTCGGGCAGAATGTCGGCTATGGCCTGCGGGTGTCCGGCCTGCCGCGACGCGAGATCGGCCGTCGCGTCGAGGAGGCGCTGGCGCTTGTGCGGCTCCCCGGCTATGGCGACCGGCGGCCGGAGCAGCTGTCCGGCGGCCAGCGCCAGCGGGTCGCCCTGGCGCGTGCACTGGTCAAGCGCCCGCGGGTCTTGCTGCTCGACGAGCCCCTCTCCGCGCTGGACCGCAAGCTGCGGGAGGACATGCAGCTGGAGCTTGTGCGTCTGCGGCAGGAGATCGGCATCACCTTCGTGATTGTCACGCATGACCAGGAGGAGGCGATGAGCGTCGCCGGGCGGATTGCGGTCATGGAATCCGGCCGGCTGGTGCAGATCGGCAGCCCCAGCGAGATCTATGAACACCCTCGTTCCCGCTTCGTCGCCGACTTCATCGGCTCGGTCAATCTTCTGGACGGACGGGTGACGGGCACCGACGGCGGGGTGACGGCGCTTGACTCCGCGGAGGCGGGCGGGCCGCTGCGGGCGAGGCTGAACGGCACGGCGGCGCCCGCGACCGGCGACCGGGCCTGGATCGGCATCCGACCGGAAAAGCTGCTGGTCGACCGCCGGCAGCCGAGCCGGGAGGGGAATGCGCTCAGCGGCGAGGTTCTGGAGATTGCCTATCTGGGCGAACGATCGATCATTCATGTCCGGCTCGACAGCGGCAAGGTCCTGAAGGCCAGCTGCCCGAATGAGCGGCGTTTCGATGCCCGGGGCATTGCGGCGGGCGACAGGGTGCATGTGTCGTGGTCGGCGGAGAACGGTATCCTCCTGACCGATTAGAGGCCGGCACCCGGGCTGGCCGGCCACCGGCCATGCCATGGCTGCATGGCTTTCGGGTCGCGCCGGTTGGCGCAGGGCTGAAAAGCTGTGCTAGAATCATTATCCGATGCAACGGTTCGGGAGCCGGACCTGTCGACGGTGGCGAGCCGGCTGCCGGCAGCCCTCGCTGAAACCGGCGGTGCGAGGAACCAGGCAAGGGTCGGCGGCCCCGCCGAGTGTTGCCGACTACACGGGTATCGGGACGATGACGGTTCCCGCAGCGGAAGGCTTCCGCATGCCGGCCGAATGGGCACCGCACAAACGGTGCTGGATGGCGTGGCCCTGCCGCAAGCGTACCTGGGGCGACGGGCTGGATGCAGCGCGCGAGGCCTATGCGCATGTGGCGCAGGAGATCGCGGCCTTCGAACCGGTGGTCATGGTCTGTCCGCCGGAGGATGTCGCCGAGGCCTCGCTCGCCTGCGGGACCGGCATCGAGGTCCTGCCGGTGGATATCGACGACAGCTGGGTCCGCGACACCGGCCCGAGCTTCGTGCTCGGCGACGGCGGGCGTCTGGCCGGTGTGGACTGGCAGTACAATGCCTGGGGTGAGATCTACCAGCCCTTCGACAAGGACGCGGTGCTGGCCGCACGGCTATGCGAGCGCATCAAGGTGCCGCGCTTTCCGGCGCCGTTGGTGCTGGAGGGCGGGGCCATTCATGTCGACGGGGAGGGGACCGTCCTGGCGACCGAAAGCAGCATCCTCAACCCCAACCGCAATCCCGGCCTGGACAGGGAGGCCGCCGAGCAGATCCTGCGCGACTATCTCGGCATCGCCAAGGTGATCTGGCTGACCGGCGGACTGGAGGACGACGACACCGACGGCCATGTCGACAATGTCGCCTGTTTCGCCGCGCCGGGCGTGGTGCTGGCGCTGGTCTCCGAGGACCCGAGCGACGGCAATTTCGCGGTGTTGGAGGACAATCTCGCCCGGCTGCGCCGCGCCACCGACGCCAGGGGCCGGAGCCTGCGGGTGGCGACCGTGCCGCAGCCGGCCCGGCAGATGCGCAACGACCGCCGGCTGCCGCTGTCGCACCTCAATTTTTATATCGCCAATGGTGCCGTCATCGCGCCGTCCTTTGCCGTGCCCGAGGACGACCGGGCGTTCCGCGTCCTGAAAGAGGCCTTTCCCAGACGCACGATCGTCGTGGTGTCGGCGCTCGACATCGTGGTCGGCGGCGGCGGCATCCACTGCATCACCCAACAGGAGCCGGCGACGTAAGAGGCCGGGGCGGCGTTGAAGCGGCGAGCCGCAGGGTTGACGTCCGGGCCGGCACGGCGCATATAGCCGGTTCGCTTGCGGCGATCGTAGCTCAGTGGTAGAGCCCTCGGTTGTGGTCCGAGTTGTCGTGGGTTCGAATCCCATCGATCGCCCCATCCTCCAGTCCGGTGCGCCGGCCATGACTGTCGTGCCCTTCGATACTTTGGCGATGGCCGGCAAGCTCGAAGCCGGCGGTTTCAGCCATGACCAGGCCCGCGTCATTGCGTCGGCACCCGCCGATGCGCTTGGCGAGCGTATGGCAACGGCCGACGACATCCGGCTTCTCCATCACGACTTCGATGCCTTCCGCACGGAAATGCGGCAGGACATGGAGACGAGCCGTGTCGCGATTCATCGCGACATGAACGCGTTCCGCGTCGAGATTCGTGGCGACATGGACGCGTTCAAGGGCGAGATGCGCCAGGAGTTGGAGACGTTCCGTGTCGAAATCCATCGCGACATGGACGCGTTCAAGGCCGAGATGCGCCAGGAGATGGAGGCCTTCCGTGTCGAAATCCATCGCGACATGGACGCCTTCAAGGCCGAGATGCGCCAGGAGATGGAAGCGTGTCGTGTCGAAATCCATCGCGACATGGACGCGTTCAAGGGCGAGATGCGCCAGGAGATGGAGGCCTTCAAAGGGGAAGTACGGCAGGATATTGCCAACCTCCGCGGCGAGATAGAGGCCCGGTTTTGTCAGGTGGATGCCCGCTTCAAGGAGATCGACGGCCGCTTCCGGGAGCTGGAGCAGCGTCTGACTATCCGTCTGGGGGGCATGATCGTGGTTGCGACGGGCATCCTGCTGGCCGCAAACTTCTTCGCTTGAGAGGCTCTGCGAGGAATCGGAGCCGGCGAACAAAGGTGCAGCATTGTTTCGCGAGAACCCGTTGAAGGCCAGGCTGCGCGCCGGGCAGCCGGCGATCGGCGGCTGGCTGACCTTTGGCAGTGCCGTGGTCGCCGAGATTATGGGTCTGGCCGGCTATGACGCGGTGATGATCGACCTGGAGCACGGCTTTGCCGGGCTTACGGAAACGGTGCACTGCCTGCAGGCGCTGTCGGCGACGCCGGCGGCGGGTCTCGTGCGGGTGCCGGCGAACGATCCGGTGGTCCTGAAGCGGGTTCTGGACATCGGCGTCGAAGGCGTGATGATCCCCTCAGTCGGGTCGGCCGCGGAGGCGCGGGCGGCCGTCGCCGCCTGCCGCTATCCGCCTGCCGGCATCCGCGGCGCCGCCTATGGTATGGTTCGGGCGTCCGATTACGGTCAGGCGCGCGCGGCCTATCTCGCCGGCGCCGAGGACAATCTGCTCATCATTGGCCAGATCGAGAGCCGCGAGGGCCTGGCAGCCATTGAGGAGATCGCCGCCGTGGACGGCATCGACTGTCTGTTCGTCGGCCCCTATGATCTCTCCGGCAGTCTCGGGCATCTCGGCGCGTTCGGGGAACCCGCGGTCCGCGACGCCATTCTCGAAGCGGAGCGCCGCATTGCGGCCACCGGCGTCTGGCTCGGAGCGCTGCCCTCGCTCGGCCGCAGTCCGGCGGCGATGACCCGCGACGGCGTCCGGCTGGTCATCGCCGCCGCCGATACCGGCCTGCTGCGCAAGGCGGCGGCGGCGGAAGTGGCAGCGTTCCGGCAAGGCTGACCGGCAAGGCTGACCGGCAAGGCTGAAAGGAGGCCGCATCATCATGAGCACGGCCCGCGCACTACTTTCCGTCGCCGAGATGGGCGAGGCGGATCGCCAGGCCATCGACGGCGGAACCCCCGGCATCACCCTGATGGAGAATGCCGGTGCGGCGATCGCCGACGGCGTCGCGGCGCAGTGGAAACCGCGGCCGACCCTGGTCCTGGCCGGCCCCGGCAATAATGGCGGCGACGGATTCGTCGCGGCGCGCCTGCTCAAGGAGCGCGGCTGGCCGGTGAAACTGGCGCTGCTCGGCACGCCCGACAGGCTGAAGGGCGACGCCGCCAACGCCGCGGCGGGCTGGACGGATGCCGTGCTGCCGCTCTCCGCGGATCTGCTGGCCGACCGGCCACTGATCATCGACGCGCTTTTCGGTGCCGGGCTCGATCGGGATGTTGAGGGAGCCCCGCGGGAAATTCTGCAGGCGGCGGCCGATGCCGGCCTCGACAGCGTCGCCGTGGACGTGCCGAGCGGGCTCGACGGGGATACGGGTGCAGTCCGCGGGGTCGCCGTGCCGGCGCTGCTGACGGTAACCTTCTTCCGCAAGAAGCCGGGTCACCTGTTGATGCCGGGCCGGCATCTCTGCGGCCGGATCATCCTGGCCGATATCGGCATTCCGGCCGGTGTACTGGACCGCATCGGCCCGGAGACTTTCGAGAACACACCCGGATTCTGGTGCGAGCATCTTCCGGTTCCGGCGCCCGACGGGCACAAATATGATCGCGGCCATGCGCTGGTGGTGGGCGGGGACCGCATGACCGGCGCCGCCCGACTCGCGGCGCGGGGAGCGCGACGGATCGGCGCCGGGCTGGTCACCATCATCGCCCCGGAACCGGTCCTGCCGATCTACGCGTCCGATCTGCCCGGGACTCTGGTCAGCCTCCAGGCCGACTGGCGCGCGCTGCTCGACGATCCGCGGCGCAACGCGCTGCTGATCGGCCCCGGCGCCGGGAGCGGCGCGGAGACGGCCAATGCGGTGCTGGAGGCTCGCAATGCCGGCAAGCGGCTGGTCGCCGATGCCGATGCACTCACCAGTTTCGCCGATTCTCCGCACCGGCTTTTTGCCGCGCTCGATGCGGAATGCGTGCTGACGCCGCATGACGGCGAGTTCGCCCGCCTGTTCGGCGGGGTCGTCGATGCGCCGACGGCGGATCGCCTGTGCCGAGCACGGGCTGCCGCCCGGATCTCGGGCTCGGTTGTCCTTCTCAAGGGCAGCGACACCGTTGTCGCCCATCCGGACGGCCGGGCGGTGATCAATGCCAATGCTCCGCCCTGGCTGGCGACCGGCGGCAGCGGCGACGTCCTGAGCGGCATGATTCTCGGGCTGATCGCCCAGGGGATGCCGGCCTTCGAGGCTGCGGCGGCGGCCGTGTGGATGCACGGGGCCGCGGCCGCCCGCATCGGTCCGGGCCTGATTGCCGAAGATCTTGTCGATGCCCTGCCGCCGATCCTGCGGGAGCTGTATCCGCCGCTCTGACTGGTGCCGGGGCGGAACGGTGCTTCGGTCGGTGCTTTCGGGCATGCGCGGGCTGGTCCGGGCCGCAGTACGTCGCTATTGACGGGTGAGGGATCACGCAGCAGGCTGCAGCCGGTTGAAGGGGACCCGAGTCGCGGCGGAACGCGTCAGGCGGGCGTGGCGGAATTGGTAGACGCGCTGGATTTAGGTTCCAGTGACGAAAGTCGTGGGGGTTCGAGTCCCTTCGCCCGCACCAGGCGTCGGCCCCGCAGGTCTTTGCTCAGCGATCAGGATAACGGTCAGAAAAAGAGATGGATGTCACTGAAACGAGCGCCGAGGGGCTGAGACGGGAGTTCAAGGTCGTCGTTCCGGCCGACGAGATCGACAGCGCCTATAATGCCAAGCTGAACGAGATCGGCCGCCAGGTGCGTCTGCCGGGTTTCCGGCCCGGCAAGGTGCCGATGCGGATCCTCAAGCAACGCTACGGCCAGTCCGTGATTGGCGAGGTTCTGGAAGATACGGTCAATCAGACCTCCCGCCAGACGATGAGTGATCGCGGTCTGCGCCCGGCGATGGAGCCGAAGATCGCCATCCAGGCCTTCGAGCCCGGCAAGGACCTCGAATACACCATCGAGCTTGAACTCCTGCCGGAGATCGAGATCCCCGATTTCGCCGAGGTCTCGGTGGAGCGGCCGGTCGTCGAGGTCACGGACGAGACGGTGGACGAGACGCTGGCGACCCTGGCGGAGCGCTATCCGCAATATGAGCCGCCAGCCGAGCCGCGGCCGGCCCAGAAGGGCGACAGGGTGGCGATCGACTGTGCCGCGAGCGTCGACGGCGAGCCCGTAGAGGCCCTGTCCGAACACGGCATGGAAATCGTTCTGGGTCAGGACAGTTTCGTGCCGGAGGTGGAAGAGGCGCTGATCGGACGGAGCCCGGAAGATCATGTCTCCGTCTCGGCGACGGCGCCGGAAAATCTTCAGGTTCCGAACGTTGCCGGGAAGCCGGTGCAGTTCGAAATCGATCTGAACGAAGTGCGCGAGCCGCGCCCGCATGAAATCAACGATGAGTTCGCCACGCATTTCGGCGAAGAGAACCTCGACGGGTTGCGTACGCGCATCCGAGAGGAGCAGGAGCGCCAGTTCAAGCAGATGGGCCGCTCAAGGGCCAAGCGTGTGCTGCTCGACCGGCTTGCGGAGCAAGCCCGGTTCGACCTGCCGGAAAGCCTGGTTCAAAGCGAGTTCGAGACGATCTGGCACGAGGTGGAGCACGCGAAGGAACACGGGCATCTGAGCGCCGCCGAAGCGGCGAAGCCGGAGGAGGATCTGCGGCGGGAGTATTATCAGATTGCCGCGCGGCGGGTGCGGCTCGGCCTGCTGCTATCCGAGGTGGCGCAACGCAATAACATCGAGGTCAGCCGCGAGGAGTTGAGTTCGGCGATTATGCGTGAGGCCATGCGCTATGGCGGCGGGCAATATCAGGAGCTCCTGGATCACATCAAACAGAACCCCGCGGCCATCCAACGTTTCCGCGCGCCGCTGCTTGAGGAGAAGGCGGTGGACTATATCTTGGAGTTAGCCAATGTGGAGGAACGCCCGATGTCGGCGGATGCGCTGAGGCAACTCCTCGAGGAAGAGGAAGAAGCCGGCGACGTACCGACCTCCGGGACGACATCCGAGGCAACGTCATCGCCGCAGCCGGAAGACGAAGCCGGCCCCGGGGGTGAAAGTGCCGACTCGTCCTCAGCGGCAGAGCGGACCGGGTAGTTCCGGCTTTGGAAAGGCGCCAGCGCGGGGCACAAACCGACATGAGCAATCTCGATTTTACCATGAATCAGCTCGTCCCGATGGTCATCGAACAGACCAATCGCGGCGAGCGGGCGTTCGACATCTATTCCCGCCTGCTGAAAGAGCGGATCATCTTTCTGATCGGCGGTGTGAATGACGGTGTCGCCAGCCTCGTTTCGGCGCAGCTTCTCTATCTCGAATCCGAGAACCCGAACAAGGACATCGCCTTTTACATCAACTCTCCCGGAGGCATGGTGACGTCGGGTTTGGCCATTTACGACACGATGCAATATATCCGACCGGATGTCTCGACCGTCTGTCTTGGCCAGGCCTCCTCCATGGGATCGTTGTTGCTGGCAGCGGGGGCAAAGGGCAAGCGCTATGCCCTGCCGAACAGCCGCATCATGGTGCACCAGCCGTCCGGTGGTGCCCAGGGACAGGCGACGGATATCGAAATCCATGCCAAGGAGATCCTCAAGGTCCGCGAGCGCCTGAACGGGATCTACGTCAAGCATACCGGACAGGAACTGCGGACGATTGAAGCCGCGGTCGAACGTGACAAGTTCATGTCGGCCGAGGAAGCCATGGCCTTCGGCATTGTCGACGAGGTGGTGGAACAACGTCCGCATCCGACCGGACAGGGTGCAGCGAAGTGACCGGCATTAAGGAGATGTTGATCGCTTGCTGACACTGATGTTCAATGAGGTCGGAGCGAGTCGAAACGGCCCGCACATTTGTTCGAATCGGTCGTTCTTGACCGTGTGGGTCTGGAAATGAAGCCGGTCGCGCCGTTTCCCCGGGAAGCGCCCGGCCGGCGGGAGCCCGATTGGAGACTTCATGAGCAAGTCGACTGGTGGTGATTCGAAGAACACGCTCTATTGCTCGTTCTGCGGCAAGAGCCAGCACGAGGTGCGCAAACTGATCGCGGGTCCGACCGTGTTCATTTGCGACGAGTGTGTCGAACTCTGCATGGACATCATCCGTGAGGAGAACAAAACGACACTCGTCAAGAACCGTGATGGCGTGCCGACACCGCGCGATATTCACAAGGTCCTTGATGACTATGTCATCGGCCAGGACCATGCCAAGCGTGTTCTCGCCGTCGCCGTGCATAATCATTATAAACGGCTGTCGCATGTTCAGAAGAACAGCGATGTGGAACTGTCGAAGTCGAATATTCTATTGATCGGTCCGACCGGGTGCGGCAAGACGCTGCTGGCCCAGACGCTGGCCCGAATCATCGACGTCCCCTTCACCATGGCGGATGCGACGACGCTGACGGAAGCCGGCTATGTCGGCGAGGATGTCGAGAACATCATCCTGAAGCTGCTGCAAGCCGCCGACTACAATGTCGAGCGTGCACAGCGCGGCATCGTCTATATCGACGAAGTCGACAAGATCAGCCGGAAATCCGACAATCCGTCGATCACCCGAGACGTTTCCGGCGAAGGTGTGCAGCAGGCCCTGCTGAAGATTATGGAAGGCACCGTGGCCTCCGTGCCGCCGCAAGGCGGGCGCAAGCATCCACAGCAGGAATTCCTGCAGGTCGATACGACCAACATCCTGTTCATCTGCGGCGGTGCGTTCGCCGGGCTTGAGAAGATCATCGCCGAGCGCGGCCGCGGCACCTCGATCGGCTTCGGCGCCGACGTGCAGGCCCTGGACGAGCGGGAAACGGGCCAGGTGCTGCGCGACTGTGAGCCGGAAGACCTCCTCAAATTCGGACTGATCCCGGAATTCGTGGGGCGCCTGCCCGTCGTCGCGACGCTGTCGGATCTGGATGAGGATGCGCTGGTCGACATCCTGACCAAGCCGAAGAATGCGCTCGTCAAGCAGTACCAGCGTCTGTTCGAGATGGAAGATGTCCACCTGACCTTTACCGATGATGCGCTTAGGGCGATTGCCAAGAAGGCAATCCAGCGCAAGACGGGTGCGCGGGGACTGCGGTCCATTCTCGAGAGTATTCTTCTTGATCCGATGTTCGACTTGCCCGGCCTGGACAGCGTCGAAGAGTTCGTCATTAACCGCGAGGTGGTCGAAGGCCGGGCCCGGCCGCTTCTCATTTACGCCGACAAGCGGGGAGACTTGGCGCCCGGTGCGTGAGCGCCGGCGCGGCCGTGCATCGGGCGGTCCCTGTCACTGTCGTCGCGTACGGCGGGCTTGAAGGGGCTTAAAGCGAGGCCACTTTAGGTATCGGTGGCCATCACCCTGAATGCGGCCATTTTCCCGGACAGGGTCATCAGGCTGTGCCGAAATCCGGCGCAGCAGGCGAAGAGGCGAATCGAATGCTCGATCTTCAAAGCGGAAACCTTTATCCCGTCCTTCCGCTCCGCGATATTGTTGTCTTTCCGCATATGATTGTGCCGCTGTTTGTCGGCCGCGAAAAATCGGTCCGCGCCCTCGAGGACGTGACCAAGGACGACAAGCAGATCCTGCTGGTGACGCAGAAGAATGCCGCCCAGGATGATCCAAGTCCGTCGGACATCTATACGGTCGGTACGGTCGGGACCGTCCTGCAGCTTTTGAAACTGCCGGATGGTACGGTCAAGGTGCTGGTCGAAGGCGGACAGCGCGCCTCGATCCAGCGTTATGCCACCAACCCGAATTTCTTCCAGGCCTATGCCAACCCCATCGACGACATCGAAGGCGAATCGCAGGAACTTGAAGCGCTGAGTCGGGCTGCGATCGCGCAGTTCGAGCAGTACATCAAGTTGAACAAGAAGATCCCGCCGGAAGTGCTGGTGTCGGTCAACCAGATCGAGGACGTCAGCAAGCTGGCGGATACGATCGCCTCGCACCTGACCCTGAAAATCCCCGAGAAACAGCAGCTTCTCGAGACGCCGTCGGTCGCCCAGCGGCTGGAGAAGGTCTATTCCTTCATGGAAGGCGAGATCGGCGTCCTGCAGGTCGAAAAGCGCATCCGCAGCCGGGTCAAGCGCCAGATGGAGAAGACCCAGCGCGAGTATTACCTTAACGAGCAGCTCAAGGCGATCCAGAAGGAACTCGGCGAATCGGAAGATGGCCGGGATGAGCTTCAGGAACTGGAAGATCGCATCAACAAGACGAAGCTGACAAAGGAGGCGCGCGACAAGTCGCTTGCCGAACTGAAAAAGCTTCGCAATATGAGCCCGATGTCGGCAGAGGCGACGGTCATCCGCAATTACCTGGACTGGATGCTGTCGATCCCCTGGAAGAAGCGGACCAAGGTCAAGAAAGACATCGCGCTTGCGGAAAAGATCCTCAATGAGGACCATTTCGGCCTGGAAAAGGTCAAGGAACGTATCCTGGAATACCTTGCCGTCCAGCAGCGCATGAACAAGCTTCGCGGGCCGATCCTCTGCCTTGTCGGTCCGCCGGGTGTCGGCAAGACGTCGCTCGGGAAGTCCGTGGCGCGCGCGACGGGCCGCAATTTCGTGCGCATGTCGCTGGGCGGCGTCCGGGATGAAGCGGAGATCCGCGGCCACCGTCGCACCTATATCGGCTCCATGCCGGGCAAGGTGATCCAGGGCATGAAGAAGGCGAAATCGTCGAACCCGCTGTTCCTTCTGGACGAGGTGGACAAGCTGGGCGCCGATTGGCGCGGCGATCCGTCCTCGGCGCTGCTTGAAGTCCTCGACCCCGAGCAGAATCACACCTTTAACGACCATTATCTGGAGGTGGACTACGACCTCTCCGACGTGATGTTCATCTGTACGGCGAACACACTGCGCATGCCGCAGCCATTGCTGGATCGTATGGAGATTATCCGTATCCCAGGATACACGGAAGACGAGAAGGTCGAGATCGCCAAGCGGCACCTCATCAACAAGCAGCTGGACGCCAATGGCTTGAAGAAGCGCGAATGGTCGATTTCCGACGACGGTCTGCGCTACCTGATCCGCTATTACACGCGGGAAGCCGGCGTCCGGAACCTGGAGCGCGAGGTGGCGAACCTGACCCGCAAGGCGGTAAAGGAAATCCTGCTGAAGAAGCCGGACAAGATCACGGTGACCCGCCGGAATCTGGAGAAATATGCCGGCGTGCGGCGGTTCCGCTTCGGGGAGATGGAGGATACTGATCTGGTCGGCGTGTCCACCGGCCTGGCGTGGACGGAGGTCGGCGGAGAATTGCTTCAGATCGAAGCCGTCATGGTTCCCGGCAAAGGGAAAGTGACGACCACCGGCAAGCTGGGCGACGTGATGCGCGAATCGGTGCAGGCGGCGGAGAGCTTCGTAAAAGCGCGGGCCGCAGCCTTCGGGATCAAGCCGACGGTTTTTGCCCGCAAGGACATCCATGTCCACGTGCCGGAGGGGGCGACACCCAAGGATGGGCCAAGCGCCGGCATTGCGATGGTGACCTCCATCGTCTCCGTCCTGACCGCGAACCCGGTGCGGCGCGACGTCGCGATGACCGGTGAGATTACCCTCCGCGGCCGGGTCCTTCCGATCGGCGGGCTGAAGGAGAAGTTGCTGGCGGCCCTGCGGGGCGGACTGAAGACCGTGTTGATTCCGAAGGATAATGAGAAAGACCTCTCGGAAATTCCGGATAATGTGAAGCGCGGCCTGACGATCATCGCGGTGTCGAGCCTGGAGGAGGTTCTGGCCCGGTCACTGACCCGCGAGCTTGAGCCCATCGAATGGGAGGACACCGAGGACATGGAGGCCGTGGCCGGGGTGGTGCAGGAAGGCGAAGAGGAAAACGTCCTCAGGCACTGATTGTTCAAGGCCGGAAGAGCCCGTGCGCCGGGAGCGGCGCACGGGTAATTGACCCCCGGTTCAAGATCCGCTTACATGCCGACCGGATGATGACTTTTATCTGATGGGGTGCGATTGCGCTCAATCGACGCTGCATCCGGTCATGGTCCCGGACAATAAAATACAGCGGATCAGCTGGACCTTTTTTGGGGGCAAGCATGAACAAGAACGATCTTGCGGCACATGTTTCCAATGTCACCGGGCTGGCAAAGGGCGACGCCACCAAGGCCGTGGATGCGGTGTTCGACGGCATCAGTGCGGCATTGCGTGATGGGGTCGAAGTGCGTCTCGTCGGGTTCGGGACCTTTTCGGTGACCGAGCGGGCGGCGTCGGAGGGACGGAATCCGCGCACCGGAGACAAGATCGACATTCCGGCCTCGCGCATGCCGAAGTTCAAGGCGGGCAAGGGGCTGAAGGACCTGGTGAACGGGGACGGCGAAGCCGACGGCTGAAGACCTTCTAAGTGAGGACCTTGTCGGGACGTTTGCCGGGCTTGCCGGCCTGTCTTGCAGGGGCGATTAGCTCAGCTGGTAGAGCATCTCGTTTACACCGAGAGGGTCGGCGGTTCGAGTCCGTCATCGCCCACCAGTTTCGGCCTGTCCGGCCCGGTCGCCCGGCGCCCGGTCGCCTGACGATGGGCTTCGGGTCTTGCGCGGGGCGGACATGGCCTTACATTCCCCTGCTGCAAACGCGTGTCAGCCGGCGGCAAAGACCGTGCAATGCCGCCCCGGAGAGGGCTTGACAGCCCTGCCGCGCGAGGCGTATGAAGCTGGACCTCGGCGCCGGAACGGGTGCCGGAGATCGGATTTGCGGGTGTAGCTCAGTTGGTTAGAGCGCCGGCCTGTCACGCCGGAGGCCGCGGGTTCAAGTCCCGTCACTCGCGCCACTTCTCTTGACAAGCGGGTCGGAGAGGGCATGCTGCAGGCGCGTGCGGGCCTGTTCGACCGGCCTGCAAGTCGTCCTCCGCGCCGTTCGGCAACGTCGGAACAGAGTCCCTTTCCAAGCCCTTGCAGCAGCCTATATAGTGCGGTGCCGAAGGGTGCGGTTTATCTGCAACCAATTGAAACAGGGCGGGTTTTCCGCTTTCACGAAGCCGGCGGGGACACGATCGCGATGACGGATCCTCTTCTCCTCGAGTATTTTCCGATCCTGGTCTTTCTTGGCCTGGCAATCGTCATTGCTGCACTGGCCGTCGGAGCATCCTATGTTCTGGGTCCGCAAAATCCGGATCCCGAAAAAATCTCCGCTTATGAGTGCGGGTTCGAGGCCTTCGATGACGCGCGCATGAAGTTCGATGTCCGGTTTTATCTTGTGGCCATTTTATTTATTATCTTCGACCTTGAGGTCGCATTTCTGTTTCCCTGGGCTATTTCCCTGAGTACGATCGGTATGGCGGGTTTCTGGTCCATGATGGTTTTTCTGCTCATCCTGACCGTCGGGTTTATTTACGAGTGGAAGAAGGGAGCGTTGGAATGGGAGTGAACACGGCTTCGGACAAGACCCAGGCCGGGACCCCCATACCGCCGGGGCCGGCGCAGGACCTCGTGGTCAAGAGCGCGGCCGATGCGGTGCGCGACAAGGGTTTTCTGCTGACGACCTATAACGAGCTCGTCGCCTGGGCCCGGACGGGGTCGCTCTGGCCGATGACCTTCGGTCTGGCCTGCTGCGCCATCGAGATGATCCAGGCTTATATGCCGCGTTACGACCTCGACCGCCTGGGTGTCATCCCGCGGCCGAGCCCGCGACAGTCCGACGTGATGATCGTCGCCGGGACCTTGACCAACAAGATGGCGCCCGCCCTGCGCAAGGTGTATGACCAGATGCCGGAGCCACGCTGGGTCATCTCCATGGGCTCCTGCTCCAATGGCGGCGGCTACTACCACTATTCCTATTCGGTGGTGCGTGGCTGCGACCGCATCGTGCCGGTCGACATCTATGTGCCGGGCTGCCCGCCGACAGCCGAGGCGCTGGTTTACGGTATCATGCAGCTGCAGCGGAAGATTCGCCGGAACGCCCAGATCGCGCGATGACGCGCCTTGTCTGCCCGACTCTGCGAGGCTGTCCTCATGTCCTTTGCGACGCTGGAAGAGCTTGGTGAGTATCTGGTCCGGACCCTGGATCCGGACCTGTCGGCCTATGAGATGGAGCACGGCCAGCTGGTGGTGCAGGCCCGGCGGGGCGCCATCGTCAAGGTGCTGACGTTCCTTCGCGACGACGCCAACTGCCACTTCCAGCAGCTGATGGACCTTTTCGGCGTCGACTACCCGGAGCGGGAAGAGCGCTTCGAGGTGCTCTATCAAATGCTCAGCCTGAAGCATAATCAGCGCGTGCGGGTCAAGGTGCAGACGGACGAGGAGACACCGGTGCCTTCAGTGGCCGGGGTCTATCCGTCGGCGACGTGGTACGAGCGGGAAGCCTGGGACATGTACGGGGTCTTCTTCTCCGACAACCCCGACCTGCGCCGCATCCTCACCGATTACGGCTTCGAAGGGCACCCGCTGCGCAAGGACTTCCCGCTCACCGGCTATGTCGAGGTCCGTTATGACGACGAGCAGAAGCGGGTGGTCTACGAGCCGGTCAAGCTGACCCAGGATTTCCGGACATTCGACTTCCTCAGCCCGTGGGAGGGCATGACCCGGGAAATCCTGCCGGGCGACGAAAAGGCCAAGGGGGCCTCGTGAGGATGACCGACAGCGTCGTAGAAGCCGCCGACATCAAGCCCTATACGCTCAATTGGGGCCCGCAGCACCCGGCCGCGCATGGCGTGCTGCGGTTGATCCTGGAGCTTGACGGGGAGGTGGTGACCCGGGCGGATCCGCATATCGGCCTGTTGCACCGCGGCACGGAAAAGCTGATCGAGTACAAGACCTACCTTCAGGCCGTGCCCTATTTCGACCGGCTCGACTATGTTGCGCCGATGAACCAGGAGCATGCGTATGCCCTGGCCGTGGAAAAGCTTCTCGGTATCGAGGTGCCGGAGCGCGGCCAGTATATCCGCGTGCTGTTCTCCGAAATTACCCGCATCCTCAACCATCTGCTCAATCTCACCTCCTTCGCGCTGGACGTTGGGGCGATCACGCCACCGCTCTGGGGCTTTGAAGAGCGCGAGAAGCTGATGGAGTTTTATGAGCGGGTGTCGGGGGCGCGGCTGCACTGCGCGTATTTCCGCCCGGGCGGCGTTCATCAGGATATGCCGGCGGGCCTCGCCGACGATATCTGGGCGTACTCGGAGCGTTTCCCGCAGATTGTCGAAGACCTCGACGAGCTGCTGACCGAAAACCGCATCTGGAAGCAGCGCACGGTCGATATCGGCGTCGTCAGCGCCGAGCAGGCGCTGGCCTGGGCCTTCAGCGGGCCGATGCTGCGTGCCTCGAACGTGGCCTGGGACCTGCGGAAGGCGCAGCCCTATGACGTCTATGACCGGATGGATTTCGACGTCCCGGTCGGGCTGACCGGCGATTGCTATGCCCGCTATCTCGTCCGCATGGAGGAGATGCGCCAATCCAACCGGATCATTCGGCAGTGCCTGCAGGAAATGCCGAAAGAGGGGCCGGTCAAGGTCAATGACCGGAAGGTGGCGCCGCCGCCCCGCGCCGAAATGAAGCGGTCGATGGAAGCGTTGATCCATCACTTTAAGCTCTACACCGAAGGCTATCACGTTCCGGCCGGGCAATATTATGGCGTGGTCGAAGCCCCGAAGGGTGAGTTCGGCGTGCATATCGTCTCCGACGGCACCAACAAGCCCTATCGCTGCCGGTTGCGGGGGCCGGGTTTCGCGCATCTGCAGGCGCTGGACCAGATGGCCCGCGGCCATATGCTGGCCGATGTGTCCGCCCTGATCGGCGCCATCGACGTCGTGTTCGGAGATATCGATCGATGACGGTCAATCCTGTCCTTCCCGACAGCGAACAGCCGACCGAATTTCGCTTTACGCCGGAATACGAGGCGCGGGCGCGGGCGATCATTGCAAAATACCCGCCCGGCCGGGAGCAGAGTGCCCTGATCCCGGTTCTCGACCTCGCCCAGCGCCAGCACGAGAACTGGCTGCCGCGCGTGGCCATGGACTATGTCGCCGACTTCCTCGATGTTCCGCGCATTCGGGTGTACGAGGTTGCCAGCTTCTACACGATGTTCAACCTGGCGCCGGTCGGCCGGCATTTCGTCCAGGTCTGCACCACCACCCCGTGCTGGCTGTGCGGCTCGGACGAGGTGCTGCGCGCCCTCAAGGACAAGGCCGGGGCGACGGTCGGGCATCCCAGCGATGACGGCGCGTTCTCGGTGGTCGAGGTCGAGTGTCTGGGCGCTTGCGTCAACGCGCCGATGGTGCAGATCAATGACGACTATTACGAAGACCTGGACTACGACCGCATGTGCGCCCTGATCGACGCGCTGAAACGGGGCGAGAAGCCGCCGGCCGGGTCCGTCATCGGCCGGCATGGCAGCCAGGCGCAAAAAGGGCCGACCACCATGCTGGACCAGGCGCCGGACTGGGTTCGGTCCGGGCCGCCGTCCGGCTCGAGCCGTTGAACGGAAAGGCGGGGCGAAAGCGATGCTGCGCGACGAGGATCGGATCTTCACCAACCTCTATGGCTGGCATGACTGGCGGCTGGCCGGGGCGCGCCAACGCGGGGTCTGGGACAACACCAAGGCGCTGATCGCCAGGGGCCGCGATGCCATCATCGACGAAATCAAGGAATCCGGCCTGCGCGGCCGCGGCGGGGCCGGCTTTCCGACCGGGCTGAAATGGTCGTTCATGCCCAGAACGCCGAAGCCGGAGCGGCCGCATTACCTGGTGATCAATGCCGACGAATCGGAACCGGGCACCTGCAAGGATCGCGACATTCTGCGCTTCGATCCGCACCGCCTGATCGAGGGCGCGCTGGTTTCCGGCTTCGCAATGGCGGCGAATGCCTGCTACATCTACATTCGTGGCGAGTTTTACAACGAAGCCTCGAATATCCAGGTAGCCATTGACGAGGCCTATGAGGCCGGCCTGGTCGGCAAGAATGCCGCCGGCACCGGTTGGGACTTCGACATCTACCTGCACCGCGGCGCCGGCGCCTATATCTGCGGCGAGGAGACGGCCCTTCTGGAAAGCCTGGAAGGGAAAAAGGGTATGCCGCGCAACAAGCCGCCCTTTCCGGCCGGCGCCGGCCTCTGGGGCATGCCGACCACCGTCAACAATGTTGAGACCATCGCCTGCGTCCCGGAGATCCTGCGGCGCGGCGCCTCCTGGTTCGACGGCATCGGCCGGCCGAAGAACACCGGCACCAAGATCTTCTGCATTTCCGGCCATGTGAACCAGCCCTGCAATGTCGAGGAGGAACTCGGCATTCCGCTGCGGGAGTTGCTGGACAAGCACGCCGGCGGCGTGCGCGGCGGCTGGGACAACCTCCTGGCCGTTGTCCCCGGCGGATCGTCGACGCCGGCCATTCCGAGGTCCATCTGCGAGGACGTGCTGATGGACTTCGATGCCCTGCGCTCGGCGAAATCGGCGCTGGGCACGGCTGGCGTTATCGTCATGGACAAGTCGACGGACATCATCTACGCCGTCACCCGCTTTGCGAAGTTCTACATGCACGAAAGCTGCGGCCAGTGCACGCCATGCCGCGAAGGCAGTGGCTGGCTGTACCGGGTGCTGAAGCGCATGGTGAAGGGCAAGGCCAATGTCGAAGAGATCGACCTGCTGCTGGAAGTGACCAAGCAGATCGAGGGCCATACCATTTGTGCGCTCGGCGATGCCGCCGCCTGGCCGGTGCAGGGGCTGATCCAGTTCTTCCGGCCGGAGATGGAGGCGCGGATCAAGGCCTATCGCGACCAGGCGCATCGGATGGCGGCTGAGTGACGGGAAGAAAGAACCGCAGGGCGATCGCGCCCCGGACGGGGTGCGGGCCGGAGACTCGGGAGTGGCTGAGACATGCCGACACTGACCATCGACGGGATCGAAGTCGAGGTGGAGCCGGGCACCTCGGTGCTGCAGGCGTGCGAGCATCTCGGCATCGAGATCCCGCATTTCTGCTATCATGAGCGCCTGAGCGTCCCGGCCAACTGCCGTATGTGCCTGGTCGAGATCGAGCGCTCGCCGAAGCCGATCGCCTCCTGCGCCATGCCGTGCCAGGAAGGCATGGTGATCCACACCGATACGCCGCTGGTCCACAAGGCCCGGAACGGGGTGATGGAATTCCTGCTGATCAACCATCCGCTCGACTGCCCGATCTGCGATCAGGGCGGCGAGTGTGACC
>JAAAOG010000154.1 GCA_009909005.1 Alphaproteobacteria bacterium | reverse complement strand
TTGCCGAGTGCTCCGTCTCCTCGCGCCATCCTGGCCTGCGCAGCTGGACTCATTTCGCCCAAAAGCCCATTGCATACCTAACGCTAACTGAGCCAAAAAAATTGAAGGTTTAAGGCCACCAATCCTCTGTGCCAGTGCCACCTGCAACTTGGCAACAAAGACAGTTACCCAACCAGCTTGCAATTCCTTATGGACGCAGATCGACGAGTCATTGTCCGCGTGAGCATAACTTATAAAAATATCGTGTTTATAGCCGGTAATTCCCATGACGCCCTCGTAAAACTTAGGTTTCCCCAACCAAGCTTCATTCGACGGTATCTGATGAAATCATACTCGACTTTTTTTCGCGGTGTCAAATGCCTTAAAGGCTTGAAAGGTTTGATATCTAAGAGACCGCTTCGGTTTCCGAGCGTTTGCCGTGGGTCGACAAGCCGGGCGTCGCCATCACCGAAGGCGACCGCCGGAATGGGGGACGTGGTGCGTCGACAGGTTAGAAATTTATTCTGGCCTCGCCATAGGCCTGTGTGAGCGATGAACGCTGAAGCTGCAGCGAAAAAGATCCGGACGGGGGTCGGCGACCCCGTCCGTCACACCAAGTTACGTCTCGATGCCGCCGAGGCAGGCGTATTTGATTTCCAGGAACTCTTCGATGCCGTATTTTGAGCCTTCGCGGCCGATGCCGCTTTCCTTCATGCCGCCGAAGGGGGCGATTTCGGTGGAGATGATGCCGGTGTTGATGCCGACAATGCCGTATTCCAGGCCCTCCATGACCCGCCAGATGCGACCCATGTCGCGCGCGTAGAAATAGGCGGCGAGGCCGAATTCGGTGTCGTTGGCCATGGCGATCGCCTCCGCCTCGTCGCGGAAGCGGAACACCGGCGCCAGCGGCCCGAAGGTCTCTTCACGGGCCACCATCATATCGGTTCGGACGCCGCTCAAGACGGTCGGCTCGAAAAAGCTGCCGCCCAGCGCGTGGCGCTGGCCGCCGACCATCACCTGCGCGCCTTTGGATACGGCATCGGCGAGGTGCTCCTCGACCTTGGCGACCGCGTCCATGTCGATCAGCGGGCCCTGCTGGGCGCCATCCTCGAAGCCGTTGGCGACCTTCAGGCCGCCCGCCGCCGCGGCGAGCTTTTCGGTGAAGGCGTCGTAGATGCCGTCCTGCACCAGAATGCGGTTGGCGCAGACGCAGGTCTGCCCGGCATTGCGGAATTTGCAGGCGATGGCGCCCGCCACCGCCTCGTCGAGATCGGCGTCGTCGAAGACCAGGAACGGCGCATTGCCGCCGAGTTCGAGCGACACCTTCTTCACCGTGCCGGCGCAGTCGGCCATCAGCTTCTTGCCGACCGCGGTGGAGCCGGTGAAGGTCAGCTTGCGGACGATCGGGTTGGCGGTCATCTCGCCGCCGACGGCACTTGCCGGGCCGGTGACGACGCTGAACACGCCGGCCGGTACGCCGGCCTCCTCGGCCAGGGCCGCCAGCGCCAGAGCGGAGAAGGGCGTGCTGCCGGCCGGCTTGACGACCATCGGGCAGCCCGAGGCGAGCGCCGGTCCGGCCTTGCGGGTGATCATCGCGGCGGGGAAGTTCCAGGGCGTGATGGCGACGCAGACGCCGACCGGCTCCTTGGTGACCAGCACCCGGCGATCGCCCATGTGGGTGGGGATAGTGTCGCCATAGACCCGCTTGCCCTCTTCGGCGAACCATTCGACGAAATTGGCGGCATAGGCAATCTCGCCGCGGCTCTCGGTCAGCGGCTTGCCCATCTCGGCCGTCATCAGACGGGCGAGGTCCTCCTGATTGGCCATGATCAGGTCGAACCAGCGGCGCAGAATGGCCGCGCGCTCCTTGGCGGTGCGGCGGCGCCAGTCCGGCCAGGCCCTGTCCGCCGCCTCGATGGCCCGCCGGGTTTCGGCGGCGCCGCATTTCGGCACGGTGCCGAGCACCGCGCCATCGGCCGGGTTGGTCACCTCGACGGTCTCGCCGCTGTCGGCCGCGATCCACGCGCCGGCGACATAGCAGGCCTGCCGCAACAGGCTCGGTTTGCTCAGCTCAACCACGGCATCCTCCGCATGACAATTTGTTCCGGCTTCCACACATGAACCGGCCCGGCGGTTCCGACGATCCTAATAGCCGAAGCCGGACGCCGCCGCGCCGGAGGGCGTGCCCGAAGCGCCGGCGCAACGCTGCAGCATGGTCACCGTCCCGTCGGGAGCCTGCAGGGTGACGCGGTCGGGGGCGGCGTCGACGATCTGCCAGGAGACCTCCGTCTGCGGGCCGAAGACCGGCTGCGCGGGCTGGGCGTAGGACGGTTGTGCGGACGGCCGGGCATAGGACGGGGTCACGCTTGTCGGTTGCGCGTCGGAGGGCTGTCCGGGCTGCCCCGACGGCTGCGGCTGCGAGGTCTGTCCGGGGCCGGGCTGCGGCACCGGCGCGCCGCGCACCGTCAACGTGGTGTCGATGAGATACCAGCGGCCGGCGCGCTCCGGGCTGCGGTAGTCGCCATTGGCGTCGAACAGGACGTCGTCGCCCCGGCCGCAGCCGCTGCCGGCCGGCGCCCAGATGCCGACCAGCCAGCCCGGCTCACCGACCCGCATGGCGGGGTTGCCGAAACCGCCGCCCGCCCCGAGCGGCAGCCCGAACCCGACCGCCACGCCGGGGATCGGCGAGACATTCACCCGGATGCACCCCGCCACGGCCAGCAAGATCAGGCCGGCCGACAACATCCCCAGGCTCCGATATCGCCGCATGGCGTTGCGCCCTCCTCTGCAACCGTTCCGGCCGCAGCCGCCCGTGCTATCCTTATGATACGTCAAGTCATGCCGCGCGTCTGCCGGCACAATGTCCGGCCGGCGGCAGCGGGCTTGCGTTCCCTCGCCCGACCGCAGACATCTATTGGCCGACGGTCTGACAGGAGATGAGATTCCGTGGCGCTCGAGGACAATTTCGAACGGGTCCTGTTCCGGTTCGCCGAGCTCCGCGACACCCTGGCGTCGGGCGCGCTGGAGCCCGACCGGCTGACCGCCCTGTCCAAGGAATATGCCGATCTCGAGCCGTTGGCGGCGCGCATCGAACAGCTGCGCCAGGCCCGGTCCGAACTGGAAGAGCTGCGCCGCATGGCCGAGGAGCCGGGCGGCGATGCCGAGATGAAGGCTCTGGCCGAGGACGAGTATCACACCCTCAGGGCGCGGCTGCCGGAGATCGAGCGGGCGGTGCAGCTGATGCTGCTGCCGCAGGACGAGGCCGACGCCAAGAACGCCATCCTCGAAATCCGGGCCGGCACCGGCGGCGAGGAGGCGGCTCTGTTCGCCGCCAATCTCTTCGCCATGTACCAGCGCTATGCCGGGCTGCAGGGCTGGCGCTTCGAGACCATGGACGCGGCCGAAACGCCCCTTGGCGGCCTCAAGGAGGCGACGGTCGAGATCAGTGGCCGCAACGTCTTTGCCCGGCTGAAATTCGAAAGCGGCGTGCACCGGGTGCAGCGGGTGCCGGAGACCGAGGCCGGTGGGCGCATCCACACCTCCGCCGCCACGGTGGCGGTGCTGCCCGAGGCCGAGGAGGTGGATGTCGATATCGACGACAAGGATCTCCGTGTCGACGTCTTCCGTGCCTCCGGGGCCGGAGGCCAGCACGTCAACAAGACCGAAAGCGCGGTGCGCATCACCCACCTGCCCTCCGGCATCGTGGTCTCGCAACAGGACGAGAAATCGCAGCACAAGAACCGCGCCAAGGCCATGAAGATCCTGCGCTCCCGCCTGTTCGAGCTGGAGCGCGCCAGCAAGGCCGCGGCGCGGGCCGCCGACCGCAAGAGCCAGGTCGGCTCGGGCGACCGGTCGGAACGGATCCGCACCTACAATTTCCCGCAAGGGCGGGTGACGGACCACCGGATCAACCTGACGCTCTACAAGCTCGACAAGGTGCTGACCGGCGAGGCGTTGGACGAGCTGGTCGATGCCCTGATCGCCGAGGACGAATCGGCCCGCCTCGCCACTCTGAGCGAGACCGCCCGCGCATGAGCGGCGTCGGCACCCCGCACGACAAACTGTTCAAGGCCCTGCTCGAGGACCCGGGACGGGCGGCCACGCTGGTGCGCGAATACCTGCCGGCGGACATCCGCGATCGCTTGTCGGACGATCCGCCCGAACTCGTCGACGGCTCCTTCATCGATGAGGCGCTGGCCGGATCACGGAGCGACCGGCTGTTCCGGGCGATGCTAAGGACCGGGCAGGAGGCGCTGATCTATGTCCTGATGGAGCACAAGAGCTCGCCCGACCCGCGGACGCCGTTTCAGCTGATGGGCTATATGATCCGCATCTGGGAGCGCTATGGCGAAGGCCGGCGCGATCGGCTGAAAGCGGTGCCGCCGATCTTTCCGCTGGTGTTTTATCATGGCCTGGAGGACTGGACGGTTCCGACTGCGATCGCGGACTGCCTTGCCGCCGATGCGGACGTGTTGGCAGGCATGCGGGACTTCCGCTACATGCTGCATGACTTGCGGCATATTCCCGACGAGCGGTTGTCGTCGGATAGCGCCTCGCGTGCCGGCTTGGCCGCGCTCAAATACGTCTTCGTCGCGGACATCGATGTCGAAACGCTGGCCTGGATCATCCGGGATTTGCCCGACGACGGGCTGTTTTTGCACCAAGTATTCGAATATCTGCTTTTGGCTTTCGGCGCGCGTCGAGAGATAATGCACACGGCTGCTGCTCGTGCGAAATCCAGCGAGGGGGAAAATCTCATGCAGACGGTTGGCGAACAATTGCGGGCAGAAGGAAGGAAGGCCGGCATGGTGCATTTAACATTGAAGGCGCTCGAACGGCGATTCGGTGTTGTGCCGCCGCACATTGCCGACCATCTGGAGGCGATGCCGGTTGAGGAACTCGACGCCTGTTTTGACCGGGCCCTGACAGCAGAAACTCTCGGAGAGGTTTTCCGGGCCCCTGGCTCGCACTGACGCGATCGCCGCGGCCGGCCCGCGGCTTTTCAGGGAACCAAGGTCTCATGGCCGAACGACAATGAGCGGCGTCGGCACCCCGCACGACAAACTGTTCAAGGCCCTGCTCGAGGACCCGGGACGGGCGGCCACGCTGGT
>JAAAOG010000135.1 GCA_009909005.1 Alphaproteobacteria bacterium | reverse complement strand
GCGCCGGCGCCGGCGCCGGTCCGGTCAGGCTGCGCCGCCAGGCCCGCGCGCCGGGCACGCCCTGGTAAAGCCCCTGAACATGTCGAAGCAGGGCGCGCCCGGACGGATCCGCAGCGGCCTCGCTTTCCAGATACACGGCCAGCGCCTCGACAAGCGCGTCCCGCTCCGGCTCGGGCCGGCCCATGGCCGCGCCGAACAGCCGCCGGTCGACGCCGGCCAGCAGCATCGGATCGTGATAGGCGGCGCGCCCCAGCATGACACCGTCGACATGGGCGAGATGCGCGGCCGCCTGGTCGAGGTCGGTGATCCCGCCATTGATGACGATCGTCAGGTCCGGGAAATCGGCCTTCAGGCGATAGACCCGCTCGTAATGCAGCGGCGGCACCGTGCGGTTCGCCTTGGGGCTCAGGCCGCGCAGCCAGGCCTTGCGGGCATGGACGATCACCGTCTCCGCCCCCGCCCCGGCGACGGCGTCGACGAAGGTGCGGAGGTCCTCATAGGCATCGCGGTCGTCGATGCCGATCCGGCACTTGACGGTCACCGGCACCCGGCAGGCGCGGCGCATGGCCGCAATGCAGGCGGCGACCCTCTCGGGCTCCGCCATCAGGCAGGCCCCGAACCGCCCGGCCTGCACCCGGTCGCTGGGGCAGCCGGCATTGATGTTGATCTCGTCATAGCCGAAGGCTTCGCCGATCGCCGCGGCCGCCGCCATGGCATCGGGATCGCTGCCGCCCAGCTGCAGGGCCACCGGATGTTCCCTTTCGGAAAAGCCGAGCAGGCGCTGCCGGTCGCCGTGCAGCACCGCCCCCGTGGTCAGCATTTCCGTATAGAGGCGGGCGTGCCGGCTGAGCAGGCGGTGAAAGACGCGGCAATGCCGGTCGGTGCAATCCATCATCGGGGCGACGCAGAAGCGGTGGTCGCCCCGGCCGCGCGGTGCGGCACGCATGGTCGTCTCCGTCACGGCCCCTCCCTGCGATCGGGCACGGTCACTGTCATCTCCGCGCCGCCATAGCCGTGAACACTGTCATGCACCCGGATCGTGATGCGGTCGACATCCTCCGGGATCACAACCCGCTGCAGGCTGCGGGTGAAGGGCTGCTCGGCGACATGCGGGTGGGCAAGCTCCCGCACCGCGAGCACGGTTCCGTCCGGTGCCAGGATTTCCCAGCGATTCGCGTAGTGGTCCCAGTCTTCATCGGCGTGGCGAACCGTCGCCGAAACCCGCCAGGTCCCGTCCGGGGCCGGCGACAGGCCGACATCCAGTACCTCGGCTTCCCCGGCCTGCGACGGCGCAGCGGCCGCGGCAAGCACCAAAGCCAGCACCGCAGGCACCGGTCCGCGCCGCATCCGACGCGTCACCATCCCGGCGACACTCCCCATCTCTGCCTCCCCATCCGCCGTCACGCGCGGTGAATGTGCCGCCGGCAGCCGGAGAGGACAAGACGCGGCGCAATCGCGCTTGACGACATGTTCGTGCTGTGTTCTTTTCAACGCAACGGAACATTAAGCGAACAGGAGAAACTCATGATCCCAGGCATGACCGGAGGCCGGACCCGGAGCCGGCTGTTCAAGGATGCCCTCACCCTGGCCCTTCTCTTCGGAACCGTTTATGTGGGGGCCTTGCTGGGCCATGGCTACGGTCTGTAAGAGCGGGGTGCGTGCACAAGATATTGACAGCCGCCGCCCCGCAACCGCTTTATGCAGTCGGGCAATGGCCCGTTCTGCCCGCAATCGGGGTGCGCGGATGCGCGATCTGTTCGACGGCGGCGAGTCCGCCGCACCGGGCTACACGGCCCACGACATCGAAGTGCTGGAAGGCCTGGAGCCGGTGCGGCGCCGGCCCGGCATGTATATCGGCGGCACCGACGAGGCGGCGCTCGACCACATGGTGGCGGAGCTGCTCGACAACGCCGTCGACGAGGCGGTGTCCGGTCATGCCACCTGGATCGAATTGCGGCTGGCGGCCGACGGGTCGGCCACGGTGTCCGACAATGGCCGCGGCATCCCGGTCGACCCGCACCCGAAATTCCCGGAAAAATCGGCTCTCGAGGTGATCCTTACAACCCTGCATTCGGGCGGCAAATTCTCGGACAAGGTCTACCGGACCTCGGGCGGCCTGCACGGTGTCGGCCTGTCCGTCGTCAATGCGCTGTCCGAATCCCTGGCCGTGGAGGTCGCGCGCAATCGCACCTTGTGGCGCCAGCATTACAGCCGCGGCGCGCCCCTGGGGCCGCCGGACAAACAGGGGGCCGTGCAGAACCGCCGGGGCACCGCCATAACCTTCCGGCCCGACCCGGCGATCTTCGGCGCCCAGGCCCGCTTCCGGCCGGAGCGCCTGTTCCGCATGGCGCGGTCCAAGGCCTATCTGTTCGGCGGCGCCGAAGTGCGCTGGCAATGCGACCCGGCCCTGCTGCCCGCCGGCTCCACGACGCCGGAGGCCGCGGTCCTGCATTTCCCCGGCGGGCTGGCCGATTTCCTCGCCGAGCGGCTGGCCGAGCGGCCGACCCTCACCCCGGCACCGTTCTCCGGCACCGCGATCCTGCCCGGGGAGGAGGGGCGGGTGGAATGGGCGGTCGCCTGGCCCGAAGACGAAGAGGGCGAAGTCCACTCCTATTGCAACACGATCCCGACCCCCCAGGGCGGCACGCATGAGACCGGCCTGCGCCAGGGGCTGGTCCGGGCCCTGAAGGGCTTTGCCGAGCTGTCGGGCCACAAGCGGGCTGCCGCCCTGACGGCCGAGGACGTCGCCGGCGGGGCGGTGCTGATCCTTTCCGTCTTCCTGCGGGCGCCGCAGTTCCAGGGCCAGACGAAGGAGAAGCTGACCTCCGCCGATGCCACCCGCCTGGTCGAGGGAGCGATCAAGGATCATCTCGACCACTGGCTCTCGGCCGACCCTGCCGCCGCCGGCCGGCTGCTCGACCGCATCGCGGACCGGGCGGAGGAACGCCAGCGCCGGCGCGCGGCCAAGGACCAGGCGCGCAAATCGCCGACCCGCAAGCTCCGTCTGCCGGGCAAGCTGGCCGATTGCAGCCGCGCCGCCCGCGACGGCACCGAGATCTTCCTGGTCGAGGGCGATTCCGCCGGCGGCTCGGCCAAATCGGCCCGCGACCGGGAGCGCCAGGCGATTTTGCCCCTGCGCGGCAAGATCCTCAACGTCGCCAGCGCCTCGGCCGACAAGCTGGCCGGCAACCAGGAAGTCGCCGACCTCATCCAGGCCCTCGGCTGCGGCACCCGCGCCAGCTACGACGGCGACAAGCTCCGCTATGAGCGGGTGATCATCATGACCGACGCCGATGTCGACGGGGCGCATATCGCCTCGCTGCTGATGACCTTTTTCTTTCGGGAGATGCGCGGTCTTCTCGACGAGGGCCGACTGTTCCTCGCACAGCCGCCCCTCTACCGCCTGCAGCAGGGCGGCAAGACGCTCTATGCCCGCGATGACGCGCACAAGGCCGAGCTGGTCCGCGGCAGCTTTCCCGGCAAGGGCAAGATCGAGATCAGCCGCTTCAAGGGCCTGGGGGAAATGCCGCCGGCCCAGTTGCGCGAGACCACCATGGACCCGGCCAAGCGGGTGCTGCGCCGTGTCGTGCTGGCCAATGGCGACGCGGCGCCGGCCGGGGCGATGGCGGACACGCCCGGCACCGACGGATCCGGCGACCCGCAGGCAACCGGCCATGGCGCGCAGGCGGATGTCGCCGCGCTGGTCGAGCAGCTGATGGGCCGCAAGCCGGAACGCCGGCTGCGCTTCATCCAGGAGCGCGCGCCTTCCGTCCACCATCTCGACATCTGACCCGTGCCCGAAACCGGCCGCGCCCGAGCCGCCTCTGCCTGCCGTCTCAGCGATTCAGCAGCCAGTCCCGCAGCAGCGCCGTTACGGCATGCGGGCGTTCCATGGTCGAGAGATGGCCGCATTCCTCGATGACCGCCAGCCGCGCCCGCGGGATCATCTCGGCCATCTCCTCGCCCATCTCCAGCGGCGTCATGGCGTCCTGCCGGCCATAGACGAGAAGCGTCGGGCAGGTGATCTCGGCCAGGCGGTGACGCCCGTCCGGCCGGCCGAGGATCGCCGTCTCCTGGCGGACGAACGCCTCCTGGCCGACCCGGGCGGCCATCCGCATGATCGAATCGCAGAGTTCCGAATCGCCCAGCCGGTCGGCATGCACCAGCAGCGGCAGCAGCCGGGGCGTCACGCCCTTGAACCGGCCGCCTTGCGCCAGGGCGATCAGGCCGCGGCGGCGGCGCTTCTGCTCGCGCGTATCCGCGCGGGCGGAGGTATCGATGAGCGCGAGGCGGCTCACCCGCTCCGGCGCCTCGCGCATGATCTCCAGGGCGACATAGCCGCCCATCGACAGCCCGGCCAGGGCAAAGCTGTCGGGCGCGGCATTCAGCACCGTCGTCGCCATGCCGGCGACGCTGTCCTGGCGTGTCAGGTCGACGACCTGCGGTTCGGCGATGTCCGCAAGATAGGTCGTCTGGTGCGTCCAGAGCGCGCCGTCGCACAACAACCCCGGGAGAAGGACGAGAGCGGGAACACTCATTTGATCAGCTTGCTGACCTCGCGGAACGGCGGCGCATCGGCGCGCCCCAGCCATTCGAACACCACCATCTCGCTCGTCACGATGTCCGCCCCGTGCCGCGCCATGCGCTCGATGCCGGCCGCGGCATTGTCCGGCTTGCGCGATCCGCAACCGTCGCGCACGACGCTGACGCGCCGGCCGGCTGCGCACAAATCCAGCACCGTCTGCAACACGCAGACATGGGCCTCGATCCCGCAGACCACTATCTGCGGCCGCGCGAGGCCGGACAGCCGTGCCCGGAACCCCGGATTGGCAGCGGCCGAGAACTCGATTTTCTCGACGGTGGCCCCAAAAGGGGCCAGGGCTGCGATGGGGGCGATGGTCGGCCCGAGCCCTTTCGGATACTGCTCGCTCAGCAGCATCGGCACGGCCAGCCTGTCGGCCGCCCGCATAAGAATGGAGACCCGCTCGACCACCGCGTCGATACCGGCGATCGCCGGGGCTAGTCTTTCCTGAATGTCGACGATCAGGAGACACGATGTTCCGGCATCAAGCAACATAGCGACCACCTGTTGTAAAGGCACTGTAACATATTGGCAAAGCCCCGGCGCGCGCCAGCCCGCTCAGGCGATTTTTTTCATGCACCG
>JAAAOG010000112.1 GCA_009909005.1 Alphaproteobacteria bacterium | reverse complement strand
CAGCTCCGTCCGCCTCATCGGGTCCCCCTTTCCGGACCCGTTCTAAACCGGACAGATCACGTGTTACCTACGGCGGACATATCCCGTGTTACCGACAGGCTAAAGGCGCATGGCTGGCAAGCCGGCGCAGACATGCTACGCTCGGACCGATCCCGATCGGGGCGGCCGCGGCCGCGCATGAAAACGACAGAGGGCAGAGCCGTACTCATGACCGAGAGAACCGAGATCGCCGGGCTTCGCGTCGCAGACAGTCTCCATGATTTCGTCAATGACGCGGTGCTGCCGGACACCGGCGTCACGCCCGACCAGTTCTGGTCTGGCTTCGCCGGCATCATCGCGGACATGGCGCCGCGCAATCGCGACCTGCTGGCCCGCCGCGACGATCTGCAGGCGCGCATCGACGCCTGGCACCGCGAGCGTCGCGGCCGCGGCTTTTCCCTGGCGGCGTACAAGGCGTTCCTCGAGGAGCTGGGCTATCTGCTGCCGGAAGGCGAAGACTTCGCGGTCGACAGCGCCAATGTCGACCCGGAGATCGGCGAGATCGCCGGCCCGCAGCTTGTCGTGCCGGTCAGCAATGCGCGCTTCGCGCTGAACGCCGCCAATGCCCGCTGGGGCAGCCTGTACGCCGCCCTCTACGGCACCGATGCCATCCCCGAGGAGGCGGGTGCCGAGATCGGCGACAGCTACAATCCGGAGCGCGGCCGGCGGGTGATCGCCCGCGCCCGCGCCGTGCTGGACGAGCTGGCGTCCCTGGCGGAAGGATCGCACGCCGATGCCACCGGCTATGCCGTGCGCAACGGCGCCCTGGCCGTCAGCCTGACGGGCGATGCCGTCACCGGCCTCAAGGACCCGGCAGGGTTCGCCGGCTATCGCGGTGCGGCCGATGCCCCCGACGCCGTGCTGCTGACGAAGCACGGCCTGCACGCCGAAATCGTCATCGACCGCGCCAACCCGGTCGGCAAGACCGATGCCGCCGGTATCGCCGACGTGGTGCTGGAATCCGCGGTGACCACCATCATGGACTGCGAGGACTCGGTCGCCGCGGTCGATGCCGGGGACAAGGTCCATGTCTACCGCAACTGGCTGGGCCTGATCGACGGCACGCTGACCGCCCGCTTCGAGAAGGACGGCAAACCCATGGACCGGGCGCTGGAGCCCGACCGCACCTACACGGCGCCCGGCGGCAGCGGGTCGGTCACCCTGCCGGGTCGGTCGCTGATGCTGGTGCGCAATGTCGGCCTGCTGATGGACAGCGATGCCGTGCTGGACCGCGACGGCCAGCCGGTGCCGGAAGGCATGCTCGACGCCATGGTGACCTCCGCCGTGGCGATGCGCGACGTCAAGGGCCTGACGAAATTCCGCAACAGCCGGGCCGGGTCGATCTACATCGTCAAGCCGAAGATGCACGGGCCGGAGGAGGTCGCCTTCTCCGACGCGCTGTTCGCCCGGGTCGAGGACGCCCTCGGGCTGCCGCGCAACACCGTCAAAATGGGCATCATGGACGAGGAGCGGCGCACCACCATCAATCTCAAGGAGTGCATCCGCGCCGCCCGTGAGCGCGTGTGTTTCATCAATACCGGCTTCCTCGACCGGACCGGAGACGAAATCCGCACCTCCATGGAGGCCGGTGCGATGATCCGCAAGGCCGACATGAAGGGCTCGGCCTGGCTGCAGGCCTATGAGGACCGCAACGTCGATATCGGGCTGGCCTGCGGCCTGCCCGGCCATGCCCAGATCGGCAAGGGCATGTGGCCGATGCCCGACCGCATGGGCGACATGCTGGCGGCCAAGATCGGCCACCCCGAGGCCGGCGCCAACACCGCCTGGGTGCCGTCGCCGACCGCCGCGACGCTGCACGCCCTGCACTATCACCAGGTCGACGTGGCGGCCCGGCAGGCGGAGCTGAAATCGCGCCCGCTTGCCAGCCTGGACGACATCCTGTCGATCCCGGTGGTCGAGCGGCCGAACTGGACGCCGGAGCAAATCCAGCAGGAACTCGACAACAACTGCCAGGGAATCCTGGGCTATGTCGTGCGCTGGATCGACCGGGGCATCGGCTCTTCAAAAGTGCCCGACATCAACAATATCGGCCTGATGGAAGACCGCGCCACGCTGCGCATCTCCAGCCAGCACCTCGCCAACTGGCTGCACCATGGCATCGCCACCGAAGCCCAGGTCCGCGAGACCCTGGAGCGCATGGCCGCAATCGTGGACAAGCAGAATGCCGGCGACCCGGACTACCGTCCGATGGCGCCGGATTTCGAGAGCAACGTCGCCTTCCAGGCCGCCTGCGACCTGATCTTCGAGGGCCGGGCCCAGCCCAACGGCTATACCGAACCGGTCCTGCATGCCCGCCGGGCCGAGGCGAAACGGGCGCACGGGGGATAGAGCGATCGCGGTCGCCCGCCCAGGCTGTCGGCGTGGGGCGCGGAATCGGACGGTACCGAACCGCCCGGCCTCCACTCTGGCAATCGTTCCGCTGGACACCATGTGACTGAAGCCGGGACCGGGCGCCTTCGTGAGAGGCGTCCGGCCCGCTCCCGGGCCGCCTCTGCTGCGGCCCCCTGCGTTGTCCGGGGTGCACCGCACCCGTAGCCGGCACGCACAAAAATCCACCACGACCATGCCGAGCCGGCCGACGGGATCGCGTCCGGGCCGGCCGGACCGCGCCCTTTTCGGGCTTGCACGAACAGGGAGATAAGAATGCCTCTGGATCTCAGTCTGACGGCCCCGCTCGATGTCGGCGATTTTTCCCAGCCGGTCGCCGGCGCCGATTTCTCGGCCGACGGCACGCTGTTGTTCGGCACCGTCAGCGATCAGGTCAGCGTTTTTCAACAGAGCGGCGAAGGCTTCGCCATCGTCGAGGCCAATGTCGACGGCGACGACGACGGTTTCGGCAATACCGTCGAGGGCCTCGGCATTCTGGGCCCGCCCATGCTCTCGCCGGACGGCGAGCATCTGTATGTTCCCAGCCAGAACGAAAGCGGCGTCATCGTCTTCGACGTCCGGAGTGACGGACGGCTGGCCTTCGTCGAGGCGGAGACCGGCGGCGATCCCTTTCCGGGCAATCTGTCGCTCAGCCCGGACGGCGCATTCGTCTATGCCGACACGCTCGATACGTCGTTCAACGGCTCGCTGCTGATCTACGAGCGGGATGCCGGAACCGGGGCGCTGACCTTCTCGGCGGATGCCGGGCTCGGGCTGACACAGATCAGCGATCATGTGATGCATCCCGACGGGACATTCCTGGCCGCGGCGACGCCGCAGAACAGCAGCGTCACGATCTACGCGCGGGACGCGGCGAACGGTGGCCTGACCGCGGTCGCAGGCCTGTTCGACAATACCAGCGCCCCCAATCTGGCGGCCGCGCAGTCGCTGGCCTTCAGCCCCGACGGTGCGCACCTCTATGTCGGCTCGCTGGAGGATGCCGTCACCGTCTTCGCGATCGACGACAGCGGTGCGCCGAGCCTGGTCGCCACCTATGAGGACGGCGGCGCCGACGCGGCCGGCAATATCGTCGCGCCACTGATGAACCCGACCGATATCGAGGTCTCACCCAACGGCGATTTCGTGCTCGTCACCAATGGCGGCGACTTTGCCGGTGGGGAGGCCCTGCTGTTCGAGCGCAATGCTGCCGACGGCACCTTGACCCTGGTGGACAGCGAGACCGCCCTGGTCGGCCAGGAGGCGGCGATCAGCCCGGACAATGAGACGGTGGTGGTCGACGGGCGGCTGGGCAGCGTGACCGGCGATGCGCCGCTGGCGAATACGCCGCCGATGGCCGTCGATGACAGCGCCACGGTGATCGCAGCGGTGAACAGCGTCACCATTCCGGTGGTCGACAACGACACCGATGCCGATGGCGACGACCTGCTGATCGAGACCCTGGGCGAGCCGGCGAACGGCGATGCGTTCCTCTCAACCCCGATCTCCGTCACCTACCAGCCGGATGATGGCTTTGCCGGCCAGGACAGCTTCACCTATATCGTCACCGACGGCAATGGCGGCAGCGACACGGCGACCGTCACCGTTACGGTCGAAGGCGCAGCGCCCCCGCCCGACCCGGACCCGGAACCCGATCCCGATCCCGATCCGGGCGTCGGCCCGGGCCCGGCGATCGCCGAGCCGCTTTCGCCCAACGCCACCTTCCTGCGGGTTGCCGACGCCGATAACGGGGCGGAGGGACCGCTGGTCCTCGACCTGGCCGAGATCGGCTACACCGCCGGCGATGTCCTCCGCCTGTCCACCCTTGGCGATTTCGCCCGCTCGGCCTCCTTCTCCGATGATGCGGATACGCTGGTCGGCCTGTTCTCCACCACGGACACGCTGCTCGACGGCGGCGAACGCGCGCGCGTCCCCGGCGCCATCGATGCCGGCGAGGACGTCGAAAGCTCACCGACCTTCTTCGGCAGCCTGGAGACCGACATTCCGGAGGATTTCGAGATCACGGGCGACGGCGTCGACGTCGCGGTGCCGGCCGGCGCGTCCTACCTGTTCGTGGGCGTCCTGGACAATCTGCTGGAAGACAATCTCGATGCGGATGACGATCTGGGCCTGGCGCTCGTGCCCGGCATGCCGGACGACGACGAGGATGACGGCGACGACGACGGCGACGACGACAACGACGATGACGACGACACGGGCGATGTCGCCGCCTTTACGTTCGACGCAGGCGATGCGGGCTGGACCAGCTTCGGCGATGCGACGGAGGACGAGCCGGATGTCTTCGCCGATGGCGGCAATCCCGGCGGCCATATCAGCGTCGAGGACCGGGTCAGCGGCGATGTCTGGTATTTCGACGCGCCGGACAGCGCGCTTGGCGACCGTGCCGACCTGCTCGACGGGGTCCTGACCTTCGACCTTCGCCAGAGTGCCACCGACACCCAGTTCGATGCCGCGGACATCGTCCTGGTCGGCGACGGCACCACCCTGGCCTTCGATACCGCCCGCAATCCCGGGACTGATTGGACCTCCTACACCGTGCCGCTGGCGGCCGGGACCGGCTGGCGGGTCGGCGACCTCGACGGACCGGCGGCGACGGAGGCGGAGCTGGAGAGCGTGCTCGACGAGCTCTCGGCTCTGCGCATCCGCGGCGAATACCGCACCGGCGCCGACCGCGGCGATCTCGACAACGTTCTCCTGATCCCCAAATCCGATCCGATCATCGACTTCGAAGAGGGCTTTACGGAGGGCGATACCGTCACCAGCATCGTGGCAGGCGGCAATCGGGTCACCATCGCCCAGAGCACGCCGGCCGGCGACGCCCGTCCCGCGGTGATCGCCGAGACCGGAAGTCCGCACCTCGCCTATTTGCCGGGTGACGGAGGCGGAACCGACATCGAGCCGCGCATCGGCAGCTTCGTCCTCGGTGATGGTGAGCACACCGACATACCGATCGGTCAGATTTCCCTGACCTTCGACGCTCCGGTCGATTTCCTCAGCCTCGACCTGCTTGACTACCGGGATGGCGGGGCGGTCGCCGGGGACCAGGCGACCCTGCGGACCTTTTCCGACAGCTTCGTGACCGAGGTCGGATCGGACAGCGTCACCGTGACCGACGGCCTGCCGGACGGCAATCTCGCCACGCTCACGGTGCACGACCCGGCCGCGCCGATCCGGTCCGCCGTGCTTGAATTCAGCGGCGACGGCGATACCGGCACGGCGATCGACAACATTCAGTTTGCCAACGCCGACGACAATGGAGGCGTTGGCGGCGACCTGCAGGACCAGGCGATCGACGTCTTCCGCTTCTTCAACACGGTCGCCGGCGGCCATTTCTTTACTACCGACGAGGGCGAGCGGGATCTGGTCCAGGACACGCTGCCCCAGTACAACTTCGAGGGCGTTGGCTTCGAGGCGCTGCCGCCCGACAACGATGTCGCGGAAGCCGTCGACGTCTTCCGCTTCTTTAATACCCAGGCCGGCGGGCATTTCTTCACCACCGACCCGGCCGAACGGGACTTCGTCCTCAACAATCTGCCGCAGTTCCAGCCGGAAGGCGTGCGCTTCGACGCCTTCGAAACCCAGCTTGAGGGCACGGTGCCGGTCTATCGCTTCTTCAACACCGATGCCGGGGGCCATTTCTTCACCACCAATCCCGACGAGCGGGACCTGGTGCAGAACACGCTGCCCCAATACGATTTCGAAGGGGTGCGCTTCTACGCCTTCCCCGACGATATCGGCTAGCCAGCCTCTGGCATAGAGCCTCTGAAAGGGGTAAAGACTCCTCCGGGATACAAGAATTCCGGAGGAGTCGCCATGGAGCCCATTGTCGAAACCTTTGACGCAGACAACGCCGGATGGATCACCGCCGGCGATGCGACAACCGATCAGCCGATGTTCGTGCCCGCAGGCGGCAATCCCGGCGGCTTTATCCGGGCCGTGGATGCGGGCATGGACCAGTTCTGGTTCTTCGAAACGGGCGACTTGTTTCCCGGTGACCGTTCGGGGTTTATCGGCGGGATACTGAGCTTCGACCTTCGCCAGAACACGACCGCAAACCAGCGCGACTTTACCGATGTCGTGCTGATCGGCGACGGACGGCTCCTGGCTTTCGATACCGCGACCAATCCCGGCACGGATTGGACATCCTACGAGATTGAACTTTCAGCCGATGCGGGCTGGCGGGTCGGCTCGATCGACGGCCCGGCAGCGACGCCGGAGCTGTTTGCAACGGTGATGGGCAATCTGACGGCTTTGGGCATTCGCGGCGAATACAGTGTCGGCGCCGATACCGGCGATCTCGACAATGTCGCCCTCATCCCGCCGGACAGCCTGGCGGCGCAGGCCCGGGATGTCTTCCGTTTCTTCAATACCGAAGCGCTCGGCCATTTCTTTACCATCGAGGCGTCCGAGCGCGACCTGGTAGCCCAGACCCTGCCGCGCTTCAATCCGGAAGGAACCGGATTCCGGGCTCTGTCGCACGACAGCGACGCTGCCGAGGCGACGGACGTCTTCCGCTTTTTCAACACCCAGGCGGGCGGGCATTTTTTTACCACGAGCCCGGAGGAGCGGGCCCTGGTGCTCGACACCCTGCCGCAATTCCGCGACGAAGGCGTCGGATTCGACGCCTTCGACGAGCCGGTCCCCGGCACGGTGCCGGTCTTCCGCTTCTTCAACACCGAGGCCGGCGGCCACTTCTTTACCACGAGCGTGGAGGAACGCGACCTAGTGCAAGCGACCCTGCCACAATACAATTTCGAAGGAATCGGCTTTTACGCCTTTCCGGCCGAGCTCGGCTAGGGTTCCTCCCAACGATCAGGCGATCGGATCGGCTCCGGAGGGTCCCGTTTCCGCCATGGTCATGCCGGACATGCCGCTATCCTCGAAATCCGCCGGGAAGGCGAAGAACCCGATGCCTTCCGGCGTGAAGGCGTCGAGCGCCGCGGCGTCATCCCGCTCATTCTCGCTCGTCGTAAAGAAGTGTCCGCCGGCCTCCATGTTGAAGAGCCGGTAGACCGGAACCGTATCTTCCACCTGCGTGTCGAAGGCCTCGAAGCCAACGCCCTCGAATTCGAACCGCGGCAGGTTCTGTTCCACGAAGTCCCGCTCGTCCGTGCTGGTCGTGAAGAAGTGGCCTTTGGCCTCCGTATTGAAGAAACGGAAGACCGGCACGGCCTCCGCCGGCGCCTCGTTCTCGGGGAAGGCTTCGAACTCGACCCCTTCGGCATTGAAGCCCGGGATGTTTGCCGCGGAATCGCGCTCTGCTTCGCTGATCGTAAAGAAATGACCGCCGGCATTGGTATTGAAGAACCGGAATACGTCCTGCGGCGCCGGGCCCTCCGCTTCCTCGGGCGGGAAGCTGAACAGCTGGTCGGGGTTCGACGAGCCGCCGGGATCGATGTCTTTCACCAGCTCCGTGCCGCCCTCCGTACCGTCACTGATCCACAGCTCGAACCCGCGCATCCCGTCATTGGCAACGAAAAACAGCCGGCCCTCATCGGCGGTCAGGCTCTGGGGCGAACTGCCATCCAGACCGTTGTTGATGTCCTTCACCAGTCTGGTGCCGTCCATCGTCCCGTCCGTGACCCAAAGCTCACGACCCTGAGCGAAGTTATCCGCAGTGAAGAAGACCCGGTCGTCGACCACGGTGAAATCGCGCGGCTCCGAGGACGTGATGACACCGCCGATATCCGGCGCGATGTTGAAAACCAGCTGTGTTCCGTTTGCGCTCCCGTCGGAAATCCACAGCTCGCGGCCTTGCGTCCCCTCATCGGCGGCAAACAGGACCCGCTCGCCAAAGGCGGCGATCTCACTGATGTCGGCATCGCCGCCGGAATTGATATCGGCGACCAGCTCGGTCCCGGCTTCGGTGCCGTCCGACACGAAGAGCTCGCGGTCGAAATCCGGATCTTCTGCAATGAAAAAGAGGCGATCGCCCGCCACAGTGAGGACTTCCGGAAACCCCGAATCCGGTCCGACAATCAGATCCGTCACCAGGGACGTTCCGGCCTCGGTCCCGTCACTGCCGTAAAGCTCGCTGCCCGTTGCCGGATTGAAGGCCCGGAAGAACGCTTGCGAGCCAAGCACGGCAAAATCCTCGGGCCGCGATGACACGGTACCGGGCGCCAGATCGGTGACCCGGACGGTGCCGGTCGGCGTTCCGTCGGACTTCCAGAGCTCGCGCCCCCTGTCCGGATCGGTCGCGGCAAACAGCACCTCGTCGCCCAAAGAGGCCAGGCTCGACGGCATGTCCGGTGGCGCCCCCGGCTCCCGGGCGGGGTTGGAATCCCCGTTGGGGAAAATGTCGCGCAACAGAACGGGCTCATTCGTCCCGTCCGTCACGAATGGTTCCCGCCCGACAGACTCATCCGTCGCGGAAAAGAATGCCTCCCCGCCGAGTCTCGCGAAAGTGCTCGGTAATGAATTGGAACTGCCCTCGGCAATGTCGGCAACGAAGGTGGTGCCGTCTTCCGTACCGTCCGAGAAATACAGCTCCGCGCCGACGTTGGAATCGATCCCGGCAAAGTAAAAGCCGTCATCATCGGGCGCGAACATCTGGCTCGGCGCTGAGGACATGTCGCCCGGAAAGATGTCTTTGACGAGTCGCGTGCCCGACGTCGTGCCGTCACTGGTCCAGAGTTCGGCGCCGGTATTTGGGTCGACGGCCAAAAAGAAAAGCATAAGGCCTCCAGGCGATTCCGCAAAAGTCGAGCAAAGCCGTTCAACACCCCGAGACCCCATGACGTTCCGCGGGCGAGTTACGGCCGGCGGGAAAAAATCCGTACGAGTGGGTCGGGAACTCCTCGGGGGTTCCGTTCGTTGTGGCTCTTCGTCCCCTCGGTAACCCGGGGTTAACCAGGGGCTTTCCTTCCCGGGGTGAGAGAGGTTGCTAATGGCAAGCTTTTCCAATGAAATTCTTGTCGCAACCGGCGCCGACGATGTGCGCGAGGTTGCGACGGCCGACATGAACGGCGACGGCCGGCTGGACCTGCTGTCCGCCTCCTTCGGCGACGACACCATCGCTTGGTACGAGAATCTCGGCCCGCCGGCGCCCGGTCTGCCGGTGCCCGGACTGTCCTTCAGCGCGCGCCAGACCATCACCACCAATGCCGTCGGCGCGGTTGCCGTCGAAGCCGCCGATCTCGACGACGACGGCGACCGGGATGCCGTCTCGGTCTCCTTCGACGACAGCAAGCTGGCCTGGTACGAGAATATGGGCGGCGGCAGTTTCGGCCCGCAGCAGGTGATCACGACAGCGGGCAATCTGCCGGCCGACACCGACGCCGCCGACCTCGACAATGACGGCGATATTGACCTGGCGCTGATCAGCAATTTCGGCCTCCTTTGGGCCGAGAATGTCAGTGCCGGCTTTCAGATCAACCAGATTGCCCAGGGGCAGTCGGTCATCGACGGTGGCTTTGCGGTGCATGCCGCCGATCTCGACGATGACGGCGATCCGGACCTGCTGACCATTGCGAGCCGCGACGGCAAGGTCGCCTGGCACGAGAATATGGGCGGCGGCAATTTCGGCACCCAGCAGGTGATCACGACCAACGCCCCAAGCGGCGCCGACGTCCATGCGGCTGATCTCGACCAGGACGGCGATCTCGACGTGCTGTCGGCCTCCGGTGACGGGCCGGAGGACCGGATCGCCTGGTACGAAAACATGGGCGGCGGCAGCTTCGGGGCGCAGCAGGTCATTTCCACCGAGCAGGGGGCGCCCAGTGCCGTGCAGGCCGCCGATCTGGACCTCGACGGCGACCCGGACCTTGTCACCGCGGCAGTCGCCGACGACCGCATCGCCCAGTTCGAGAATATGGGCGGCGGCAGTTTCGGGCCGTTCCAGTCGCTGACCAATGACGCCGACGAGGCGGCCGATGTCAGCCTGGCCGATCTGGACGGCGACGGTGACGTCGATGTCGCGCAGGCCTCGCGCGGCGACAGCACGGTCTCGGTTTTTCAGAACCAGACGCTGCAGGATGCCGTCAACCGCATCTCGTTCAAGTTCGGCGAGTTCGGCGGCAATCTGAACATGGAGGTCAATGGCGACTTCCGGAACTTCGCCAATTTCCAGGACGTCGCCGGGGCGACGATCGGCGGCGCCGGTGTCGCGGTGACCAACGGCTTCGGCAATGACACGGGCACCGTCACCCTGAGCGGCACGGCCATCGACCAGTTCCGCATCGGCGGGCAGGAGCTGTGGCTCGACGACATTGAATTCGGCAATGCCGCCAATCCGGCCGCGACGGTGACCTTCGCCTCCCTGCAGCCGATGCAGCCCGAATACAATCCCGGCGACAGCTTTGCCACCGCCGCCGGCGTCGACGTTGCCGTCCAGGATTTCATCTTTTTCGACGGCACGCCCTTCGGCGACGGTCTGGGCCAGACCGCAAATGCCCAGATGGCCGGCGGCACCGGGCAGGACTTCAACACCAACAATGTGACGCTCGACTTCGACGTCGAGAGCGCCGTCACCGGCGAGGCGCTGGTGATCCCCGACCCGCCGGACGGGACCGGCGACAGCTGGGGCGACCCGCACCTGGTCACCTTCGACGGCCTGGCCTATGACTTCCAGGCCGCCGGCGAGTTCACCCTGGTCTCCTCCGATGACGGAAGCCTGTCCGTCCAGGTCCGCCAGGAGCCGATCGGCGGCCGCCCCGTTGCGGTCAACACCGCCGTGGCGACCGAAATCGGCGGTACCCGCGTCGGCCTCTATGCCGGCCAGGACAATCCGCTGGAGATCGACAATCAGACGGTCGCCCTCGACGTGACCGAGACCATGGCCGTCGGCAATGGCGCCGTGTCCCGCAATGAGGGCCGGTTCACCATCGCCCTGCCGGGCGAGGACGGCCAGCTGAACGACGGCGATCCGCAGCTGATCGTCGACGTCTTCGGCAATCACCTCGATGTGGAAGTGCGGGTGCCGGACAGCCTGTCGGACGAGCTGAGCGGCCTGCTCGGCGATTTCGACGGCGACCCGAACAACGACCCGCAGTTTCCGGACGGCGATCCGCTCTGCGATCCGCGCTTCTGCGACCCGCCCAACCCGACCTTCCCGACCGGCATCCTTTACGAGGAGTTCGCCGACAGTCATCGGGTCGGCGACCAGGCGTCCCTGTTCAACTATGAACAGGGGGAGAGCAATCAGGGCTTCCAGATGCCGGACTTCCCGGGCGAGGCCTTTACCGCCGATGACCTGGACCCCGACGTCCGGGACCAGGCCGAAATGGCGGCCGAGAATGCCGGGCTGGAGCCCGGGACGACCGCCTTCGACAACGCCGTCCTCGACTTCGGCGTCACCCAGGACAACAGCTTCTTCTCGGGGGCGCTCGGCGCGCCGACGCCGGCCATCGCGGCAAGCTTCACCAGCCTGGGCGGCATCGACGTCTTCCCGACCGACGGCCTGGCCACCAGCGAGGCCGGCGGCACCGATACTTTCGACGTTGTGCTGACGCGTCAGCCCTCCGACGATGTCACGATTACCGTCGCCTCGGACGATACGAGCGAAGGCACGGCGTCGCCCAATACCCTGGTCTTCACGCCAAACAACTTCGACACGCCGCAGACGGTGACCGTTACCGGCGTCGACGACACGATCCCCGATGGCGACCAGCAATATGCCGTCGTCACCGCACCGGCGATGAGCAATGACCCGTCGTTCAACGGGCTCGACCCGTTCGACGTCGTGCTGATGAATTTCGACGACGAGGATTTCGTTGTCGAGATCCCGCCGCCGCCGGTCAATATCGGCGACAGCTGGGGCGACCCGCATCTGGTCACCTTCGACGGCCTGGCCTATGACTTCCAGGCGGCCGGCGAGTTCACCCTGGCCCTGTCCGACGCCGGCGACGTCAACATCCAGGTCCGGCAGGAGCCGATCGGCGACCGCCCGGTCTCGGTCAACACCGCCGTGGCCACCGAGATCGGCGGGACCCGTGTCGGCCTCTATCTCGGACAGGACAATCCGCTGGAGATCGGCAACGACACCATCGGCCTCGAGGACGGCGAGGTCATGGCGGTCGGCAACGGCGCCGTTTCGCGCGACGGCAACACCTTCACAATCGTGCTGCCGGGCGAGGTCGGCCAGCTGAACGACGGCGACCCTGGGCGACGAGATCAGCGGGCTGCTGGGCGACCTGGACGGCGATCCCGCCAATGATCCGCAGTTCCCGGATGGCGACCCGGTCTGCGATCCGCGCTTCTGCGATCCGCCCAACCCCGACTTCCCCGCGAGCGAGCTGTACGGCCCCTTCGCGGAGGCCTGGCGGGTCGGCGAGGCGGAGTCCCTGTTCAACTATGAGCCGGGCGAGAGCAATGGCGGCTTCCAGATGCCCGACTTCCCCGGCGAGGCCTTCACGGCCGACGATCTCGGCGCCGCCGCGCGCGAGCAGGCGGAAGCGGCAGCCGAAGAGGCGGGCCTTGAGCCCGGCACCCCGCAATTCGATGCGGCGGTCCTGGACTTCGCCGTGACCGGCGACCCCGCCTTCTTCGAAGGCGCGGCCACCGCCCCGGACGCCCAGGCGATGGCCCCGGTGCTCAACCTCGACGACCAGGCCCGGGACATCTTCCGGTTCTTCAACACCGAGGCCAAGGGCCACTTCTTCACCATCAACGAAAGTGAGCGGGACTTCGTGCAGGAGAACCTGCCGGACTATGACTTCGAGGGCGTGGGCTTCGAGGCCCTGCCGCCGGACGCCGACAATGGCGTCTCGACCGACGTCTTCCGCTTCTTCAATACCGAGGCCCGCGGCCACTTCTTCACCACCAGCGCGGCCGAGCGGGACTTCGTCGAAGACAACCTGCCGCAGTTCCAGCCCGAAGGCGTCGGCTTCGAGGCCTTCAGTTCGCAGGTCGAGGGCACGGTGCCGGTCTTCCGCTTCTTCAACACCGTGGCGGAGGGCCACTTCTTCACAACCAGCACGGCGGAGCGCGACTTCGTGCAGGAAAACCTGCCGCAGTACGATTTCGAGGGTGTCGGCTTCTACGCCTTCCCCGACGCCGTCGCCTGATCACCGGCTTTCCGGAGCCGCCCTTCCGGACCACCGCCCCCGCCTCACCGGCGGGGGCGGCTTTTTTGTGTCGACTTGCAATCTATTAAAGATTCCCGCCCAGATGGCTTAACCAAACATTTAGTCAAAACGTTTCATATGATAATAAACCTGGACAAATTCTGAGTTCATCCGGAGCGCTTTGTTTGATATTATATTCTTTTTGGGCCCGTTGATTTTCCGCTTTCGACGTATTTGGAAATGATCCGGATCGAAAATTTGAAACCTTTCGCGCTCCGCCCGGTTAAACCTTTTACCCCCATACGTTCGGATGATGAGGCGGCATCAGTGACCCGATCCGACCGATCTTCCAAACTTTCCAGATGAGCGAGGTATTCCCATGGCCGCTCGGAGAAACGCATTCCCGAACACCACCGGCGAGTTCGCACGACACGCCCGCGAGCTGGTCGTGATCGACCCTGCCGTTGAGGACATTGCCGGTCTGCTTGCCGGCGTGAAGCCCGGTGCGGACATCGCCGTCCTTGAGCCCGGCGCCGATGGGGTGGCCGGGATCGGCGCGCTTCTGGCCGGGCACGCTCCCGTTGCCGCCCTGCATATCGTGTCTCACGGCGAGCCGGGCACGCTTCATCTCGGAACCACCCGCCTGTCTTCGCCGGCTCTTCCCGACCACCATCGGGCGCTGGAAGGCTGGCGAGCCGGCCTGGCACCCGAAGCCGAAATCATTCTCTATGGCTGCCGCACGGGACGCGGCGATCTGGCCGGGAAGCTGGCCGACATGCTGGGCTGCACGGTGGCGGCCTCCTCCACGCCGGTCGGCAGCGCCGACCGGGGCGGTGATTGGGATCTCGACGTGGCGACCGGGCCCGTGGCCGCCGGCCTCGCTTTCGACGCGGCGACCCGGTCGGCCTATGCCGGGCTCTTCGATCCGCCGCCGATCCAGGACCTGCCGGACGTCTTCTGTTTCCGTATCACGGATATGGAGAAGCTCCCCAACGATCCCGAGGGCGATGCCTTCGTCATCGAGTTCGAGGTCCTGAACTGGTCCGATCAGCCGGCTTCCGGGCTGGCGATCGCCGCGGCCTCTGCGATCACCACTCTGGATGGCGATACGCCGTCCATCATCGATGTCGGCATCGACCCGGACGGCCGCGGCGGCCCTCTCGGCGGCAATGACATCGGTCCCGGCGTGTTCGATGACCCGGCGATCCACAGCGGCCGCGGCCGCGGCGACATCTCCGGCCTGGAGAACGACTGGGTTGCCGCCACCCTTTCGCCGACGGCCGCTCTGTTCGACGGCAGCGGGTTCATCGGTCCGCCGCCGACTCCCGGCACGCCCATCCCGAATGTCAATCTGATCGGGTTGCAGAGCGAGGGCCTGGACCCAACCAGCGGCGTGCCCGGCGTTCCGCCCGTCACCGACGATCTCGGCGACAGCGCCATCGACGGGGGGCCGGCGCCATTCAACAACCTCATGACCTCCGGCCCGAACCTGAATGGCGGCGGCCCGGTGACGCCCGGCGACGGCAATGTCCTCGACGGCTTCACCATCACCATCGACGGCTTCGACGAGGGCGAGACCTTCGCGCTTGACTGGAACCTTCTGGATTCGGATCTGGATCCTATCGGCAATGCCTATGGCTTCGGGACGATCGGTCTGAGCCGGGTGTCGTTTCCCTTGTCGAGCGGCCCGGCCCTGTTTTCCGGCATGACGGGCATGAACCAGGGGAACAATCTGTTCTTCGACGATGTGTTCTTCCTGCCCGACCCGGCCCTGTTCGTCGCGGAGTTCGGGGCCGGGATCAGCGGCCCCCTGGCGAGTCCGGACGATCGCGCCCTCCTGCAACAGGAACTCAACATTCAGGGCGAAATCTTCCCGAACCAGGTCGAGGCGCTGCCGATCGTCACCGTGTCCGACAATGCGGCGGAGGTTGAGGAAGGCGAGACGTACACCGTCACGGCCGAATTGCAGGAACAGCAGGACGCGCCCGTGACCCTTGATCTTGCGGTGGGCGCACTGGACGACCCGAGCATCGACCTGGGCCCGACAGCCGACAGCGGCGACATCCAGGGCAATCTGTCCATAACGATCCCGGCGGGCGACACCAGCGCCAGCACGACGCTGACGATCGTCGAGGACGGCGAGACGGAAGGAGACGAATTGCTTGGGCTGGTCGCCACCGGGGCATCGGGGACGTTGCAGGGACTTCCGGTCGGCGGCGTCGGGGTGACGATCCTGGGGCAGGAGGTGGTCATCCCGCCGCCGCCGGAGAATATCGGCGACAGCTGGGGCGACCCGCATCTGGTCACCTTCGACGGCCTGGCCTATGACTTCCAGGCGGCCGGCGAGTTTACCCTCGCCCTGTCCGACGCCGGCGATGTCAACATCCAGGTCCGCCAGGAGCCCATCGGCGAGCGTCCGGTCTCCGTCAACACCGCCGTCGCCACCGAGATCGACGGGACGCGTGTCGGCCTCTATGTCGGCCAGGACAATCCGCTGGAGATCGGCAACGACACCATCGGCCTCGACGACGGCGAGGTCATGGCGGTCGGCAACGGCGCCGTTTCGCGCGACGGCAACACCTTCACAATCGTGCTGCCGGGCGCGGACGGCCAGCTGAACGACGGCGACCCACGCATCCGCGCCGACATCTTCGACAATCACATGGATATCGAGGTGCTGGTGCCGGACAGCCTGGGCGACGAGATCAGCGGGCTGCTGGGCGACCTGGACGGCGATCCCGCCAATGATCCGCAGTTCCCGGATGGCGACCCGGTCTGCCGGCCGACCTTCTGCAAATTCCCCGATCCGTTCATTCCGGTCGAAGTCCTCTATGACGAATTCGCCGGGGCCGTCCGTATTGCCGAACCGGATTCGCTGTTCAACTATGAGGATGGGGAGAGCTTCGCCGGAATCCAGGCGCCTGCCTTCCCCGGCGAGAGCTTCACCGCCGAAGACCTCGACCCCGAGGTCCGGGTCGAGGCGGAAGCGGCGGCGGAGGAGGCCGGCCTTGAGCCCGGCACGCCGCAATTCGACGCAGCGGTGCTGGACTTCGGCGTGACCCAGGATCCGTCCTTCTTCGACGGGGCAACCACCGCCCCGGATGCGCAGTCGGCGGCGTCGGTCGTCGACACGGTCGATCTTGCGGAGGACATCTTCCGGTTCTTCAACACTCAGGCCAAGGGCCACTTCTTCACCATAGACGAGGCTGAGCGGGACTTCGTGCATGACAACCTGCCGGAGTTCAACTTCGAAGGCGTCGGCTTCGAGGCCCTGCCGCCGGACGCCGATCTGGGCACGTCGACCGACGTCTTCCGCTTCTTCAACACCGAGGCCCGCGGCCACTTCTTCACCACCAGCGAGGCGGAGCGGGACTTCGTCATCGCCAACCTGCCGCAGTTCCAGCCCGAGGGCGTCGGCTTCGAGGCCTTCAGTTCGCAAGTCGAGGGCACGGTACCGGTCTTCCGCTTCTTCAACACCGTGGCGGAAGGCCACTTCTTCACCACCAGCACGGCGGAGCGCGACTTCGTGCAGGACAATCTGCCGGAGTTCAATTTCGAGGGGGTCGGCTTCTACGCCTTCCCCGACGCCGTCGCCTGATCACCGGCTTCCCGGAGCCGCCGTCCCGTCCCGAGCGGGGGCGGGGCGGCGCGCGCTCCTTCCACTCTCCCGCGATCCCTGGCATACCGGGCGCGCTTCTCTCTTGACGCGGAGCCGACCGCATGGCCAGGACAACCCTCGCCGCCCGTGCCCCGGACGCGCTGTTGCGGCGCGGGCTGGCGGCCTTGCAGGCCGGCCGGCCACAACAGGCGGTGGCGGCGCTGCGGGCGGCGGTGGCCGCCGCGCCGAAGGACGTGCCGGCCCGGCTGGCGCTGGCGAGCGCCCTCGCCCGTTGCGGCGAGACGGCCGAGGCCATCGTCCACGGCCTCAGGGCGCTGGCGCTCGACCCGGGCCGTGAGGAGGCCGGGGCGTTGCTGGCCGGGCTGCTCGGCAAGCGGCGGTTGACCGGCTACCGTATGACGCCGGCCGAGGCCCGCGCCGTCACGGCATGGCTTGAAAGGCCCGATGCCGACCGCCAGGCCTTCGCCGCCCTGGCCATCGACCATCTGAAGATGGCACCGCCGGTCGCCGGCGTGCTTGCCCCCGCGCTCGACGGCGATCCCGAGGCCGCCGCCGCGGCGCTGCTGGCGCGCGCCGGCCGGGCGGCCTTGACCGACCCGCTGCTGCTGGCCCTGCTGCGCGGGGCGCTCGTCACCGATCCGGCGATGGAGGCCTGGCTGACGGCCGTGCGCCGGCAGCTGCCGGCCGGCGGGGCGGAGCTGGCCTGCCGCGCCGGCCTCACCGCTTTCGCCGCGGCCCTGGCGCAGAACTGCGCCCTCAATGAATATGTCTTCGCCGAGACGGTCGCGGAGACCGCGCAGGTCGCCGCCCTGGAGGCGGACCTTGCCGGCCGGACCGGCTTCTCCCGGGCTGCGGAGTGGCCGCTGCTGCTTTATGCGCTCTACCGGCCGCTCGACGGCCTGCCGGGCGCGGCGGCGCTGGCCGCGGCGAAAGGGCGGTTCGGCCCCGCGATGCAGGCCCTCCTCACCGCAACGCTGGAGGCACGCCTCGCCGATGCCCGCTATGCCGCTGCGGTGCCCGAACTGCTGCCGGACAGCGGCGGCGTGTCGGCCGCGGTGCGGGCGCAGTACGAGGCCAACCCCTATCCGCGCTGGACGACGCTGCGGCGGCCGCGGCCCGGCAGCTGGCGGGCGGGTTTGGCGGGGTTTGCGAGCCCGGCCGAGCTGGCCGCCCTCGGTCCGGCGCCGGCGGTGCTGATCGCCGGCTGCGGCACCGGCCGGCAGGCGATCCTGGCGGCCCTGGCCTATGGACCGGAGGCGGACGTGCTGGCGGTCGATCTCAGCCGCGCCAGCCTCGGCTACGCCGCCCGCATGGCGGAGCACTACGGTATCGAGAATGTGCGCTTCGCCCGGGCGGACCTGTTGCGCCTGCCGGAGCTCGGCCGGCGCTTTGCCGTCATCGAATGTTCCGGGGTGCTGCACCACCTTGATGACATGGCGGCCGGCCTGCGGGCGCTCGCCGCCTGCCTGCAGCCGGGCGGGCTGATGCGCCTGGCCCTCTACAGCCGCACCGCCCGCCGCCACGTCAACGCCGCGCGGGCCGAGATCGCCCGCCGCGGCCTGCCGGCCGACCCCGCAGGCATCCGCACCTTCCGCCAGGCGCTGTTCGCCTCCCCCGAGCCCTGGGCCCGGGCGGTGCGCGAGACCTTCCGTGACGTCTACAGCCTGAGCGGCTGCCGCGACCTGCTGTTCCACGTCCAGGAGCACCAGCTCACCATCCCCGCCCTCGCCACCCTGCTGGCCGATTCCGCCCTCACCTTCCGCGGCTTCATCCTCCCCCCCGATTCGCGCACGCTGGTGGCCGACCGATTCGCCACTCCCGAGCCATGGCACGACCTGAACGCCTGGAAAGCCACAGAAACCACCCACCCGGACCTCTTCCTGGGCATGTACGATTTTTGGGTGGGGACGGCGATCTCCTCTGGCGACTCATGACCCATGCCACCAGCGATGACCGGCATTTGATATATTTTGTATGCATTAAATCCAGTGGCACGATATATTGTCCCAAATTGCTTAGAATAAAATCCTTTTTAAGTCCATCATAAGCTATAGCATGCCCCAAAAAGAGTCCAGACTGAATACCATCGCATGTCATTTCAGATCGATGCTTCATGATTATTGTTTGGTTAATTTTTTTCTTCGTAGATTCTCCTGGTGGAGCGTGTTATTGTTTCACAAACAGCGGAATGCTCCCGTATGACTCTGTCCTGGAATACAGGGGAATGTTATGACTGTCTCGACTGCGGACCGCGTCCTGGACTTCTACTTGAACTTCTCGCCCCAGCGCGACACGCGGTCGGAGCATCGCCGCGGGACTGAGCACGGTCAGCAGAATCGGCCTGGATCAGACCAGGACGATTTTAGCACCTATGAGGTACAAAAGATCAACGAGGCCAAAACGGCCGTTGAGATCTATTGGCGAAGGATTAAGGAAGAGCAGGAAAATGCGGTTGCACGTATCCGCAACAAGGAACAGGACTATGAGGAGAAGTACACGAATGGGAAAATTTTCCTCCTAAACCGACGAAATGGCCAACTGAACTCAATAGAAAACAACTATGGGGGAGAAAGCGGGAATTATCGTTCTCTGCAAGATAAATATAATCAGAAATCTGAAGAATACAACAGCATTGCTGTTGACGTCGGCCGACCACTGATCCGGCATCTCTATACGGCTAGTTTTCTACCTTTCCTCAGCTGGTATCTGCTTTTGATGACCCTGCTGGCAATCATTGAGACACCTATCAACTGGTGGTCGGTGGGGACAATCTTCTCTGAGGAGAGCTGGGTTCTGACGCTGATATCGGCAATCATGGCTGGTATAATATTGATATTCATTGCCCATTTTGTCGGGATGTTTTTTCGACAGGTACGAGAAAGGTTCAGGAACGAGTCTCGCTGGGGAAAGATTGTTTGGATCCTGGTGATTGTGGCGATCATTGGACTGGCTCTGGCGATCATCATCGTCCTTGCGGCCATGCGGCAGGACGCCTTGGAGCTTACCGGCATCGGTGGTGCCGGACAACGAACCCTGTTCGACACGCCAGCAACCGCGCCTGGCTTCGTCACAGCGCCTGGAAACGAGAGCTTCTTCGGCCTGTTCCGATCCGACGCGCCGGGATTGTTTCTGTTCATGATCAACAGCGGTGTCTTCCTTGTTGCCGCGATCCTCTCCTATTTCCGACACGACCCGCATCCCGATTATGAGAGAGCCCATGACGATATGGAGAATGCGGAAAAGGAGCTCCAGAAGCTTTCGGAGGAATACCAGAACAGGATCTTCGATATCGAAGACCAATACCGCAAGCAGATGCGACAGGTCGAAACTCTTGGCAATCGTCTAAGCGCCGAAATTGCCGAGAGCAAAGAAAAGGCCAACATGCTACAGGATCACGTCCAGAAAACACTGGCTATCATACTTGGCGTGCTTATCCAGCAGCTCTCGGTCTATCAGACCGCGAACGAAGAAGCCCGGACGACCGCCTCCCCGCGCTATTTCGGCGCCGGCGGAAAAGACAAGCTGCGCCAGCACATCCTGTCCGACTGGGGCCCCACGATCGGGCCGGAGGCCGCCGAATATGTTCGTTAACGCGAAGAACGCATACGTTCGCGCGACAGTCGCCTGCTGCCTTCTTCTGGTTGCCTGGCTTGCTCCACCCGCTGCCAGGGCACAGCAGAACGAGCCGAATTTCTGCTTCGAGAGTGGTGCGACCTGGCTGATCCTGGTGGATCAGACGGAACCGTACACCGAGCGGAACCGGATCGAATTCCGTAGCGCCATGGAACTCGTTTTCCGCCAGCTTGGCGTCGGCGACAGGCTGATCGTCCAGACGATCGGCGCCCGGCCCACGACCAGCGATATCGAGTTCTCGCGCTGCGTTCCGGGTTGCCCTCCATCCGATGGTTTCACGGCCATCTTTTCCCCGTGCGACCGCTCGGCGGTTGACCAGGGCTTTGCCGCCTTCCGAACGCGACTTCGCGATGTCGTGGAAGACCTCGGTGACGGCCAGCGGGCCGATGAGACGGCGCTGATCGCCACGATCTCCAACCTGAACCGTGCGCATCCGGGCCGGCGCTTCAACCGGATCATCCTGTATTCCGACCTCTTGGAATTTGACGAGGAAGGCTTCAGCTTCTTCAATGAGTTCGAGCCGAACGAAGTTCTTGACGAGGTCGTGGCAAGCGGGATGCTCCCCGATCTTTCCGGTGCTCTGATCGATGTGTTCGGGACCGGGCAGCGACTGGGCGCCCTGGGTGGCGACAGATTTCGCGATCCGATCGCGCTCTCGACACGACAACGCGACGACATCAGGGACTTCTGGAGACGCTATTTCCGGCAGGCCGGCGCGCGCGCCACACGCTTCCACGAGGGCGCGCTACCGGAACTGCTGAATGTCGGCCAATAGCCGAGAGAAAGGGGAAGGCCATGAACAAGAGCAGCCAACTCTGTCTGTTCCTGACGCCGGTTTCCCCCGCGGAACCTCAAGACGATCATGGCGTATCCAGGGTCATCGACAATGTAATCGATCCCGCAGTCAACGGTTTCAACTTTCGGATCGAAACATCAAGACAGGTATTCCAGCATCTGGAAAACATGGAGGAGGTCGTCTGGGCGATATTTGACGCCAAGCTGGTGCTGATCGACCTGTCCCAGGAAGCCACGCCCAGCCTTCATTATCAGATTGCCCTGGCTCACGCGCGCGACTCGAATGTTCTGTACCTGAAAAGAGGCGATCCGGACGGCGCCTCCTACCTCGACATTGGAAATATCATTTTCTATAATTTAACGGACAAGCAGGTTCGGGAAGCCGTGACACGGCTCCGAAATGCTATAGAGCACTGCGAAAATGGCAATGGTGTCCAGCGCGGGCCGGTCGCCGCCGTTTTGCGGCATCCCTATACGGCCGAGCGGCTGGCCTCGCCGCGCCAGAATGGCAAACTGGGACGCAACGCGGGTCATTACGCCATGTCGTGGACAGGACCTTACAATCCCCACGAGGCTGACGGTGGCCCCAATGGCAGCGCGCCGTCGCATGCGGCCCCGCCACCGTCGGTCCAGGTGGAGCCTCAGTTCGCTCCCCGGCGCACTCTCGTTGAAGAATGGGGACAACAGCTGAATGCGCGCTCCCGACCGCGCCACCGCGGCTATATCCGGTAAGCTGTCAACCCGGCCAGTCCCAGACCAAAACCATCGTCGCTTTTTCTAAAACTCCGTCGCCAGGACCCTGTCCGGGGGGGTGTGGCCGTCGACGAAGGTTCGGATGTTGATGATGACCTTTTCGCCCATCTGAACGCGGCCTTCGATGGTGGCGGAGCCGAGATGGGGGAGGAGGACGGCGTTCTCCAGTTTCAGCAGTTTCGGGTTGATCGCCGGTTCGTGCTCATAGACGTCCAGGCCGACGCCGGCGAGGTTGCCGCGTTCCAGCATCCGGGTCATCGCCGTTTCGTCGACGATCTCGCCGCGCGCCGCGTTGACCAGGATGGCATCCGGGCGCATCAGCGCCAGCCGGCGCGCCGACAGCAGGTGATAGGTGGCCGGGGTGTGCGGGCAGTTGACGGAGATGATGTCCATGCGCGCCAGCATCTGGTCGAGGCTCTCCCAATAGGTCGCCTCAAGCGCGTTCTCGATCTCCGGCAGCACCCGCCGGCGATTGTGGTAGTGGATGGCCAGACCGAAGCCGCGGGCCCGGCGGGCCAGGGCCTGGCCGATGCGCCCCATGCCGACGATCCCCAGGCGCTTGCCGCCCAGCCGCTGGCCGAGCATCGAGGTCGGGCTCCAGCCCGCCCAGCCGGCCCGGCGGACCAGCCGCTCGCCCTCGCCCAGCCGGCGCGCCACCATCAGGATCAGCGCCATGGTGACGTCGGCGGTATCCTCCGTCAGCACGCCGGGGGTGTTGGTGACCATCAGATTGCGCTTCAACGCCGCCGGCAGGTCGATATGGTCGACCCCGGTGCCGAAGCTGGCGATCAGCTTCAGGTTTTCCCCGGCATGGGCGAGGATGTCGCCGTCGATCCGGTCGGTGACCGTCGGCACCAGCACCTGGGCGGTGCCCACCGCCTCGATCAGCTGCTGCCGGCTCATCGGCTGGTCGTCGAGGTTCAGCCGGACGTCGAACAGCTCCATCATCCGCGTCTCGATGACGTCCGGGAGCTTGCGGGTGACGATGACGAGCGGCCGCTTGCGATCCGACATGGCTTAACCCTTGGCCGGGCGTTCCAACCGTCCCACTTAGCGGGCCTGTGCGGGTCTTGTCCAGCGCCGTGTTGCGGCGACGACGCCACCCCCGCCCGGGCACCGCGCCGCCCGTGCGCAGGGGTGGAAAGCCGGTGGCCAAGCTGGCAAAATCCCGTGATGCCAAAAGGGGAGAGGCTGTCATGTTCGATGCGAACCGTCTGCTGAGCGGGCTTCTCGGCAATGCCATGTCGGGCACGCGCTATGGCCGCTCCAGCGGTCTGGACCTGCCGGGGCTGGGCCGGATCGGCGGCGGCAGCATGGGGGCGATCGGCCTGCTGGGCGGGATCGCAGCCGGCGCCATGGAGCATTTCGGCGAAAAGAGCCGGGCCGGCCAGCAGCCGCCGCCGCCGGCGCCCGGCCATGGCGGCTACCCGCCGCCGCCCCCTGGGGCCGGCTCCGGGACCGGAGCCATGCCGCCGCCGCCACCGCCGCCGCCGGGCGGTCAGGCCGTGGGAGGGCCGGGTGCGGCCCCGCCGCCGCCCCCTGCCGCC
>JAAAOG010000002.1 GCA_009909005.1 Alphaproteobacteria bacterium | reverse complement strand
GATTCGTCCTCGGGCCGGGCGGCGGTGCTCCAGGCCTCGGCCATGTCGTGGAGTGCGATCAGCACGGTGGTCAGCTCGCCATCCGCCGGCCGCGGGGCCTGTTCCAGGAGCGTGCGGATCAGCGCGGCACCGAAGGAGGCGGGCTCCGGACAGGCGGCAGGGTTCACGGACTCGTCCATCGGCCGCGCTCCTTGTTGCTGGTGTCTCAAATGGTTACACTATGATCATAGGGGCCGGCGCGGGTTGCGTCAACACCTTTTCGTCACTGTGTCATCATTTCGGCATGAAACCCATACAGTGCAGAATGGCCCGGACGGCTCTGGGCTGGGGCGTGCGCGATCTGGCCGAAGCGGCCGAGGTCTCCCCCAACACCGTGACCCGGTTCGAGCGCGGCGAGACCCTCCACAAACGCACCATCACCGCCCTCCGCACCGCCCTGGAAACCGCCGGCGTCGACTTCATCGATCCGAATGGCGGCGGCCCCGGCGTTCGATTAAGGCGGATGTGACGCAGCCCCGTAGGGCATGCACAAAGTGCATGCCACCTATCCCGCTCGTGACGACCGCCCCACGAATGGGCTGTCGAGCCGCAGGAGCGCCGTGCCGTCGCGGGCTTGGCGCTCGTGTTCCAACCGGCGCAGGGCCTTGACGCTGTCGCGCAGCACGGCGACATAGCCGCGCTGGCCGGCCGGCGGCCTGTCGCGATTCATGTCGCGCAGGGTGAAGTCGAGCAGCGCCTCGACCCCGGCCAGCGAGACCGGGCGGTATTCCTCCAAGAGGCGGTAGATCGGCGAGACGAGATCGTCGATGGCCGATTCGTCCTCGGGCCGGGCGGCGGTGCTCCAGGCCTCGGCCATGTCGTGGAGTGCGATCAGCACGGTGGTCAGCTCGCCATCCGCCGGCCGCGGGGCCTGTTGCAGGAGCGTGCGGATCAGCGCGGCACCGAAGGAGCCGGGCTCCGGACAGGCGGCAGGGTTCACGGACTCGTCCATCGGCCGCGCTCCTTGTTGTGGGTTCGTCAATGCGTTACAGTGTGACCATAGCGCATGAGGAATGTCGCGTCAAGACACCTATGTAACCCTGTGACACTTTGGGAATGACACCGATTCAGTGCCGCATGGCACGCATCGCCGTTGGCTGGGGAATCCGCGATCTGGCCGAAGCGGCCGAGGTCTCCCCCACCACCGTGACCCGGTTCGAGCGCGGCGAGACCCTCCACAAACGCACCATCACCGCCCTGCGCACGGCCTTGGAAACCGCGGGCGTCGACTTCATCGATCCGAATGGCGGCGGCCCCGGCGTTCGATTGCGGGAGGGGTGAGTGGCCGCGGCACCTGCCTCCAACGCCCATTTCCAGCGATTCCGCCAAGCCGTCCGCCAGGCCCGCGCGGCGTAGCCGGCAGCGAAGGTGTTGGGGTTCGCTTCGCTCACCCGCAACCTACGGGACGGCCGGTCGGGAGCCGATCTCGCATGCGCCCGCGCGATGCCTAACCGTCGCCGGGATCTTCGGGGCGGCCGGCACGGGTTGCGGCATTGCGGCATGGGGTGATTTGGGTCAAGGACGGGGGGGCGGGGGTCGACCATCAATCCGGCTGCGGGACGGGTGCGGTAAGGTGCCGGTCGCGCGGGGGCAATTCCGGCGGATGGAGCCTATGGCGGCAAAGCCTGAAAAGGTCATCGACCTGGCGCTGCAGGGGGGTGGGTCGCATGGCGCCTTCACCTGGGGGGTGCTCGACCGGCTGCTGGAGGATGACCGCATCGGCATCGAGGGGGTCAGCGGCGCCAGCGCCGGGGCGATGAACGCCGTGGCGCTGGCCGACGGCATGGCCCGCGGCGGCCCGGCCGGGGCCCGCGCGGCGCTTGAGCGCTTCTGGGCGGCGACGGCGGAGGCGGCGCGCTTCAGCCCGATCCAGCGCTCGCCGGTCGACGTCATGCTGGGGCGCTGGGGGCTCGACACCTCGCCGGGCTATCTGCTGTTCGACCAGCTGTCGCGGCTGGTCTCGCCCTATGACATCAACCTGCTCGACATCAACCCGCTGCGCGACCTGGTGCGCAAGGCGATCGACTTCGACCGGGTGAACGACCCGGCCGGCCTCAAAGTGTTCCTCACCGCCACCAATGTCCGCACCGGCCGGCCGAAGATCTTCCGCCAGCCGCAGATTACCGCCGACACGGTGATGGCCTCGGCCTGCCTGCCCTTCCTGTTCAAGGCGGTGGAGATCGACGGCGAGGCCTATTGGGACGGCGGCTATATGGGCAACCCGGCGCTCTTCCCGCTGGTCGACGAGACCGACGCCCGCGACATCGTCATCGTCCAGATCAACCCGTTCTCCCGCCCGGACGTGCCGAAGACGGCGCGCGACATCCAGGACCGGCTGAACGAGATCACCTTCAACGCCAGCCTGCTCAAGGAGCTGCGCTCGCTCGTCTTCCTCTGGGAGATCATCTACCACGAGAAGCTGGAGCGCGAGGCCTATCGCGACGCCCGCATGCACGCGATCTTCGACGAGGACACCATGCTGGCGCTCGGCGTTTCCAGCAAGATGAACGCCGAATGGGCCTTCCTCACCCATCTGCGCGACCGCGGGCGGGCGGCGGCGGACCGCTGGCTGGCGGCGCATTATGACAATCTCGGCGTCCGCTCGACCATGGACCTGTCCTGGGTGATGGAGGAGAGCCTGAAGCCGGCCCATCTGGCGGAGGACGCCGACCGCACCTATCCGGACCATCGCGCGCCATGATCGGGGTCGCCGGCATCCTCATCGCCCTCGGGCTGCTGATGTACCTGGCCTTCCGGGGGGTCACGGTGCTGATCCTCGGGCCGGCCATGGCCGCTTTGGCCATCCTGATCGCCGGCGGGCTGCCGATCCTCGGCGCCTATACCCAGGTCTTCATGACCAGCCTGGGCGATTTCATCATCGCCTATTTCCCGCTGTTCATGCTGGGCGCCATCTTCGGCAAGCTGATGGACGACAGCGGCTCGGCCCAGGCGATCGCCCGGCAGATCATCGCCTGGCTGGGGCCGTCGCGCGCCATCCTGTCCGTCGTGCTGTGCTGCGGGGCGCTGACCTATGGCGGCGTCTCGCTGTTCGTCGTCGCCTTCGCCATCTTCCCGATCGCCGCCGCCCTGTTCCGCCAGGCCGACATCCCGAAAAGGCTGATCCCGGCCAGCCTGGCGCTGGGCGCCTTCACCTTCACCATGTCGGCGCTGCCCGGCACCCCGGCGATCCAGAACGCCATCCCGATGCCCTATTTCGGCACCACCGCCTTCGCCGCGCCGGGGCTTGGGATCATCGCCGGGCTGATCATGCTGGGGCTGGGCACCGCCTGGATCAACCGGCGGGCCGGCCGCGCCCGCCGGGCCGGCGAGGGCTATGGCGAGCATGAGGACGCCCTGCCCAAGCCGGACGTCACCCTGCGCGAGCGCGCCGCCCCGGCGGAGAACTACGACCTGCGGGAGGCCGAGCGCGACACCGCCGATGCCGAGGCGATGCCCGGCTTCGCCCTGGCGGTCACGCCGGTGGTGCTGGTCATCCTGGTCAATTTCCTGTTCGTTGAGTTCGTCGTGCCGGCGATGGACACCGGCTATCTCGCCCTGCCGGAGTTCGGCGCGACGACCATCGAGAGCGTGCGCGGCGTCTGGGCGATCATCGTGGCGCTACTGGTCTCGATCCTGGTGCTGATCGCCACCAACTGGTCGCGCCTGACCGCGCTGAAGACCTCGCTCAACCGCGGCGCCGATGCCGCGGTGCTGCCGATCTTCAACACCGCCAGCCTTGTCGGCTTCGGCGCCGTCGTCGCCGCTTTGCCGGCCTTCGAGCTGGTGCGCGAGGCGGTGCTGTCGATCGGCGGCGGCAACCCGCTGATCTCCCTGGCCGCGGCGGTCAACGTGCTGGCGGCGATGACCGGCTCGGCCTCCGGCGGCATGAGCATCGCACTGGAATCGCTGGGGCCGGTCTATGTCGAGCTGGCCCGGGCGGAAGGCATCGCGCTGGAGGCGATGCACCGGGTGACCGCGGTGGCGGCCGGCACGCTCGATGCCCTGCCGCACAATGGCGCGGTGATCACCCTGCTCAGCATCTGCAAGCTGGGCCACAAGGACGCCTATCTCGACATTTTCGTCGTGGCGATCGCCATCCCGCTGCTGGCGCTCGCCGTGCTCATCGCGCTGGCAACCCTCTTCGGCACATTCTAGAGCGAGGTCCCATCGCAAGACGGCGGTGGGTGTCAGGGAAGTTCGATTGATAACGAGAGTCCTGATTTGGATCCCCGAGCCATCACTCCGCCCTTCGGCTATCCCACCAACGGGTCAACGAAGAACCGGAACATGTCAACGATTTTGAGACCGGGCACGCAGCACGCCACGGCGGTATGTCAGTGTCACTGACCAAATCACCATGCGCGCGGACAACAGCTTATGCGGGTGTTAGGCCGCTTCTCTTGCTCAACGCAACAATCTCATCCTATTGTCGCGCGATACAGGACAATCGGAGCAGGTGCTGGATCGCATCTCAAGGCTCCTCCGTTGCCCGAGTAGCCTAATAAATAGGCGGATTGCGCCCACCGATTGAGCATTTTTGTGGATTCATTAGGCGTATTGCACAAAAAATTGCGCCACTTGGGTCGGCACAGTGTCGAGTACAACGCCAAGGACGACAACCCCCTCGGATCACGGCACCGTGCCTTGGCCGATCTACCGAGCACGGCGTCTGCAGCACGATCCGCGGAACGATTACTTCTCTGCCCCGTCAAGACACAAGTAACGCTCCGCTTCGCCGTTCTCAGCCAATCAACGCGTCGACATAGAACGCAAAGCCCTCATCAGCGAACCCATCGGCAATCATCCCCTGACGCTCTGCCGCATCCGTCACGAAGTGATGCACGCCAGTCGCGCCGTCGAACAGCCGATAGACCGGCACGGTCTCGTCATTGACCGTATCCACGAACGTTTGGAACACCACACCCTCGTAGACGAACCCGTCAAGGTTCTCTTCGATCAGCGCCTTCTCCGCCCCGTTCGCTGTGTAGAAGTGGCTCCCAGTGTCGGTGTTGTAGAAGCGGAACACGTCAGCTGCCCATCGATTGCCCTCCGGTGCAGCCTGGAACGCCGCGCCCTGTGCCGAGAACGAGGCGACGTTCTCCTCAATGAACTCCGCCTCTCCCTGATCCGCTGTGAAGAAGTTCGAGCCCGTCGCCTCATTAACGAACATGAAGACGAACGGCCCAATAGGCTCGACAAGGTCATCCGGATCGCCTTCATCATCGTTCAGCACCACGACATCCGTGCTGCCTGTGATCCGGCTCGGGGACTGAGACAGGCCCGGTGCGATCACGAGTGAGAACGTCTCATCACCTTCTGGAAAGCTGTCTGCGGCAAGCCCGATGTGCAGGATTTGTGACGCGTCACCTTCCTCGAACACGATCACACCGTTGGGCAACGCAACGCTCGTGAAGTCATCGCCGTCAACCGGATTGTCGCCGTCAGCAACGACCCAATACGTCAACGCCTCTGCCGGAAACTGGGAGAAAGACTCGTCGGCACGGCTGATCTCGAAGGACAGCAAGCCGTCATCCTCAACCGCATTGTCGAACAGCGGGATGATGTCGATGGGGCCAAACGCAGGTCTCGTCATCTCAAGAACTCCTCTCTCTGGTCACAGTTCACCTGTTCGGGGCGCACCGGCATGTGTGCCCCGTCCCCAGCTGTGCTCCGTTAGCTGATCAGCGTATCCACGTAGAACGCGATGCCTTCGTTCACGTACTCATCAAGCAACGTGTCGACGATGTCGCGTTCACCTTCATCAGCGGTGAAGAAGTGCGCGCCCGTCTCAGTGTTAAAGTATCGATAGACCGGCACGCGATCAGTGCCAGAGGATTCATAAGCCAGAAACGCGACGTCCTCCAACACGAAGTTCTGCAAGTTTTCTTCGACGAACCGTGCTTCGGATTTATTGCTAGTGTAGAAATGCGTCCCGGCATCGGTGTTATAAAATCGGTATACGTCAACGACATTTGTGTCGCGGTCAGATGCTGATTTAAAAACGGATCCTTCGAAAGTGAATTGAGGCAGATCCTTTCGTATTAACTCGATTTCTTCTGGATCGGTTGTGTATAGATGGACGCCGGTGTCTGTGTTGAAGAATCGGAAGACGAGTGGTCCGCTAAGGTTTGCACCATCATCGTCCAATACCGTAATCTCTGCCCTTGCCGTAGTGACTTCGGCAGGCGCTTGTATATCATCGAGGCGCAATTCGAGAGTAAACGTCTCGTCTTTCTCTTCAATACGATCGGTATCGAGCGCGAAGCTGAGGATCCGCGTCTCTTCCCCATAGCTGAAACTGAGCGTCCCAGCGGGAAGAACGCCGCCAAGGAAATCGTTTGCATCGACTGGGTTGTCGCCGGTCGGGATGATCTCATAGGTAGCGGTGCCAGGGTGAAGAAGCGGAAAGCCCGTGACTCCGCTCCAGGTCACCGTGAAAATGAGATAGCCCAAATCTTCTGTGCCTTCGATGACTTGGGCGGTTTCCGGCGCAATCGAAACGAAGGGGTAACGGGTCTCCGACATCGGTACTGCTCCTGCTGTTCGACGGACACAAACGGAAGCGATGGCATCTCCCGAGGGGCCAGGCTCTCTCCCGAGGGAGGACGGGACCCGCCGTGCTCGGTTAGCCGATCAAGGGATCGACGTAGAACGCGATGCCCTCACTGACGTATTCGTCAAGGACACTCTCGACAAAGCTGCGTTCCGACTCGTCCGCAGTGAAGAAGTGCGCCCCTGTCTCCGTGTTGAAAAACCGGTACACGGGCACGTTTTCGGCACTCGCCCTGTCGAACGCCCGGAAAGCAACATCTTCGGACACGAACGTCTCTAGGTTCTCTTCTACAAACGCCGCTTCGTCTTCATTGCTCGTGTAGAAGTGCGTGCCGCTTTCGGTGTTGAAGAACCGGAACACGTCAATCGCATCCTCGTTGCGGTCCGACGCGCCGCGGAACAAGCCGCCCTCAAACTGAAACTGCGGCGCGGTGTCCTGAATGATCGCCACCTCTTCGGTGTCAGCCGTGTACAGGTGAACCCCGGTCTCGGTATTGAAGAACCGGAACACCGTCGGCCCACTGAGATCGATCCCGTCATCGTCCAGGATCGTCACGTCTGCAGTTGCCGTCAGGGTGTGAGCTGCGGGGAAGCCGCTGACGTCAATGCCACGGTTCACGCTGACCGAGAACGTCTCGTCCGCTTCGGCGACCGTGTCGTTGTTCAAGGCGAAGCTCAGCAGCCGCGTCGTCTCCGAGTAGCTGAACTCCAGCGTGCCCGACGGCAGCACACCGTCGGCGAAGTCATCGGCATCGACGGGATTGTCCCCCGTCGGTACGACTTCAAACGACACCAATTCTTCGTCGAAGCCAGGTTCGCTTGAGAACCTTGTCCCTCTTGTCACTGTGAAGACAAGGTGCGTTACTGTGTCAGTGCCTTCGATCATCTCCACGAAGTCAGGTGTGACCGAAACGTTGAAGCTGGGAACAATCGGCATCGCTATTGCTCGTGCATGATGTCAGCATGTACAGCAACTGTATGACGCGAGCATAACGCCGTCAACGCGGCGCTGCACCGAATGCCGCGAGTTTCGTGGCATGTCTTCGCGGCGCTGCACAGCGGTGCATGAGTGCAGGACGGAGCAAGGTGTGGGTGTGCAATATCACACTGGGCGCATGAGGATAAAAATCCCCCCTTTTGTTTTTGCCGGGGGGATAACACCGGCACCCCTATCTGCTCACAGCACCCCCCACCCGTCGCGTTGCAGTCCCGTCGTCAATGGTGTCGGCATCAGAACGGTGGAGTTCCGCGCACTCGTGTTTGCGCAATGCGGTTGCCAGGTTTTGGAAAGGCAGCACCGGGATGCTATCGATGCGAACATGTTCGCCGCATAGACATGCAGTGAACACAGCGAGGCCCACGCCATCGGTGCTGTCAACGACACATGGCCGCGGCCATCATGCACGGTGCTGACTAGGTGCAAACTACGCTCACTGTGCAGACTGTGCGCGTCTCGTAACCTACTGAAAACATGGAGCGGGTGAAGGGAATTGAACCCTCGACACGAAGCTTGGGAAGCTTCTGCTCTACCACTGAGCTACACCCGCGGACCGGCCGGGCGGGCCGCCCGGACTTTCCGTATATGCCATGCGGCCGGAGCCGGTTCAAGCGCGATCGCGGAGGCGGTCGCGAGCGGCTCCGGACGGCCGCAAGGCGCGGCCGGCGCCGATCAGCCGCCTACTCGCGTTCGCCTACTCGCGTTCGACCGTCAGCTTGAGGAAATGCGTGGCACAGGAGATGCAGGGATCGTAATTGCGGATCGTCTGCTCGCACCGCCATTTCAGCGCCTCGTCGTCGAGCGCCAGGTTCTTCTGCACCACGCCCAGCAGATCGCGCTCGATCTGCGGCTGGTTCTGCGAGGTCGGCGGCATGATCATCGCGTCGGTGATCCGGCCCTCCTTGTCCAGCGCATAGGTGTGGAAGCAGATGCCGCGCGGCGCCTCGGTGCAGCCATAGCCGCGGCCGGCCTTCGGCTCCGCCTCGACGAAGGACGGCGACGGCGGCTCATAGGCCTGGGCGAGGCGCGCGGCCTCCTCGAAGGCGTAGACCGTCTCGACCATGCGGACGAGCAGGCTCTTGAAGGGGTTGGTGACCACCGGCCCCAGCCCGACCTCCTGCGCGGTCTGTTTGGCGAGGTCGGAGAGCTGCTCGTAATTGTTGTTGTAGCGGGCGATCGGGCCAACGAGATAGGGCTCGCCGGAATCCTTGTCGACGCCGTGCAGGGCGTTGGAATGGGCGACGTGCTTCTCCTCGAAATGGTCGAGGAACTGCGACAGCGGGACGTTCAGCCCGCGATTGGTGACGATATTCCCGCGCTCGATGGCGTATTCGTCCGGATGGCGCAGCGAGACGCAGGTATAGTCGTAATCGAAGTCCGGGAAGTCGAAGGTTCCGAACACCTTGGCGATATCGATCGAGGCCTCGACGCCCCATTTCAGCTCGTCGACCAGGCGCATCATGTCCAGCCGGTCGGGGGCGCGATAGAAACCGCCGATGCGGGTATTGACCGGATGCACGGCCCGGCCGCCGATGATCTCCATCAGCGAATTGCCGGCCTTTTTCAGCCGCAGCGCCTTTTTCACGATCTCGGGATTGCTCTTGGCCAGCTGCAGCGCATCGTCGAGACCGAGGAAATCGGGCGCATGGAGCATGGCCGCGTGCAGCACGTGGCTCTGGATCCATTCGCCGCAATAGAGCAGCCGCCGCAGGTTCTGCAGCTGCGGGGTCATCTCGATGCCGAGGATCTCCTCCATCGCCTGCGAGGCGCCCATCAGATAGGCCACCGGGCAGATGCCGCAGATGCGCGCCGTGATATCGGGCGCGTCGGTATAGCGCCGGCCCCTGAGCAGCGCCTCGAAGAAGCGCGGCGGCTCGAAGATGCGGAACTTGATATCCTTGACGATGTCGTCCTTGACCCGGACATAGAGGGCGCCCTCGCCCTCCACCCGGGCCAGGGCATCGACCTTGATGATCCGCGGCTTGCTGCCGGCGGCGGCCGTCCCGGTCGCGCTACTCATGGCTTTCGCTCTCCCTGCGGAAGGCTTCCGCGCCGGCATTGAACGACCGGAAGACGTGGCGGATATCGCGCTGGCTCATTCCCTGCCAGCCGAACCAGGTGGCGAGGCTGGAGGTGTTCGGCGTTTCCTTCGGCCCGAAGCAGCCATAGCAGCCGCGGTCGCAAGAGGGGCAGAGATTGCCGCAGCCGGCCTGGGTGACCGGCCCGAGGCAGGGCGTGCCCTTGGCGACCATGACGCAGACCGTGCCGTGGCGCTTGCACTCGACGCACTGGCTGTAGGTGGGGATGTTCGGCCGGCGGTGATTGAGGAAGGCGTTCAGCACTTCCAGCAGCTGGTGCTTGTTGATCGGGCAGCCGCGCAGCTCGAAATCCACCGGCACATGCTCGCTGATCGGCGTCGAGGAGGCGAGCGCGTCGATATAGTCCGGCCGGGCATAGACGGCGGTGATATAGTCGTAGAGCCGGCCGAAATTGCGCAGCGCCTGGATGCCGCCGGCGGTGGCGCAGGCGCCGATGGTGATCAGCACCTTGGACTGGCGGCGGATCTTGCGGATGCGCTTGCCGTCCTCCGGCGTCGAGATCGAGCCTTCGACCAGCGAAATGTCGTAGGGCCCCTTCACCTGTGCCCGGGTCGCCTCCAGGAAATAGGCGATCTCGACCTTCTCGGCGACCGCCAGCAGCTCGTCCTCGCAGTCGAGCAGCGAGAGCTGGCAGCCATCGCAGGAGGAGAACTTCCAGACGGCCAGCTTCGGCCGTTCCGACAGGCCGTTCTTGCCGTTGCCGTGGCCGTTGCCGTTGCCGTTGCTGCGGCCATTGCCGTTCTTGCCGTTGGCGCCCATGGCGTTAGAGCTCCCAGATCGAGAAATAGTCCTCAATATTGTCGAACCGGTAGACGGGCCCGTCCTTGCAGACGAACTGGCTGCCGAGCTGGCAATGGCCGCAGAAGCCGACCGCGCATTTCATGTTGCGCTCCATGCTGATGAAGATGCGGTCATTGCCCAGGCCGTGCTCCTGCAGCTTCTGGATGCTGTAGCGCATCATCAGCTCGGGGCCGCAGATGAAGGCGACGGAACTGTGCCGGTCGAAGCCGCCGCCGCGGATCAGCTGGGTGACGAAGCCGACCCGGCCGTTCCAGCGGCCGGTCGCCCGGTCGACGGTGACATGGACGTTGATGTCGAAGCGGCTGCGCCAGCTCTGCAGCTCCTTGCGGAACAGCAGGTCCTCGGGCGTGCGGGCGCCATAGAAGATGACGACATTGCCGTATTTCTGGCGCTCCGACAGGACGCGGTAAATGGCCGGCCGCAACGGCGCGAGGCCGATGCCGCCGGCAATGAACGCCACATCCTCGCCCTGGGCGATCTCCACCGGCCAGTGGGTGCCGAAGGGCCCGCGCACGCCGATCAGCGATCCGATCCTGGTATGGACCAGGGCCTCGGTCACCGAACCGACGAAGCGGGTGGTGTGGGCCACCACCGACGGGTCGTCGGGGTCGCTGGAGATGCTGATCGGCACCTCGCCCACGCCATAGGCGTAGAGCATGTTGAACTGCCCCGGCTGGAAGCGGATGGGGCCGCCCCCATCCGCCGGCTCCAGCTCCAGGGTGAAGGTGTCGGCAAGCTCCTTGCGGACCCGCTTGACCGTGAACGGCCGCGGCATCATGGGGTCGACACCGCTCCAGCGGGCGGGCGGGATCTCCGGACCGGGATCGGCGGCGAGGGAAGTATCCATGGCGTGACGGGTCCTTGTCGGAGGAGAGGGGACGGTGCTCTACAGCTTCGGCTTGGGCGCCGGAGCGTAGATGTCGAGCAGGCGCATGCGCACCGCCCAGAGGCGGCGGGCGATGATCGGCACCATATGCTGGTAGAAGAGATAGCCGAGCGAATGGTCCTGCTCGCATTTGGCACGCAGGCAGGCGGCATCCATGCCCAGCGCCCGCACCAGTTCGACGGCGCGGCAGTCGAAGGTCCAGCGATAGGGCGGGACGATCCACGACCAGCCGAGCAGGTCGCCCTCGGACAGGGTTTCGACCACCAGCGGATCGCGGCCGGGCACCCGGATTTCCTGCGCCACCGTGCCGTGACGGATCAGATAGAACATGTCGGCCTTGTCACCTTCGCGGATGAACACCGTGCCGGCGTCGAATTTCGCGTTCGTGGCGCAGCCGGCAAGAAGATCCAAGGCCTCCTGGTTGAACCCCTCGAAAAAGGGGTGTTCTTCCATCAGGGTTTCAAGCCCTTCCACCTTGACCATTATTTCCTCCCTTCGCTGTCCGCTATGGCGCGGGCTTCTTCGGTAATGTCGATCCCCACCGGGCACCAGGCGATGCAGCGCCCGCAGCCCACGCAGCCCGACATGCCGAACTGGTCATGCCAGGTGGCGAGCTTGTGGGTCATCCACTGCCGGTAGCGCGAGGATGATTCCCGCCGGATGCTGCCGCCATGGACATAGCTGAAGTCCATGGTGAAGCAGCTGTCCCAGCGGCGCCGGCGCTCGGCTTCATGGCCGTCCAGGCTGGTCCGGTCCTCGACCGTGCTGCAGAAGCAGGTCGGGCAGACCAGGGTGCAATTGCTGCAGTTGAGGCAGCGCTTGCCGACCTGGTCCCAGTGCGGACTCTCCAGATTGCGCTTCAGCAGGGCCTCGACCTCCGGGACCATGGCCCGCGTCTGCGCCTTGGCGGCCTTGGCGACCGCCGTCTCCGCCGCCTCGACGTCTTTCGCTCCGGCCGGCTGCTGCGGCAGGTTGGCGAGGATCGGCCGGGCGCGTTCGCTGCCCGCCTCGATCAGGAAGCGCGTCCGGCCCTCGGCGGTGATTTCGGTCAGGGCGAGGTCGTAGCCCCCGGCCGCCTTCGGCCCGGTGCCCATCGAGGCGCAGAAGCAGGTGTCGGCCGACCGGGCGCAATTGACCGCAACGATGAACACGCCCTCGCGCCGCACCTGGTAGCGGGTGTCGGTGAAGGGCCCGCCCTCGAACACCGTGTCGAGCGTCCGGATGGCGGCCAAGTCGCAGGGCCGCACGCCGAAAAAGGCGAGGCGCGGCGCATCGATGCGCGGCTCGTCGACAGTGAAGCCGTGCTCGCCGCGCCGGGCGGTGAACAGCAGCTGCTCGGCCGGGTAGAGCGAGGCCTTCCACGATTGCGGCCCGACCACATAGTCGAACATGCGGTCGGGATCGCCCTGCTCCAGCCGGTAATGGCCGCCCGACTGGCTGTCGGTCCAGCCCATGGGCAGGTCGGCGCCGGTCGCCAGGCGGCCGGGCACGATCGCCCCGTCGCGCACGGCGGGCCCGGTGACCTGATAGCCGTCGTCCTGCAGCGCGGCGATCAGCGCGTCGAGCCCGTCGCGGTCGATCACCGCCCGCTCCATCGTGCCGGCACCGGCCGCTGCCGCGGCGTCGCCATTCGTCTTGCCCTTGCGTGAGACCATGTCGTCGCCGTCCTTATTCCCGAGTCAAAAAGCCCGAAGACCGCCGGTCTTCCCAGTCCGCATAGCTCTCGGCCGCTTGTGCACTCAAGACATGGCAGCTATGAAGTGCTGGCCGTCCGCCGACTCGCTGCATGTTTCAAACGTAAATGTAAGCTTTGATGATGGATTATTCCTTGACCATGATTTGGCTCAATTGACGCATCGCTGGTGCTTGCGCCGCGTCAAATCGTCGGGGTTTTGTGCGTCGGGTCAGTCTTTATTGATAACCATTATCACGGGCCGGCTGGCGCGGAGCCCAACACGGGAAGGCACCGGGTCGCCATCTAAACGTGATTGCCGTGTCCGGCTTTGCAACTAAAAATCTTAGCGGCCCGCGAGCGCCAAGCCGTCGGCGCTGTTGCCCGCGTCCAGATCATATCAGCCATTCGCTATTGGCAGCGCATTTTTTTCGTAGCACGACCGCACAAAGCTCATTACGCATGCCGCGTTTGCAGGGCAATTATTCAGTAGTCGAATGACCGATACGGATTAAAATCGTGTACCCTGCGGCAGAATAGCTTGGGATACTATGGGAATAGTCTACCTTATACACAGCCACTTTGCCGAAATGCTTCTCAGCAAGCAATGCACACAACAAAGCAAAAATCTTTGGGCCCATTGGGGCGAGAATGACTCTATATTCAGGCACCAAATTTGAGACAATATTATCCATTCTTATAAATGCGGACAATGGATCATTTAGTTTATACTCGAGCACAGCTACCTGATATGGAGAAAAGTCAAAATCGAAATTGGCTTTTTTAACTTCACTGTCAAATTCTTTTAAGTGACCGCTTCCCCAAAGTGCAATTGTCTTTTTAGGTTCAAGACGATTAATCATTCCGAGTGCCAAGCCGTATTCGAATCCAATTCCTAGAATTAAAGCTAGCGGGTCGCCAGGGTTAAAATCAAATCCAGCATATGGGCCAAAAGCTGGTCCAACGCTTCTTACCTTTGGATATTCGCGATGAGGTCGAGAAAATTGAGCTGGCAAATAACAGAATGTCGATCGGAATTTGTCTTTATATTTTTGAAGCATAAGATAAGTGAGCTCGCATATCATTGTCCTTGACATGCAGCTAATATCAACTAAAACTCGAATTGGTTTTTCACAAACAAATGCTTCAAGGTATTGAAATTGTGAATCCTTATAAAGAGATCCACCAGTAATAATTATTCCAGGAGAATCACCAAAGATAAGCCCAGGGAACTCAAGGCCATCCTTTACATTCTCATGCAGATAAATTATCCACCCAGTTTTTGTAAAATCCAGTCGATGGATCAATTCGCGTGACCTCGGCTCATCTCCCCATGTCCCTATGAACAGATCCCAACTGTCGGAGTTCACTAATTCCAAACTCTTCGTCTCGACTTTATCAATCATAGTTCCCTCCGAAAAGCTCATTCAACAGGGGATGGTCATTCTCTGCAGAGTAACGATCGGCCCTGCGAATAATCGTAGAAAGTTGGATCGCACGACCTCGCATTAGTGGAATTCTGAAATGAGGGGCAAGTAGGAACGAGAGACGGACACGACGCCCTCTTATTGAACCCGGTTTAACGGGCTCTTTTTCAGGAATGACAATCAATGCACCTTGATTAATAGCAGCGCCTATCAAATCCACAATCCGCTCATTAACCTTATCGTCAATTTTAATAGATAACACAGGGTCTTGGTTAAATTCTTCACCTAAAACCTCTTCGTTGAAAGCATTTCCAATAAGATCAACAAGGTTTACTAATGTTATCCCGTGAGGGCTGCGTTCGTTATCACCAATAGCAGATAGCAGCATAAGCATTGATGTAATAGATTGCCCAATATTTGTGGCTTGCTGAGATCTTGAGATTTTCTTTTGTTTGGCAAGGAGCGCAGGATCAAGGAGCGAACCAATAAGACCAATTATCCATCTCGGGTTCCCTTCGCAGATTGCAAAAAGATTTTTTTTCCCGGTGTAAATCTCCGGAACACCTCGAACTCCTTTTAATCTTTTAGATCTAGTATCATAATGGCTTTTTGATTCCTGCTGGAACAAAAAATGATTTCTTAAAACAACAAGAGAAATATGCTTTCTAATTTGTGCTTTTTGGTTTTCCGTTCCAGCATCAAGTTTATTCAAATCAACATTTTTATTTCCTAAGAATTCGGCAAAAGATTTGTCCTTTAGTGCAAGTTGCTTGAAGTAGCGTTGATAAGGACCACCCTTCGCAAGTCGTGGAATTTCATCATCACCAGAGAAAAAAATGGAATCGCCGAATAGGTCAGCAGGCTCAATACTCAGTCCCAGTCGAGTACTGATAAGCTGCTTCACAAGCTCGTTAGTGAATTCTTGCACTTCGTGGCTATTTCTCTCAGAAAGGTTCTCGAAATGAAAATCATGCCCTCTCATTGGCATTTTAGCACCAAATAAAGATACTAAAGACTTGTCGAATGGGCTAGCCGAAACTTTTATAAGAAATCGTTGATCAAATGATCTAGCGCTCTGCCATACGGTCTTTTTAATTATTTCAGGTGCGATTTCAAGCTCATCAACACAGAAAGCCCATCTCGCTTTGCATTCACAGATCCCATCAAATAAAGTAGCTAAAGACAATAAATCATCTAAAAACATTTCCCCCACACCCGGTATTCCATCTAGTGCCTCTGATGCATCTTTGTTCTGAACGGCTGACATGGATATCGCTTTTTGGATAGATTTAATCTGTTTTACAACACCATGCCTTAAACCAAAGACACCCGGAAAGTGAGACACAATTTGCCATTCCTGCGAAAGATTGAGCGCAATTCTTTCGATCATCTCCGTCTTTATACAAAACTCTGAATAGTTAGGAAGGGAATAATTTAAAGATAGCTTTGATATCCACTCAAGGGTATCACAAATTGCCAATCGAATGTGCGAATTAAATAAGGCGATTGAAAAAAGGTCGCTTGTATTTTCATCAAAGCCTCCAGATAAAGGCAAACGAAATTTTGGATTCCAGGTAAAATCTGAAGGGATGTAGATTGCAAAGTAATCAATTTTTTCTATTATGTATTTTTTTCTTTCGTTTTCCCAAAAATTTAATGCAGGGATTGTTAACATTTTTAGAAGCGTCGTCTTCCCACTTCCACGTGGCCCCATTATTACAGAATTTGAACTCTGCGCGATAGCTGGAAGTGCGTTTGAATAAATAAAAGAACGACCCACATTTTCTGGATCTATCGTTCGAGCGTTAAACGATTCAAACAGAGCGTGGCTCATCTTATGCCTCCAAATGAACCCAAACGGGCAAATGGTGATTGTTAAAAGCCAATTTTACATCCTTCTTCTCCAAAAATTGCACCATTGACGAAAACTGCGGCGGCGTCAAAAACTTCAATTCAGAAATCTGATTAATGAGATCATTCCACTTCACCGGCTTCCCATCTGTATTTTTTACAACATCTATAATATTTTCCGCAAGGATACGGGGGCTTTGGCCGCAACCAAAACCACACAACGCAGGCAAGCCATCGCCGCGTGACGCTTGTGACCAGCCGTTACCCTCAGCCCAGCTCCATGACCTCACCGAACCGAAAAGCTCTTGATCATATCTCTGGCACTGCTCTTCGTCAAACTCCAAGAGATGCATCTGATTCCGCGGGAACCGCCCGTTGACCGGATATGGTTTCGCAGCGACACTCGCAGCGGAGAGGATTACAGGCGCATTTGGCGAGCCATCAGCGTATTGGATATCGGGTAAATGCTGATGACCGTGGATAACCAACCATCGCTTACCTGTCTCCTTGAGTATTTCAATTAACTCTCCCCCGTTGTAAACATAGCTTTCCTCTTTTATTAGGGGGTGTTGTCTTATATGGTGATGCATAACGAGAACGTTCACAAGTGAAAGTTTTTTTGGAAGCTCTTCCCTTAGGCGATCCAGTGTAGGCTGTGCTAAACGGCCACGATATGCCTCGGCTTCGGAATCTTTACTGGCAACGCCATGAAACACGCAGGTGTTGACCAAGCAGATTGTGGTTTTCAACTTAGGGTATTGTTTTATGAAGTAGTCGTTTGTCCAAAATTTTTCACATGATCTAGAATCACTAATAATTGGGAACTTTGGTACAAGTTGCCGTAAAACATGACTCGGATGCTCATCAGGCCGATCTCTTCTTGAGTTGATATCGTGGTTGCCGACAGCCGCAAAAAGCAGTTTTGCATTCAAATCCTTTTTGAGCTTATGAAGGGCACTCCAGGAAAATTCTAAAGAAGACGCATGATTCCTATCTCCCAAGTCACCTGGACAAATCAGCCAATCAACAGATACACTGTCATTGCGCAGCGCATCGCTTATAGCGATTAATGGGTTGCGGAGTCTCCCTTTGCCACTGGGGTCAGAGGTAAAACAGGACGGACTTTCTTCGTCCGCAACACTACGGTTGTGTGCGTGCAAGTCGCTAATGACTAAGAGCTTTGGTGTCAATTTTCAAAATTCCGTATCACAAGTTCCGTAGCATTGACCCTTTTTCTTACGCTTCCGGCTACGCTTCTGCGCATTAAAAGAGTATCAACCTTCCAATGTCGAAACATTGCCCATACCTGCTCCGAAAACGCAAAGGTCATCAAGAATTTAGCTTGTTTGCTATCTAAAAAAATAAGCAGGGAATATAGTCTTTTTAGGTCATCCATTGAAAAAGCCTTCCGGGAGTATTCAGAAAATATCCTCTCGCCTTTTGCAAAATATGGAGGATCAAGAAATACAAACGCATCTTTTTTTACACAAATCCTGCAGGCGGGTTCAAAATCTACAGAAGACAACTTGGTGCCCCAAAGCCTAGCGGCACTCGCACTGAAGTCATGAAACGATAGATACTCTGCAACCCTCGAACTTGAGAATGGGACATTAAATTGGCCGGAAATGCTTGTCCGAAATATTCCATTAAATGCATTCCTGTTTAAATAATAGAATAGAACTGCCCGGGCCACTGAGCTCTCCTCCGAATTAAATCTCTTTCTTACATTGTAGTACACCTCTGCACTCCGTTCAATCTTCGAAAATTCATCATATAACATGACCGGATTCAATCGAGCCTGCCTGTAGAAGTTTATTAACTCCCTATTTAGATCGCTTAGGATAGCGAACGCCGGCTGGAGATGGAAAAAAAGGCAAGCGGAGCCACAAAAGGGCTCAATGTAATAATCAACTTTATCTGGGAGGAACGGCGTCAATTTCTTAAGTTCTCTCTTTTTGCTACCCGCCCATCTTACTAGTGGTTTAAGAGGCTCAATCCCACTTAGGTTATGACTGTCTTGTCGCAACTCAACATATCCCCTCTTCCGATTTAATACCATACTAATGTGCGAAAGCGTTTGCTTGCCGTCAAGCCGAAAATTCTCCTTATCGTACATATGATCTTGAACTTTCTTGACACGGCATCCGGGAATCGTTCGAGCGTGACTAAACGAAAATTGAGTTGTGTGAAGGGTGGAAATCTTATGACCTGTAACTGTTCAGGTGAGGCGGCCCTCTTCAATCGCGTGGCAGGCGACGTGTGCGCCGGTGTCGGCCGGGAGCAGGGCCGGGCGTTCGGCGCGGCAGCGGGCGTCGGCGTGCGGGCAGCGCGGGTGGAAGGGGCAGCCGGGCGGCAGGCGGGCCGGGTCCGGCACCTCGCCGGCGATCGGGGCTCGCGCCAGCCGGCGGCCGGAGACATCCGGCACCGCGCTCACCAGCATGCGGGTATAGGGGTGGCGGGGGGTCCGGAAGACGGTGTCGGCCGGTCCGGTCTCGACGAAGCGGCCGACATACATGACCGCGACCGTCGCCGCCATGTGGCGGACGACCGGCAGGTTGTGGCTGATCAGGACATAGGCGATGCCGTGGGCGTCCTGCAGATCGGCCATCAGGTTGAGGATCTGCGCCTGGACCGACGGGTCGACGGAGGCGGTGGGCTCGTCGCAGACGACCAGGGCCGGGCGGGCCGCCAGGGCCCGGGCGACGGCGATGCGCTGGCGCTGGCCGCCGGAAAAGGCGTGCGGGAAGGCGGCGGCATCGGCCGGGCGCAGCCCCACCGCATCGAGCGCTTCTGCCACCCGCGCGGCCATCGCGGCCCGCCCGAGTCCGGGGTGCAGCGATCGCAGCGGCTCGGCGACGATGCGGCCGACGGTCCAGCGCGGATCGAGGCTGGCGAAGGGGTCCTGGAAGACCATCTGCACCCGGCCGGCGCGCAGCCGGAGGCCCGCGGTCCGGCGGCTGGCGCCGACATCCGCGCCGTCGAGCAGGATGCGGCCGGCGCTCGGCACCAGCAGCCCGGCCAGCAGCCGCGCCAGGGTGGTCTTGCCGCAGCCGGACTCGCCGACAATGCCGACCGTGCCGCCCCGCGGCACCGCGAGGTCGACGCCGTCGACCGCCGCGACCGGGCGCCGGCCGCTCCGGCGGGACAGCCGTGCCAGGGTGCCGCCCGGCGGCTCGAAGCGGCGGACGAGGCCGCGGGTCTCGAGCAGCGGTGCCGTCCCGCCGGCCGGTTCAGCCATGCGCGGACTCCCGCCGCAGGGTCGTGGCGAGATCCGGGTCGAACAGCCGGCAGGTCACGGCGCGCGCCCCGAAATCGGCCCGGCCGGGCGGCGGCTCGGCGGCGCAGGCGGGCATGGCATAGTCGCAGCGCGGGTGAAAGGCGCAGCCCGGCGGCCGGGCCCCCGGCTCGGGCATCAGCCCCGGGATCTGCGGCAGCCGCCGCCGCGCCGTCCAGAGATCGGGCAAGGCGGCGAGCAGCGCCCGCGTATAGGGGTGGGCCGGCTCGGCGATCAGCGCCCGGGCCGGGCCGCTCTCCACCTCCCGCCCGGCATAGAGGACCAGCAGCCGGTCGGCCGTCTCGGCCATCACCGCCAGGTCGTGGGTGATCAGCAGCATGGCCGTGCCGCGCTCCCGGCACTCCTCGCGCAGCAGGGCGAGCACCTGCGCCTGGATGGAGACGTCGACCGCGGTGGTCGGCTCGTCGGCGATCAGCACCGCGGGACCGGCGGCCAGGGCGAGCGCGATGGCCACCCGCTGGCGCATGCCGCCGGACAGCTGGTGCGGCCAGGCGTCCATCAGCCCGGCCGGATCGGGCAGGCCGGCGCGGGCGAGCAGATCCCGGCCGCGGGCCGCTGCCGCGCGGCGCGACAGCCGCTCATGCGTGCGGATGGTCTCGACGAGGTGAAGGCCGATCCGCTCCAGCGGGTTGAGGCCGGCGGGCGGGTCCTGCGGGATGAAGCCGATCGCCGCCCCGCGCAGGGGCCGCATCTGCCGCTCCGGCAGGCCGTCGATCCGCCGGCCCTGCAGATGCACGGCACCCGCCGCCCGGTAGACCGGCGGCGGCAGCAGGCCGATCAGCGCGGCGGCGGTCAGCGACTTGCCGGCCCCGGACTCGCCGGCCAGGCCCAGCACCTCGCCCGGGAACAGGGCGAAGCTCAGGTCCGAGACGATGGCCACCGGCGCGCCGCCGCGCCGGTGCTCGGGCGGCGGCAGCGCCAGGCACAGCCCCGCGACCGAGAGGACCGGGTTTCCCTCCGGCCCGTGGCTCACCGCCACCAGCCCCCCGGCCGGGCGAAGCGCGGGTCGCTGGCGTCGCGCAGCCAGTCGCCCAGAAGATTGACCGACAGCGCCAGCAGCACCAGCGCCAGGCCGGGGACGCCGGCGATCCACCATTCCCCGGCCGCCAGGACGTGCTGGCCGTTCTGCACCAGCGTGCCGAGAGAGGGTTCGTCGATCGGCAGGCCGACGCCGAGGAAGGAAAGAGTGGCCTCGGTGAGGATGGCGAGAACCAGGCTCAGTGTGGCGATCACCAGGATGGGTGCGGCAATATTGGGCAGGATGTGCAGGGCAAGGATGGCCGCCCGGCCGCGCCCGGCGATCAGCGCGGCGTCGACATAGGCCTTTTGCGCCTCGACCAGCACCAGCCCGCGCACCGGCCGGGCGAAATGCGCCCAGCTGGCCAGGGCGATGGCGCCGATCACCACGCCATAGGCGGTCAGGCCCCGGCCGGCACCGGGCAGCAGCGCCTGCGCCAGCCCGTCGAACAGCAGGGCGACCAGGATGGTCGGGAAGCTCAGCTGCACGTCGGCCGCCCGCATGATCGCCGCCTGCACGAGCCCGCCGGACCAGCCGGCCAGCAGACCGAGCGGCACGCCCACCGCCATGGCCAGACCGACGGCCGCCCCGCCGACCAGCAGCGAGGTGCGCAGGCCGTAGAGGATGGCGGAGAGCAGGTCGCGCCCCTGATTGTCGGTGCCCAGCCAGTAGAAGCGGCCCGACGGGCCGGCCTCCAGCGGCGGGGTGCGGGCATCGAAGATGTCGACGCTCATCGGGTCATAGGGATCGGCCGGCGCCAGCCAGGGGGCCGCCGCCGCGCCGAGGAGCAGCAGCGCCAGCACCAGGGCCGCGGCGAGTGCCGGCGGGCTGCGCAGCAGGCGGCGACGGAGCCGGCTGCGCGCCGGCCGCGTCGCGGGCCCGGGATCGGGCATCAGGCCAATCACTGCCATGCCGGCGAGGCGCCGCCGGCCAACGGATGGCGCAGGCGCGGGTCGAGCAGCAGGTAGAAGAGATCGACGAGCAGGTTGATGACCACGATGGCGACCGCGACGACCAGGAAGTAGCCGGCCATGACGGGAATGTCGACCGTCCGCACCGCCTGCAGGAAGAGCTTGCCGAGGCCCGGCCAGTTGAACACGGTTTCGGTCACCACGGCAAACGCCACGACCACGCCGAACTGCAGCCCGGCGACGGTGACCACCGGCACCAGGGTGTTCTTGAGCGCGTGCCGGAACCAGACCAGCCGCCGCGGCAGGCCGCGGGCCCGGGCCATGCGGACCACTTCGCCGTCCAGCACCTGCAGCATCTCGATCCGCACCAGCCGCAGGATCAGGGTGGTCTGGAACAGCGCCAGGGTCAGGGCGGGCAGCAGCAGCCGCTGCCAGCCCTCGGCGGTCAGCAGGCCGGTCGTCCAGCCGCCGAGATCGATCAGCCCCCGGCCGACCTCGCCGCGGCCGCCCGACGGCAGCCAGCCGAGGTCAACGGCGAACACCTGGATCAGCAACACCGCCGTCAGGAAGGTCGGCAGCGACACGCCGATCAGCGACAAGGCCATCACGGCGTGCGCCGCCGGGTGATCCCGGGCGAGGGCGGTGAACACGCCCAGCAATACGCCGGCGGCCAGGGCCATGACCGTGGCGACGACCGCCAGCTCCAGCGTCGCCGGCAGCGCATCGGCCAGCATCGCCGCCACCGGCCGGCCCTGGCGGTAGGAATGCCCGAGATCGCCCTCCGCCACCCGCCCCAGCCAGGCCGCGAACTGCACCGGCACCGGCTGGTCCAGCCCCAGCCGGCTGCGCAGCTCCGTCCGCTCGGCCGGCGTCGCCTCCGGCGGCAGCAGGGTCGCGCCCGGATCTCCGATATAATAGAACAGCGCGAAGGCCAGCAGCAATACTGCGAGCACAGCAAGCAGTGACTGCAGCAGACGGTTGATGACAAAGGCAAACATCGACCAGCCACGCAATGCCGATGACGGATTTCGTTCAATCTGATCGAATTGCGCAGCCGGCGCAAATGCGGGGTGCCGGTCCGCGCTCGCTTGCCGCGCTACCCGGCGGCCGCATCCATGAACCGGGCCAGCTTGATGTCGCGATTGGTCAGGCCGCCGGCATCATGGCTGGACAGCGTGACGTCCACACGGTTGTAGACATTGAACCATTCGGGATGATGGTCCATCTTCTCGGCCATCAGCGCCACCCGGCTCATGAAGCCGAAGGCGGCGTTGAAATCCTTGAAGGCGAATGTCTTCATGATGGCGTCGCGGCCCTCGGCCTCGCGCCAGCCGACCAGTTCGACCAGAGCCTCCTGCCGTGCCTCACCGCTGAGTTTTTCGGCCATAACGCATCTCCTTTCGCTTTTCCCGACGTCCCGACTGCGCCAGACTTGGCGCGCCAGCCGGCCCGGGTCAATTGGCCCCGGCCATTCGATCAGACCAGGGATGCCCGACCGCAACATGAGCACCCGGCGTTTTACCACCCCGCCCAGCCTCGATGAGCTCGCCGCCCTGGCCCGTGCGGCGCTCGACGGCCTGCCGGCGCCGCTGGCTGCCCAGACCGGCGCGATCAGCCTGCAGGTGCGGGAGTTCCCCGATACCGAAACGCTCGACGAGATGGACCTGGAGAGCGCCTTCGACCTTCTCGGCCTGTATGTCGGCACGCCGCTCGACGAGCAGAGCGTCGGCGACAGCCGCGACCATGTCGACGTCATCCAGATCTATCGCCGGCCGATCCTCGATTACTGGTGCGACAGCGGCGAGGATCTCGGTCATCTGGTCCGCCATGTCGTGATCCACGAGATCGGCCATCATTTCGGCTTCTCCGACGCCGACATGGCCCGCCTGGAGGAAGAGGCGGGAACGGACTGAGCCGGCCCGGCGGCGGAGGCTGCCGGGTGCCCGGCAAGAACTGCCGGGCCGGCGCCGGGGACCCCGTCGGACTTACCCAGCCGCCGGATCTCGGGGCGCCCGGTCCAGGCACACAGCAGAGAAATCAACGGCTTGCCTGGACCGCCCGGCCGCCTGGCGCTGGCATGGGCATTGCAACACCCGCCTCGAAACCCGTGGAGACGAGGCGACCCCGTGGACCCCTCCTTCCTTCTTGCCCTTTCGGGCCTGCCGCAAGGCGGCGGCACGCCCGGCTCTTCGGCCGGACCCGGCGCGCCTGCGCACGGCGGCGCCTTTTCCCGGCTGCTGGGCCATGCGGCAAGCACGCTCGACAGCCGCGCCGGCCTGCCGGCAAAGACCGCGACGTCCTCAACGGCGCGCAGCCTGCTCCAGGCC
>JAAAOG010000224.1 GCA_009909005.1 Alphaproteobacteria bacterium | reverse complement strand
GACCCGCGACTTTTAGGCGATTGCTAGGGATTTGTACTCGCCTATCACCCGCGACCTACGAGATGCTGACGGCACCGGAAGCAAAGGGATAAGCCTTTATCCTTGATGCAGATAGCCTGGATCTTCCAGGAGCGATTGCTTGCCGGTCAACCGGACCAGGGCCGCGGTGGCCGCCGGTTCATCCGGGCTTCGGTTCGCCGAACAGCAGGCCCTGGCCGAGATGCACCGGCAGGTCGAGCAGCTCCAGCAATGTCGCTTCATTGTCGATCCGCGTGACGATGAGGTCGACGGCGCCGCGATCGAGCATCTCCCGCACCCGGCCGAGGTCGAGCCCGCCATCCGCCGCCCGCACCTGGGCGAGCAGGCTGCGGGCTTCGACCTTGACGAAACGGATGCGACACCGGTTGAGCAGGTCGAGATTGACGCCGGCCAGATTGCCGACGCCGTCCAGCGAATAGCGCACGCCGAGCTGGCCCAGCCGCTCGACGGCGGGCTTGAGCGGCCCGACCAGTTCCGGCAGGTCGTCGATATGGTGTTCCAGCACCAGGTGCGGCAGCAGCTCCTGGTTGTTGGCCATGAACGCGACGAACTGCTCCATGAAGGCGGTGTCGCGCAGGGTCTCGTTCGCGATCGCCGCGAAGAATCCGACGGGCTCGTGCCGGCGCACGGTCGCGCGGATCATCTGGATGCAGCGAAAGAGCAGCAGATTGTCGATGATGGCCGACACCCCGGCCTGCTCGGCCACCGCGCGGTACTGGCTGGGCAGCAGGAAGGCGCCGTCGGCGGTGCGGATGCGGGCGAAGCAGGCATAGAAGCGTGGCTTGCGGTGCGGCAGGCCGACAATCGGCTGGTAGACCATGTCGATCCGGTCATGCTGCACGGCATCGCGGACGACGGCGATCAGGTCGTCGCGGCTGAGCCGGTCGGTCGACAGGATCGCGCGCGGCGGCGCCCGGTGGCCGGCAGGGCGTGCCGACACCTCATCGCCCCCATCCGCCCCGCCGCGTTCGGCCGTCAGGCGGTTGACGAGGCCCTGCAGCATGCGGACTTCGGCCGAGACCTGGTCGAGCGTCGCGTCGGCGGCCGGAGCGGCGGCGAGCTTGCCGTGAATAGCCCGCAGCTCTTCCCGGGCGCTCATCAGCTCATGCTGCAGGCGTTCGCGCGACTCCGCCATCTCTTCCAGCCGGCGGGCCAGGGCGCGTTCGCGGTAATGGCGGGCGACGACCTCATGGATCACCGCGCCGAAGATCAGGACCAGCGCGCCGATGCCGATCGCGGTCCAGCGCTCCATGCCGGGCACGCTGTAGGGCAGCGTCAGGCCGACGGCGACGGCCAGGGCGCCGTAGGTCAGGGCGAAGACGGCGTGGCGGAGCATCGACATGGGACCGGGGAGGCTGGGGCGGGCACAAGCAGGCAGGGCGGATCGTCCCTATAGCATGGCACCGCCGCCCTGTTCTTCGATGAATTCCAGGACCAGGGTCTCGACGTCCTGGCGGTCGCCGGACACGGCGAGATAGCTCGGCGACCAGAGGGCGCCCTTGGCGGCGTCCAGCGCAGCGGTGATCCCGGCATAGCCGGCCTTGCGGATCAGCCGCGACGACACGGTCTTCAGGCTGTTGACCAGCACCGGCAGTTCGACCGCCGGCGCGTAGGTGACGGTCAGGCGAACCCAGTCGCTGCCGCCGGCGAAAAACAGCAGCTCCGCCTCGAAACTGCGGCAGATATCGGCGCACATGCCGTGCAGGTCGTTGAGCGCCTCACGGCAGAACACCTCACCGGCCGCCTTCGTGACGAACACCAGGTGCACGCTGAGTGAGAACCGGATCTGGCGCCCTGCTCGGACCTTCATGAGACCAAACCGTTTACTGATCGGTAACACTTTCAGATATATGATCTTTTCATCGCAACGGACGAACAGACTGAAAGGGGGCCCTTACGAAACATCAGCCTGGAAGTCGCCAATCCGAATCCTCCATGCCAGAAACCGCCGGTCCGCCAAGCCGGCGGTTTCGCTTATGGGGCCCCCGGTCTTGTTCTGCCGTTCCGCGCATCCGCTCCTACCGCATCGGCTAGGCTGGCGAAGCCGTCCGCCGCCAGGCAGGCGCCGAGCTCGCGCAGCATCTCCTGCAGCAGCCGCGGGCCACGATAAATCAACGCCGTATAGAGTTCCACGAGCGAGGCACCGGCCCGGATGCGGGCATAGGCGTCGGTGCCGCTGGCAATGCCGCCGACGCCGATGACCGGCAGCCGGCCGTCGGTGCGCTGCACCATGTCCCGCAAGGTCGCCAGCGCCAGGTCGCGGAGCGGCGGGCCGCTCAGCCCGCCGGGCTCGGCGGCGAGGCGCGACGGCAGGCCGGGCGGGCGCGAGACGGTGGTGTTGGCGATCACCAGGCCATCGGCCCCGGCCGCCAGCATCGCGGCGGCGATGTCGGCCCGTTCGTCCTCGGACAGGTCGGGGGCGATCTTGACCAGCACCGCCGGAGCCGTGCCGCCGGCGGGGGCCGGCCGCCGCACCGCGTCCAGCACCCGGCGCAATGTCTCGCCGGCCTGCAGGCGGCGCAGGCCGGGCGTGTTGGGCGAGGAGACATTGACGGTCAGGAAATCGCAGAGCCCGGCGAGCCGCGCCGCGCAGGCCCTGTAATCGGAAACGGGGTCGGGGCTGTCCTTGTTGGGTGCGATATTGATGCCGACCGGCCCCGGCGACCGGGTCCCCTTCGACAGGCGGTCTTCCAGGCGGCGGGCCACCGCCTCGACACCCTGATTGTTGAGACCGAGCCGGTTGATCATCGCCCGCTGCTGCGGCAGCCGGAAGACGCGCGGCGGCGGATTGCCGGGCTGCGGGCGCGGGGTGACGCCGCCCGCCTCGACAAAGCCGAAGCCGAGCCGGAGCAGCGGGTCGACGGCCTCGGCATTCTTGTCGAACCCGGCCGCCAGCCCCAGCGGGTTGGCGAAGCGCCGCCCCCACAGGGTCACCGCGAGACGCGCATCGGGGTCGGGCCGGCCGGTGCCGGGCAGGCCCAGGCGCAGGGCCCGGAGTGTCAGCGCGTGCGCGTTTTCGGGCGGCAGCGCGTGCAGCAGCGGCCGGGCGATCGCGAACAGGTCCATGGGTGAGCCTCCACCGCAGTGTCCCGGGACGGCCGAGGCCGCGGACACGCGCATTCTGCACTGCTCTCACGGGTGCCCGCTTCGCATTTTGCGAGTTGGTTAACAATCCCGTGCGGGACGCACGATCGATTCGATGCCGATCTAGGACAAACTTACGCACATGAACTGACAGAAAATTACCGCGCATTGCGGTAAAATGTGAGTGGTTTCGGCCGAGCGAACCGGACGCCCCCTGGCACCGTCCTTGCTCCCCGCCGGACTTATGGCCGGAACGGCATGACAGAGGCTTGCACAGGCGCGATCGAAGGGGAAGGCGCAGGATGACGGACACAACGAATGGCGGGAGCGCGATCAAGAGAAGCGAGTCCGAGGCGATGGAGTTCGCGCTCGAAGTTGTCTCCGCCTATGGACAGAACGGCATGGCCGTGGTGCCGACCAAGCCCTCCGCCGCCATGCTGGCCGCCGGCGCCCGGGCGGGCGACGTCTCGGTCGAGGTGGCCTGGCGCGTCTATCAGGCCATGGTGTCGGAAGCCGGCTGAGCGGCGCGGCCGGATTCGCTGTCGCCGGCCGTGCCGTCCTGCCGCCCCGATTCCCAGGCGAGCAGCGCCCGCTTGCGGTCCGTCCCCCAGCGATAGCCGCCGAGTGCGCCGGTCTCGCGAATCACGCGGTGGCAGGGGATGAGCACGCCGATCGGGTTCGCCGCAACCGCCTGGCCGACGGCGCGGGCCGCCCGGGGCGAGCAGACGGACGCGGCCACCCGGCGATAGCTGGCGGCCTGGCCGGGCGGGATGCGCAGCAGCGCCTGCCAGACCTGAACCTGGAAATTGGTGCCGCGCAGGAGCAGCTTTTCCGGCGATGCGGCGGCATCCCCCTCGAACAGCCGGGCCGCGGTGGCGGCGGTGGCGGCCGGGTCGTGCACCAGGGTGGCTGCCGACCACTCCGCCAGGCTGTCCTCCACCGTGCCGTCGCCGGCAAGCGCGGGCCCCGCCGCGCCGCCTTGCGAGGAGACGAACCGCAGCAGGCAGACCCCGCGGTCGGTCGTGCCGATCAGGGCCGGGCCGAAGGGGCTGTCATGCACCCCCCAGCGCACCTCCAGATCGCGGCCTTGGGCCTTGTACTCGCCGGGGGTCATGGCCTCGCAGGCGACGAACAGGTCGTGCAGCCGTCCGGGGCCGGAGAGCCCGACATCCAAAGCCGCTCCCAGCACCGTCTCGCTGTCGCGCAGCAGTGCCTTGGCGTGCTCGACCGTCAGGTACTGGGCGAATCGCTTCGGGCTGATGCCGGCCCAGCGCTTGAACACGCGCTGGAAATGATGCGGGTGCAGGCCGGCAATCGCCGCGAGGTCGGCGAGGCCGGGCTGGTCCTGGTAATGGGTCACGAGATGCGCGATGGCCCGGGCCATGGCGGCATAGGTGCTGCGGCCGGCGGCCGGCGGACCCTCGAAGCCCGCGGATCCGGCACGTGCCATGTCCTCGGGATCGTCGGAGCGCGGGGCGGTATGGCGGTCGGGTGTCATCGGGGCGAGCCTCGGCGAAGACGGCAGAGCGGCGATGCCGCACCCATCCATGGCGCCGGCGGCGCCTAGAGGCCACCCGCTTCTTGCGGCTGCGGACCGCGCACCTCGGAGAGAGCCCGGCGCAGGGCCGCGGCGAATTCCAGCCGCTCCTCCGGCGACAGGAAGGCCCCGACAATGACCGAGGTGCCGTGGCTGGTCAGCCGCACCCGGGCATGGTGCTTGTCCGGGTCGTCGACATGCACGCGCAGCCAATAGGGCTGGAACGTCCAGCTCTCGGTCACGCCGTGACGGTCGCCCTTTTCGACGAGCAGGATGTCGTCGTTCAACCGCACCTTTTCGTAGATCAGCGCGTTCTTGTAATTCTTCCGCAGCGCCAGATAGATGATCAGGATATCGAGCCCGTAGAAGCCGAAGATCGGCCAGGCGCCGGCCGCCAGAAACACGCCGCCGATGATCAGGCTGATGACGATCAACACCGCCATCAACAGCCGGAAGCCGGCAATGCTGAGGCTGCGATGCGGATGCAGGAACGCATCGAAGCGAAAGGCGGGGTCGGGCGGCGGGTGCGCATCGATCGCGGACATAAGAATGATAATACTTTGCAAAGCCGTGCGGTAAAGGACCAGATTGCCGCGACCGCGCACAGGGCCGTTTCATAGACCGCGATGACCCCCGGCCAGATCGACGAGTTCTTCGCCCGCCTCGCCGCCGACAACCCGGCGCCGCGCAGCGCCCTGGTCTACCGCAATCCCTATACGCTGCTGGTCGCCGTGGTGCTGTCGGCCCAGGCCACCGATGTCGGCGTCAACAAGGCGACGGAGAGCCTGTTCGCGGTCGCCGACACGCCGCAGGCGATGCTGGCGCTCGGCGAGGACGGCCTGAAAAGCCATATCCGCACCATCGGCCTCTATAACAACAAGGCGAAGAACATCATCGCCCTCAGCGACGTGCTGGTGCGCGCGCATGGCGGGCAGGTGCCGGAGGACCGGCAGGCGCTGGAAGCGCTGCCGGGGGTGGGGCGCAAGACCGCCAATGTCGTGCTCAACGTCGCCTTCGGGGAAGAGACCATCGCCGTCGACACGCACATCTTCCGGCTCGCCAACCGCACCGGCCTGGCGCCCGGCAAGACCCCGGACAAGGTCGAGGCGGGGCTGCTGGAGGTGGTGCCGGCGCACTGGCGCCGGCACGCCCATCACTGGCTGATCCTGCACGGCCGCCATGTCTGCAAGGCCCGCAAGCCCGACTGCCCCGCCTGCATCGTCCGCGACCTCTGCGCCTATGAACCCAAGACCGAACCGGCCGGCACACGGTGACGGCGCTGTTTGCGGTTCTTTCGGGGTCCTCTTCGGGCCATTTTGATCGTCGCCGGGAACACGGCTGCGGAAGTCCGGAGCCGGCGCTCATGGTGAAAGAGGGTCTCGGCGATGGCGGTCTGCCGGTCGCAGGCCGCATACCAGGCGCCGAGCCTGTCCGTGTTGAATCGCCCGCCGCCTGGGGACGGGTGGAGAAAGGCCGCCATGGCCATGCTGGCACCCGTTTGACCGAAGGCCCGGTCGGCCGGAGCAATGGCCTCGAGACGGCCGAGGGCGCCGCTCAGCCGGTCATTGGTCAGCCCCTCCAGTTCCATCGCGGCCTCGGCGTCTTCGGGGCTGACAAGGTCGTCGAAAACGCCGAGTGTCGGATAGCCGCTGTTGATCAACCGATGGGTGGGGGCGTGAAACGCGGCGAAGGGGGTGTCTAGGGCCATACGCCTTGCCAGCCGTCGAATGCGTCAACCCTTACACGGATCTCGCTATGATCTGTGGGATGGAGGCGCGAGCCGGAATCGAACCGGCGTTTACGGATTTGCAGTCCGCTGCTTAACCACTCAGCCATCGCGCCCGAAAGGCCAGCCCTCACTGTTACCCGGGACCGCCGGCGCGCGTCAAGCGCCTGGCGCATTCGCGCCACAGCCCGGGCCATAGAGCAACAGCCCGACGCCTGTCGCATTGTCCCGCCGGCCAATCCCGGCTATACAACCCCGTGAATCGGGATGGGGGCCCGGCAGCCGGCCGGTCTGCCCCGCAGCGGCGCAGTCAATGCGCCTCCAGGAACGCCGGAGGTTGGCGGAGCATGCCGGACTATGCGACGGCACGTCATAATATGGTGGAAGGGCAGGTCCGACCCAACCGGGTGACCGACTCGCTTATCGTCGAGGCGATGGAAACCCTGCCGCGCGAGTTGTTCGTGCCCAAGAGCCTGCGCGGCATGGCCTATGTCGACGAGGACCTGCCGATCGGCAATGGCCGCTTCCTGCTCCAGCCCATGGTCCTGGGCCGGCTGCTGCAGGAAGCGCAGATCGAGCCCGGCGACGTCGTGCTCGATGTCGGCTGCGGCTCCGGCTATTCCACGGCGGTGATCGCGCGGCTGGCCAACACGGTGATCGGCCTGGAAAGCGACCCCGAACTGGTGCACAAGGCCACCGGTCTTCTGGCGCAGATGGGGGCCGACAATACGGTGGTGCTGGAAGGCCCGCTCAGCGAGGGCCACCCGCCCCAGGGCCCCTATCAGGTTATCGTTCTGAACGGCGCGGCGGCCGCGATTCCCGACGGGCTGCGCCGGCAGCTGAGCGATGGCGGCCGGCTGGTCGGCATCGAGCAGGTCTCGGCCTTCATGGGCAAGGCGGTGCTGATCAGCCGCTTCGGCGACGCCTTTTCCGAGCGCGAGCTGTTCGAGGCGGCGGTGCCCTACCTGCCGGGCTTCGAGCCGCGCCCGGTCTTCGAGTTTTAGGAGACCGTCATGTCGGCCCTGACGTCTCCCTGCCGGCCGGACGATGCGGGCGCCGCCGCGGTGACGGTGGAGCGGCTGGCGGCGCTGATCGAAACGGGCGCCGCGCTCACCCTGCTCGACGTGCGCGAACCCTGGGAGCGCGACATCTGCGCCCTGCCGGACAGCCTCGCCATCCCTTTGGCGCATCTGCCCGCCCTGGTCGAGACCCTGCCGCACGACAACCCCGTGGTCGTGATCTGCCACCACGGCATCCGCAGCGCCCATGCCACCGCCTGGCTCCGGCAGGCCGGATTTGCCAATGCCGTCAATCTGGCCGGCGGGCTGGACGCCTGGGCGCTCAGGATTGACCCCAAGATGAGGCGATACTGATGACGAAAGCGACGCGGCGCGGCACTTCGCGCATCGGCCGGCGCCTGGGCGCCCTGGCTGCAGTGCTGACCGGCATCCTCGCCCTGTCCGGGCCGGTGGGGGCGGAGACCCTGGAAGATGCCCTGGTGATCACCTACCAGACCAGCCCGGTGCTGGCCTCCGAGCTCGAAAGCCTGCGCAGCACGAATGAACAGGTGCCGCAGGCCCTGGCCGGACACCGGCCCTTCGCCCAGGCGACCGGCTCGGCCGGCGTCGAGCGCGAAGAAACCGAGCCGGGGGACAGCGAGGTCATCAACCCCGCCTCGATCGGCATCACCGTGCTGCAGCCGGTCTATCGGGGCGGCCGCACCGAAGCCGATGTCGAGACGGCGGAGTTCACCATCCAGTCGGCCCGGGCGCAGTTCTATTCCGTCGAGCAGAACACCCTGCTCGATGCCGTGACCGCCTACATGAATGTCGTGCGGTCGCAGGCGGTGCTCGAGCTGCAGATCAACAATGAGGACGTGCTGCGCCGCCAGCTGGAGGCCGCCCAGGATCGCTTTGCCGTCGGCGAGGTGACCCGGACCGACGTCAGCCAGGCCGAAGCCCGGCTGGCTGCGGCCACGGCCGGCCGCATCCAGGCCGCCGGAACCTTGCGCGATGCCCGCGCCGTCTACGAGCAGGTCGTCGGGCAGGCGCCCGGCACGCTGGAAGCGGCGCCGCCGCCGCTGCAGAGCCTGCCGGGCTCGCTCGATGAAGCCGTGGCCGTGGCCGAAGACCGGAACCCCGTGGTCATCGGCGCCGTCTTCAACGAGCGGGCGGCTCTGGCCAATGTCGAGTCGATCCGCGGCGAGCTGCTGCCGGAGCTCAACGTCCGCGGCGAGGTGCGCTACGACCGTGACATCAGCGCCTTCACCGAGGAACGCACCAGCGCCTCCGTGCTGGCCGAGGTCACGGTCCCGCTCTATCAGTCGGGGTCTGTCAGCTCGCGGGTGCGCGAGGCCCGCTACGTCGCGGCCCAGCGCCGCATCCAAGTCGAAGACGCCCGCCGGTCGGTGATCCAGAACACGATCAGCGCCTGGGAGGCGCTGGTCACCGCGCGGGCCGAGATCGATGCCCGCCTGGCCGAGGTCGCCTCCGCCAGCATCGCGCTCGACGGCGTGCAGCAGGAGGCGCTGGTCGGCTCGCGCACCACGCTCGACGTGCTCGACGCGGAGCAGGAGCTGCTGGATGCCCGGGTCAGCCTGGTGACCGCCCAGCGCGACGAAGTCGTCGCCGGCTATGAAGTGCTGGCCGCGATGGGCCTGCTGACCGCCCGGGAGCTCGGGCTGCCGGTGGATTATTACGATATCGACCGGGACTATGAGGAGACGCGCGGCCGTTTCTGGGGCACCTCGATCATCGACTGAGGGCAGGACAGCGCCGGCAGGGAATTCGACCCGGCCGGCCTCTGCTCTGGGCAATTTTGATCTTATGCTTTAACCTCTCTTTATCTTCTTTAAATCTAGGAAGGATTGGCACGGTTCCAGGGGGCCGATCGGTCGGCGGGCAGGCCCGTTCGGAAGCCGGGCAAAGCGGCCCCGGCCGGTCGAAACGAAAGGCAGGGCCGGCGTGTTCGGCATGCCATATCGATACCGTGCGGCAGCCGGCCCCGACCGGCGACCGGCCGGTGCAGCGGGACCTGGCGTCCTTGAGGCGAGGCGAGGCATGAACGAGCCGCGGACACAACAAGAACCATCGATGGAGGAAATCCTCGCCTCCATCCGGCGCATCATTTCCGAGGACGCCGAAAAGGAAGACGGCGATATCGACGTCGAAGCCGCGCCGGAAGACAAGGCCGCGGACACGGCCGGCGGGGAGGCGGAATCCACATCGGCGGCCGCACCCGAACCCGAGCCTGTTCCGGAGCCCGGACCTGCGTTGCAGCCTGAGCCAGAACCGGAACCCGAACCGGTCGAGGAAGAGGTCCTGGAATTGACCAATGTCGTCGAAGAGGCCATGCCGGAACCCGCGCCCGAACCTGAGCCCGCAGCGCGCGCGCAGGCCGCGCCGCGTCCGGCGTTCGGTCCGCGCGACAGCGACCGGGACACCGATCGTCTGGTTTCCGACGAGACCGCCGATGAGACGCGCGAAGCCTTCGCCCGGCTGCTCCGCGAGTCCGCCGCCGAGGAACCGGCCCCCGATCGCACCCGCTATATGGGCGACGGCTCCCAGACCATCGAAGAGGTGGTCCGCTCGGAATTGCGGCCGCTGCTGCGCGACTGGCTCGACCGGCATCTGCGGAGCGTGGTCGAGGAGATCGTCCGTCGCGAAGTCGAGCATATTGTCCGCGACCTCGGACGGCGTTAAGACCGGGCGGCTGGCCGCGCGCCGGGCTCGCCCGTCTCGGCGCGCCGGCACGCCCTGACCAGGGACCCGCGTCCGACCGGAACAGATCATGCTCGACAAGACCTATCGGCCCCAGGAGGTCGAAGCCGACATCTATGCCGCCTGGGAACGCTCCGGCGCCTTCGCCTGCGACCCGGACAGCGATGCCCGCCCCTTCACCATCATGATGCCGCCGCCCAATGTCACGGGCAGCCTGCATATGGGCCACGCGCTCAACCACACGCTCCAGGACCTGCTGGTGCGCTATTGGCGGCGGCGCGGGCGCGACGCGCTGTGGCAGCCGGGCATGGACCATGCCGGCATCGCCACGCAGATGGTCGTCGAGCGCCAGCTGGCCGAGCAGGGCAAGACCCGCCATGATCTCGGCCGCGAGGGCTTTATCGAGCGGGTCTGGCAGTGGAAGGCCGAATCGGGCGGCATGATCCTCGGTCAGCTGCGGCGGCTCGGCACCTCCCCCGACTGGGCGCGCGAACGCTTCACCATGGACGAGGGGCTGAACCACGCCGTCCGCCACGTCTTCGTCCAGCTGTTCCGGCAGGGGCTGATCTATCGCGACAAGCGGCTGGTCAACTGGGACCCCCAGCTGCACACCGCCATCTCCGACCTCGAGGTCGAGTCGAAGGAGGTCAAGGGCCATCTCTGGCACCTGCGCTACCCGCTGGAAGACGACCCGACCCAGACCATCACCGTCGCCACCACCCGGCCCGAGACCATGCTGGGCGACACGGGCATCGCGGTCCACCCGGAGGACGACCGCTACCGCCATCTCGTCGGCCGCCACGCCGTCCTGCCGCTGGTCGGCCGCCGCCTGCCGATCGTCGCCGACGAGTATGCCGACCCCGAGCAGGGCAGCGGCGCGGTCAAGATGACTCCGGCCCACGACTTCAACGATTTCGAGGTCGGCCGCCGCCACGGCCTGGCGCTGATCAACGTGCTCGACCGCGATGCCCGCATCAACGACAACGCGCCGGAGGCCTATCGCGGCCTCGACCGCTTCGCCGCCCGCGAGCGGGTGGTCGCCGATCTGGAGGCGCAGGGCCTTGTCGCGGCCGTCGAGGATCATGCCCACGCCGTGCCGCATGGCGACCGCTCGGGCGTCGTGATCGAGCCCTGGCTGACCGACCAGTGGTATTGCGACGCCGCGGTGCTGGCCAGGCCGGCCATCGAGGCGGTCGAGCAGGGGCGCACCGTCTTCGTCCCGAAGAACTGGGAAAACACCTATTTCGAGTGGATGCGCAACATCCAGCCCTGGTGCATCAGCCGCCAGCTCTGGTGGGGGCATCGCATCCCGGCCTGGTACGGGCCCGACGGCCATATCTTCGTCGAGGAGACGGAAGAGGCGGCGATCGCCGCCGCCCGGGCACATTACGGCGACGATCCCTGCTTCCGCGGGGAGCCGCTGACCCGCGACCCGGACGTGCTCGACACCTGGTTCTCCTCCGCCCTCTGGCCGTTCTCGACGCTCGGCTGGCCGGACGACAAGAGCATGACCGCCCGCTACTACCCCAGCGACGTGCTGATCACCGGCTTCGACATCATCTTCTTCTGGGTCGCCCGGATGATGATGATGGGCCTGCATTTCATGGACGACGTGCCCTTCCACACCGTCTACATCCACGCCCTGGTGCGCGACGCCAAGGGCCAGAAGATGTCCAAGTCGAAGGGCAATATCATCGACCCGCTGGCGCTGATGGACCGGTACGGCGCCGATGCCCTGCGCTTCACCCTGGTGGCCATGGCCGCCCAGGGCCGCGACATCAAATTGTCGGAGAACCGGGTCGAGGGCTATCGCAACTTCGCCACCAAGCTGTGGAACGCCGCCCGCTATTGCCAGATGAACGAGTGCCGGCCGCAGCCCGGCTTCGGACCGCGCAGCGCCACCCACACCGTCAACCGCTGGATCGTCGGCGCGGTGGCGCAGATGGCCGAACGGGTCGACCGCGGCATCGAGGCGTATCGTTTCAACGACGCGGCGACGGCGCTCTACCAGTTCACCTGGGGCACCTTCTGCGACTGGTATCTGGAGTTCACCAAGCCGATCCTGACGGGCGAGGACGAGCAGGCCAAGGCCGAGACGCGGGCGACCACCGCCTGGGCGCTCGACCAGATTCTGCACCGGCTCAACCCGATCATGCCCTTCCTCAGCGAGGCGCTGTGGCAAGAGATGGGCGACGGCCGCAACGACCTGCTGATCGACGCGCCCTGGCCGGATTACGCCCCCGACCTCGCCGACCCCGCCGCCATGGCCGAGATGGACTGGGTGGTGCGGCTGATCTCGGCGGTGCGGGCGATCCGGGCGGAGATGAACGTGCCGGCCGCCGCCGAAATCCCGCTGCTGATCAAGGATGGCGGCCCGGCGGCGGCCGAGCGGCTGGACACCCATGGCGCCCTGATCCGCCGCCTCGCCCGGCTTTCCGAGGTGACGCTGGGCGAAGGCGAGCCGCCGCGCGGCTCGGCCCAGGCGGTGCTCGACGAGGCGACCCTGGTGCTGCCGCTGGCCGACATCGTCGATCTCGACAAGGAGCGGACCCGGCTGACCGGCGAGATCGGCAAGCTGGACAGCGAGATCGCCAAGATCGACGCCAAGCTCGCCAATCAGAGCTTCCTCGCCAAGGCCCCGGAAGAGGTGGTGGAGGAGCAGCGCGAGCGCCGCGCCGAGGCCGACGCCACCCGGACCCGCCTGAAGCAGGCCGTTGCCCGGTTGGCGGGCGCCTGATCCCCGCTGTTCTAGAGCGGCGTGCCCCGCAGCAGCCGGGGCAGCTCGCCCATCGTGCCCATGGCGTGGCGCATGAAGACGCGCTTCAGCGGTGCCACCCGGCCGACGATGGCGAGCCCGGCGTCGCGGGCCATACGCACCGGCGGGATGCTGTTGGAGAACAGCCGGTTGAGCCCGTCGGTGACGGCGACCAGCGTGATATTGTCGAACCGCCGCCAGCGCTGATAGCGCCCCAGCCCTTCGCCGTCGCCGACATCCAGGCCGGCACGCGCGGCGTCGACGATGATCTCGGCCAGGGCGGCGACATCGCGCAGGCCCATGTTCAGCCCCTGCCCGGCGATCGGGTGGATGCCGTGCGCCGCCTCGCTGATCAGCGCCAGGCGCGGGCCGATATAGCGTTCGGCATGGATGACGCCCAGCGGATAGACCCAGCGGCCGCCGACATGCCGGACCCGGCCGAGATACTCACCAACGCGGTTTTGCAGCTCATGGTCGAAATCCGGCTCGGGAAGCGCGGCGACGCCGTCGGCGCGATCGGCACGCTCCGTCCAGACAATGGAACTGCGCGGCGTCCCGTCGGCGTCGTCGGTCATCGGCAGCACGGCGAAGGGGCCGGCCGGCATGAAATGCTCGACCGCCACGCCCTGATGCGGGCGCTCGTGCTGCATGGTGCAGGCGATCGCCTTCTGCCGGTATTTCCAGGAAAAGGTGTCGATCCCGGCAGTCCGCCGGACGAAGGAGCCGCGGCCGTCCGCTCCGACCACCAGCTCGGCGCGGATCGTACGACCGTCGTCGAGCGTCGCCGTCGCCAGGCCGGGGCCGAAGGTGAGGTCCTTGACCGCCGTGCCGTTCAGCATGGTGACCGCGGGCAGAGCCTCCAGCCGGGCGGCCTGGGCGAGGCGCAGCAGCCGGTTCTCGACGATATGCCCGAAGGGGTCCACGCCGACCTCGCGATGGTCGTAGTGCAGGAACACCGGCGCGTGGTCGTCGGCGATGCGGATGTCGGTGATCGGGCTTGCGTCATCCTCGACGGCCGCCCACACGCCGATGGCCTCCATCATCCGCTTCGAGGCATGGGCGATTGCCGTCGTCCGCCCGTCAAAGGCGCCGGCGGTGCGCGTCTCGATCGGGTCGCGGTCGACGATCACCGTGTCGACCCCGGCCGCGCCCAGCGCATTGGCCAGCGTCATGCCGGCGAGCCCGCCGCCGACGATCAGCACCCGTGTCCGCATCTGCTTGTGCCCCGCTCTTTCGTTCGTGCCGCTTCTTGCCAAGATTAAGATGCGCTTCCGGGGTATGACGACCAGATTCTGCCGCCCGGGCATATCGCCGCTTCCAAAGCCAGGACGCGATCCTTAATACGGACTGTGGAAGGGAGTATGCGACCATGACGACACTGGTGGCGTTTGCCGATACCCATGTGGCACAGCTGACCGGCCTCAGCCGGCGCCAGCTTCGCGAGTGGAACCGGAAAGGCTTTTTTACGCCTCACTACGGCGACGACGGGCTGCGGGGACCGCAGAGCCGTCTCTATTCCTTTCCCGACGTGGTGTGCCTGAGGCTGATTGCGATGCTGCGCCGGGACCATCGCATCCCCTTCGACGTTCTGGCGGACATCCGGGACGCTCTGACGGCGCGCGATTTCGACGCCTGGAACGATCTTGTCCTGCATATCAACGGCCGGCGGGTCGAACTTCTGGAGGCCGGCGACGACGAGGCCGCGCCGGCCGCCAATGGCGAGAGTCGGATCATCAGGGTGGCGGAGGTGCGCGCCGCTCTGTCCGAAGCGGCAGAGACACTGAAATGCCGTTCGCCGGACGAACTCGGCAAGATCAAGCGCAGTCGACGAATCATGCACAACGCCCCGGTCTTCGCCGGCACGCGTATTCCCGTGGCGATGGTCCGGCGGTATTTGGAGGCCGGGTTCACGTCGGAACGGATTTTGTCCGACTACCCGACCCTCACCCCCCATGACATCGAGGCCGCAATTGAATACGAGAGCAGGCTCGCGGAGGCGAGGAAAAACCACTAAAATGAGAGCATGCAGTTCATGCTCGACGAGAATATTCCAGGATCGGTGGCCGAGGAGCTGATGAAGCTCGGACACCAGGCCGGGCTAATTCGGAGCCACCTCTTTGAAGAAGCGGGAGATCTTGCAGTGGCGCGGATATCTGAAAGCCGCGATGCCGTTCTGATCAGCTTCGATCGCGATTTCCAGTCGATCGCCCCACGGATTCCCGACGGGCAGAAGCGCCGGTTTCGAAAGCTGAGCCGGATATGGTTGCGTTGTTCGGAATACCAGGCGCCACAGAGGCTTCGGAAAGCCATGTCCTTCATCGAGGCGGAGCAAGAGATCGCCTTGAACAGCCGGGACCGGCGTATGCTGCTCGAAATCGGCAGCAGCTATATCCGGTCGAACCGATGACCTCCCGGTGCATCGTTGCGAAGCCGGGCGGCGAGAATTGGCGCACAGGCCCGTGACCGACGACCTGCATTACGAACTCTATCCCTATCCGCCGCGGGATCCGCGGAAGGAGAGCGGGGAGCGGATCAGCGGCTCGCCGAGCGACCTCGACGAGCTGGTGCATTTCTGCTTCGGCGGGCGGCTGGATTTCGGCCGGCCGCTCAGGGCGCTGATCGCCGGCGGCGGCACCGGCGATGCGCTGGTCATGCTGGCCGAGGGCTGCAAGCGCGCCGGCCTGCCGGCCGAGATCACCTATCTCGACGTCTCGCAGGCCTCCCGCACCATCGCCGAGGGCCGGGCCAGGGCGCGCGGCCTGAGCGGCCTCACCTTCATCAGCGGCTCGCTGCTGGAGGTCGGAGAGCTGGCGCCCGGCCCCTATGACTATATCGACTGCTGCGGCGTGCTCCACCACATGGAAGATCCGGCGGCCGGGCTGGCGGCGCTCGTCGGCGTGCTGGCGCCCGGCGGCGGCCTGGGGCTGATGCTCTACGCCCCCTATGGCCGCACCGGCGTCTACCCGCTGCAGAGCGCGCTGCGCCGGCTGGTCGCCGATCTTCCGCCGCAGGACAAGGTGGCGATGGCCCGCCGGCTCGTCGAAGGCCTGCCGCCGACCAACTGGTTTGCACGCAATGAGATCCTCGGCGACCACAAGCAAAGCGATGCCGGGCTCTACGATCTGCTGCTGCACGCCCGCGACCGCGCCTTCACCGTGGCGGAGGTCGAGACGCTGATGGCCGGCGCCGGGCTTGTCGTGACGGCCTTCCTGCCGCCGCTGCGCTACGACCCGGCGCTCTATGTTGCCGAGCCGCGCCTCAAGGCCCGGCTCGCCCGCCTGCACACCGAGGACCGCCCGGCCCTGGCCGAGGAGCTGGCCGGCGACATCAAGGCCCATGCCTTCTACGCCGTCCGGATGGAGGATGCCGAGCGCGCCGTCGCCCGCCCCGACGACCCGCAAATGGTGCCGGTGCTGCGCGACCTCGACGGCCCGGCCTTCGCCAGGAGCTTCCGGCCCGGTCAGGCCGTGACGGCCAGCTTCGCGGGAAAGACGCACCGCTTTCCGCTGCCGCCGCTGGCCGGAGCCATGCTGGCCCGGATCGACGGGACTCGCGACCTCGGCACCATCCACGCGGAGCTGGCGGCCGACCGCTCCGACCTCGACTGGCCGGCCTTTCACCGGCAATTCGCCACCCTGTTCGCCACCCTCAACGGGCTCGGCAAGCTGCACCTGCGCCTGCGCCGGCCCTGATTGGAGGACCGCCTATTCCGCCGGGCCGCCGGCGCCGCGGCTGCAATACTCGTCGGTGAGGTCGGCTGCGGTGGCGACGCGCCCGCAGACCGGGCATTCGACGCTGGGGCCGAGGCGGCGCACCACGAAACGCTCGCCGCAGCGGCAGGACAGGCGGATAACCGTCCGCGACCACTCCTCGATCTTCATGGGGGCCTCCTCCCGGCCGTTTCTTCAAGTCGTGTTGGCGGCAGGTAAGCCCCGGGCGGCTGCGGCTGTCAAGCGCCGGCGCCGGCCGGTGCTTGGCAAGCCGTGGTGTGCAGCTTAGGCTCGCCAGGTAAGGAAAAGAGGCCGGTCCGGGACCCGGCCCGTACGCAGCAGGAGGCGCCTCATGGAGGATTCCAACATCAAGGGGCTGGTCGTCGGCATCTGCCTTGCCATTCTGGTCGGTGTCTTCGCCTCGCTGGCCGTCGACACGTTCTTCGGCGACGACACGCGGACGGAATCGCCCCTGCGCGGCGACTGAACGCGCTTTTCTATTGCGAGGCCTTGACCGCGGAGAGCTCCGCCTGGGCGTCGGCCAGCGCATCCAGCTGCGCCTGATGCTCGGCCTCGCCGGCATCGGCATGGTGGATGGTCAGCAGCTCCAGGCACTCGTAAAGCAGTTCGGCCACCGGCACGTCGCGCTGGTTGCAGGCCATGGTAAAGGCCGTTTCGACCTTGACGCCGAGACGGCGATAGGGGCTCAGTTCGGCATCGTTCTCTGAGGGCATGGCGAAGCCTCGGGCGGGAACCAGACAGCGCGCACGATAGGCGCGGCGGGGCGCGCCACGCAAGAGCCGCACCGCCCTTGCGGCGCGGTCAGGCCGTGGTCCGGCACGGCCCGTCATGGCAGGGCCGGCATTGGCGCGGCAGGGTCAGTCGGACGATATTGCCTGTTGCTCCCGGGGCCGGCTCGATATCCAGCCAGCCGCCATGCGCCTGGACGAAGGCCTTGGCCAGGGCCAGGCGCAGTCCGGTGTCTCCGAGCCCGCCGGTATAGGCGTCGCCGTCATGGTTCAGCGGATGCAGCAGCTGATCGATCTGCCGCGGCGTCATCGTCGGCGCGGCATCGGTGACGGTAATCGTCGCCTGGTTGAGCGCCGAGGACAGCGTGATGCCGATGCTTGAGCCGGCCGGGCTGCCCGCCATGGCGCAGGCCAGCAGATTGTCGACGACCCGCCGCAGGGTGCGGGCGTCTGCTTCGATCTCGGTCCGGGTCCCGGCATGCAGGTCCAGTTTCTGGCCGGCGGCGTCGGCTAACGGCCTCAGGCGGGCCATGGCGCCGTGGACGAGCCGGGCCAGGTCCAGGCGTTCGCAATCCGGGCGATAGCGCCCCCCTTCGAGATGTGCATATTGCAGCACGTCGTCGACGACGCCCAGCAGCTTGCCGCCGGCCCCCTGGATGTCCTCGAGATACTCTTTCTGCTTGCTTGTCACGGGGCCGGCCGCCTGCGCCCCGAGCATCTCCGAAAAGCCGATGACGGCATTCAGCGGCGTCCGCAGCTCATGGCTCATGATCGCCAGGAAGCAGCTTTTCGCCCGGCTCGACTGCTCGGCCGCCGCCTTGGCCCGCAGGATGAACCGGATGGCGAAGAACAGGCACAGCTCGATCAGCGTCAGGGCTGTCAGGGCGAACAGGGCGTTCATCACCTGGTCATGGTGGAAGGTCGCCATGCGCGGCGTGACGTCGCGCCAGAGCAGCACCCGGCCGATCGGCGGGGAGCCGTCGCGCATCCCCCGATAGTCCTGCAGGGGGCGCTGCATGAGCAGATAGTCGCGGTCTTCGAGCCGGACCAGCCGGTAGCCATCCTCGCCGAGCGGCATGGCCTGGACCGCACCGGCCTCGATGAAGCGGAAGATGTCGGAGCGCGAGCGCGCCTCCACCGCGCATTGGCAGCTTTCCATATCATTGATGAAGCGGGCATCGACGAACTCGTCCCACATCGCTTCGGAGATATGATCGCGGTTGAGCAGCACGGCGACGCCGGCGCCCAGCACCTCGTCGAGCCGGGAGACCAGCATGCGGAAAGACGTGCCGACCTCCAGCACGCCGACCCGGGTCGGCAGGCCGTGTTCGTCCAGCATGTTGACCGGTACGACGCCGCGCAGGCCGGCATCGATGCGCCCGGTCTCGAAACCCGAGCGGGCGACGCCGTCGGCATTGGTATCGACGATGATGTGCCTTAAATCGTCCATACGATCGCCGTATCTGTCGGGCTGATGGACGCGCAGAAAGCTGAGCGAGCCCGGACCGAGATGGAAATGCACCTGCCGGATGCCGTATTCCTGCGACACGCGGTGCCAGGCCGGCGCGAGATACTCGTAGAGCCTCACCCGCGCCATATGCGCCGCCGCCCGGCCGGGGCCGCCGCCCTCGGCCTGTACGGCGCGCCGACCTTCCAGGAACAGGCGCTGGATCTGTTCGTTTTCGGCGATGAAGCGGGCCAGCATCAGCATGGTGTCGAATTGCTCGCTGAGTGCCAGGTCGTAGGTCGCAAAGGCGCGGTCCCACTGCTCCTGCCATTCCTCGTTCAGGGTCTGGCGGTGGACATGGTAGTTCATGACCACGAACAGGGCGTCGGACAGCACCAGCAGGACGCTGATATGCAGGAACAGGCGTTTTCCCGAGATCAAGCGTTGGATGACGGCCCGAAGGCGGCCGGCAAGGGCGCCGGCCGCCGCTTTCCAGGCGGTGCGCCGTCTGGCCTGGCCGAGAAAAGTATCTGCGCTTGTCACAGTAACTGGCTCCGGCGGCAGAGGAGGTGTGTTGACGATATTCCCTCTGCCGGTAAGGGTCTTTTTCGTCGCCGCTGAGGCATTTGATTGCAATACTATTTAATAAAGGATTGATTATGCATGAGCCTATCCACGAGATCGAATGCCATATCCAAAAGGATAGAGCGTCATTTCCGGGCAAATTCCGTTGGATTTTCTCAAAGATCTCGCAGCCTGCTAATTCCGGGCTTTTAAGCTGGTTTTGTTCCGACAACGGAAATCTACATAGTTTGCTTGCGAATGTTTTGAGGGGATGGGCGTTTGATTGACTATCGGGATACGGCCTCATTTCCCGTGACGGTGACGGCTCTTCCGCAAGACGCAGCAAAGGTGTCCTTCATGAAACGATCGATCGTAATGGTGCTGGGAGCGGCCGCTCTGGTGCTCGCCCTGGGAACGGCTTTGCCGGCCGGTGCGCAGGAGACGGGGCTCGGTGAGGCGGACCGCGCGATGGTCGAGCGGGTCGAGGATTATATCCGCAATATCGACACGCTCAGGGCCCGCTTCGTCCAGCAGAACCCGGACGGCTCCTTCCATACCGGGACCTTCTACCTCGACCGGCCGGGGCGCATGCGGCTGGAATACGACCCGCCGGTGCCGTATCTCTATGTCAGCTCCGGCCATTGGCTGACCTTCTGGGACGCCGAGCTGGAGCAGCGCTCGGACACGCCGATCGGCTCGACCCTGGCCGACTATTTCGTGCGGGAGGATGTCAGCCTGTCGGGCGATCTTCAGGTCACCGATGTGCATCGGGAAAGCGGCCTGACCGAGATTTCGGTCGTCCAGGCGGGCGATCCCGGGGCCGGCCGGCTGGTGATGGTCTTTTCCGGGCAGGACCGGTTGCAGCTGGAAAGCTGGGTGATCTTCGATCCCCAGGGCCGGACGACGGCGGTGACCCTGACCGAGCGGCAACGCGGGCTGACCCTCGACCGCGACCTCTTCGTCGCGCCGCGGCCGTCCTGGAGCCGGCAGAACTAGCGGTCGGGCGGCCGGCCGGCCGGCCGCTCCGACGGACCAGGACGCCGGGCGCCGTTTTCAGGCGGCGCCGGCGATCAGGCTTTCGACAAAGGGCGGCAGGGCAAAGGCGGCCGCGTGCATGGCCGGGCTGTAATAGCCGGTCTTCAGGCCCAGGGCCCGATAGCGGGCCGCGAGCGTCTCGACCGGCTGCCGGCGCAGCCCCGGATCGTCGGTCGCAAAGCCGAAGGTCATGATGCCGCCGATATAGAGCGGCACCGCGGCGGAAAAGACCGAGGCATCGGCATAGAGGGCTTTCAGCCGGGGGAAAAAGGTCGCCAGCTCCTGGCTCTGGACCCAGGGCACGCCGCCCTGGTTGACGAACACGCCGCCGGGATTGAGCAGCCGCTTGCAGTCGGCAAAGAATTCCGCCGTGAACAGCACCGCCCCCGGGCCGACGGGGTCGGTGGAATCGATAATGATGGCGTCGAAGGTCTCGGCCGTCTCCTTGACGAAGCGGCAGCCGTCGGCGATCAGCAATTCGGTGCGCGGATCGTCGAAGGCCCCGGCACTGAGCTCCGGCATGTATTCGACCGAGAGATCGACCACGGTGCGGTCGAGCTCGACCATCACCGCGCGCTCGATGGGGTGCTCAAGCGCACGCCGCAGCGTACCGCCGTCGCCGCCGCCGATGATCAGCACCCGTTTCGGGCTGCCATGCGCCACAAGCGGCACGTGGACGAGCATCTCATGATAGATGAACTCGTCCCGTGTCGTGGTCTGGGCGACGCCGTCCAGCGCCAGGACCCGGCCATAGGTGCCGTTGTCGAAGATGACCAGGTCCTGGTGCTCGGTGCGCTGGCGATAGACCACGCGGTCTATCGCCAGCTCCTGAGCAATGTGGGCGTGCAGCGTTTCGCGGTACCAGTCCGTCATGCCACGGCGCTTTCCGCGGGCGACCAGACGGTCTCGCCGCGGAAGAACTCCTTGACCCGGATGCTGGCCGGGTGGAAGGCCCGTTCGAGCACGGGGATGGCCTGTTCGGGCCGGGAATCCCCGCACATGAACACGTCCAGCGCCGCATAGCTGCGCTCGGGCCAGCTATGGATGCTGATATGGCTTTCCGCCAGAACCGCGACCCCCGACACGCCGCCATTGGGCGTGAAGTGGTGCAGGTGGATATGGAGAAGGGTTGCACCTGCCGCCTCGACGGCATCGACCAAGGTTTGCTCGACATGCTCGATCTCGTCGAGCCGTTCCGCACCCCATAGGTCGATGATGAGGTGCGTGCCCGCGAAGCATCGCCCGTCGCGGCTGATGAAGTGATCCTTTCGGTCTTCCTCATCGCCGCCAAAGGCAGCATGCGTGGTAAAAGGGGAATAAGACGCTTCCGCTTGGGCCTTCCTTGGCACGCCGTGGACGGTATCCTGAGTGGCGCGATCGTCCAAGTCCATCCCCAATTGGAAGACAGCCGTGGTGTTTGCCATGGTGTGCCTCCAACCAGTAGATGACCCGGAAATTCGGGAAGCCGCGTGTCTGACGGATTTTACGCCTGAGCGCAAGGGAAATCGTCAACGCGGCACGCTGGGATCTGGCCTCTGTCGGAGGGCGGGACAACCCGCCGCGGCCCGTCTTTATTTCGAGAGCCGGAAGGGCCGCACCAGCAGCGCCGGCAGCGGCCGTTCATGCTCGCGCTCCACCCCGATCGGCATGTCGGGCGTGCGCCTGGTGCGGCTGCGCGAGCCGAAGAGCGGGTCCCAGATACTGAAGATGGTGCCGTAATTGCTGTCGGTATCCGCCCGGATGGCGTGGTGGTGCACCCAGTGGATCGACGGGGTGATGATCAGCCGCGACAGGCCGCGCTCCAGCCGCGGCGGCAGCCGGACATTGGAGTGATGGAAGAGGGAGGAGACCAGCACCAGCGTCTCGAACACCAGCACCGAGACCAGCGGGATGTCGAGGACGATGATCACCGGCGCCCGCACGGCCGCGCTCAGCAGCACCTCGAAGAAATGAAAGCGCACCGCCGTCGAGGTGTCCAGGAATGCGTCGAGATGATGGATCTCGTGAAAGCGCCAGAGCGCCTGCAGCTCGTGATTGGCGCGGTGCCACCAGTAGATCCACAGATCGAGGATGATCACGTCGACGGCGATGGCCAGCACCAGGGGCCAGCCCTCCGACCAGCCCGCCGGCCGCCAGGCGGTCAGCCCGGCCGCCCAGGCCGAGACCGGGATGACGACCAGCGGCGACAGGCCGAAATTCAGCATGAACAAGCCGATATTCCGGCCGACCCGCCGCAGGCTCAGCCGCCCGCCCGCCTCCGGCCAGGGGGCCGCCGGCACCGTCCGCTCGAGAAGGAACAGAAGGGCAAGCCAGACCCCGACAATCACGGGCTTGATGACGGCCATGGTCTGAAGGCTGTCGAGCATGAGGGATCTGTCCGTGCCTGCCGCGCTATCGTCTCGGATCGCATTATGGGCCGCATGGCGCCGGCACCAAGCCGGCCTTCGGTCACATCTGCATGAGAGGAGAGGGGTGCTTGTCCGATGGCGGGCAAGGCTGTACCACAACCGGGATATCGGGCCGACAGGAGCGCCGCCATGGTTTCGTCCCAGCCCCGGTTTGTCCCGCTGCTGCTCGCCGCCTTGCTGTGGCTCGGCGCTGCCGTTCCCGCTCATGCCTTCGCGGACGGCGAGGCCGCCGCCACCCCCGTGGCCGAGGCGGCGCTGGAGCGCTTCAATCGGGAGATGCGCGGCCTCTACGGGGAGGCCCGGGCGCAAATGCTGGCGGCGACCGGCCCGGTGATCGTCGTCGGTTTCGAGACGGTGACGCTGCTGCACGACGGCGAGCGGCACGAGCGGCGCTACACCCCGGCGATCTATCACCGGCTGAAGGCGGTGGTGCACGTCATTCTTGGCGTTGCCGGCGCCACGCTGCCGGCTTTGGAAGGGGCCGCGGAGGCCGACTGGCGGACCGGCCTGGTGCGGGTGCGCGACGAGGTCGACGCGCTGGCACCGCACATCGGCGATCTCGGTTTTTCGCCGGCGCAGGCCGAGCGGCAGCGCCGGCTGCTGGAGGCGACCCGGAGCTTTCTCGACGAGGCTCTGGCCGGCGACACTCTCACCCGGGGGCAGGTCGCCGGCTTCCTGCGCGACACAAAGCCGCTCTGGCTGGCCAATGTCCGGGAGGCCGCGGCGGCGCAGCTCGATAGGCTGCACGGCGTGGTCTCGGACTGGCAGGCGGCGATGGCGCCGGCGGACTGGGAGACCCTCTATGTCCTGATCCTGGGCCCCCGCATGCCGCGCGAGCAAAACCTGCAGACGGCCTATTTCCTGCGGCGGCTCGGCGCCTGGCGGGAAGGCGAGCGCATCGTCTATGCCGAGAACGTTTTCGACATTGACGGCGCCCGCAATCTTCTCGGGGTGATGGTCATCGACCGGGAACTGAGCCGGCTCGTCTTCGGCGACCCCTACCGCATGGATGCCGACGCATTGGGCCATGCCGCGCAGGATGTCCTCGACGGGCTGCTGCCCTGATCACGGTTTCTGCAGCACGACGAAGACATAGCCATAGGCATCGCCGTAGCGGCGCAGCATTTCCTGCTCGGTTGCTCCCTC
>JAAAOG010000196.1 GCA_009909005.1 Alphaproteobacteria bacterium | reverse complement strand
TGGAAGACGAGCTGCGGCGGCTGCAGCTGGAGATCGCCGCGGCCCGCCGGCAATGCGGCCGGCCGGAGGGCCAGGGCGAAGCACCGCCCGCCGCGGTGCCGGGCGAGGGCGCGCCGGCCGAAACGCCGCCGCCGGCCGACGCGGGCGCGGACCCCGATGCCGATTTCGACAGCCGGCTGGATCGGGAAGGCGGCCAGCGCGGCGAGGTCACCGTCACCTTGATGTGGAACAGCGATGCCGACCTCGACCTCCATGTCGAATGTCCCGGCGATCGCACGATCTTCTACGGCAGTCCGCGCGCCTGTGGCGGCGAGCTGGATGTCGACATGAATGCCGGCGGTGCCATGTCGTCCGAGCCGGTGGAGAACATCGTCTGGCCGGAAGGCGCCATGGAGCCCGGCACCTACCGGGTCATCGTCAACAACTTCACCAGCCGCTCGGACGGCGAGTCGCCGACGCCGTTCCGCGTCCGTCTGATCCGCGGCGAGGACCGGGAGATCGTCGAGGGCGAAATCGCGACGAGCGATGGCCGCAGGACGGTTCTGGAATTCACGGTACCCTGATATCTGTGCTTACCCGTCGACCCCGTCGCGTCCGGCGACGCTGAGAGGCCCCGCCCGAGATGCTGAAAGCGCTGCCCAAGACCCTCCGGCCCGTCATCAGCCTGATCCCGTACAGCGGCGTGCAGTTCCTCGATTTCGGCTTCGATATCGATCGGACGCCCAAGCTGACCCGCTATTTCTGGGAGGAGAAGCGGCCGGACGAGAGCGCCGGCGAGGGCATGATGGCGGTCGACCTGCGCAGCCTGCAGCCGGACGCCGAAAGCGGCGATTTCGTCGACCCGGCGAGCGGCACGGTGCCGCCGCAGGACGAGGTCTACAGCTTCAACAAGGCGAAAGGGCTGGAAGTCTTTCTCGACAAGTGGGTGCCGGTGCCTTATCTGCGGCTGAAGGGCCGGGATGCCGACGGCAATGCTCTGTACGATGCCGGGCCGACCAACTGGGCACGGGCCCGCGTCGTGGCGCTGCCGGAAGGCGATGGCGACGGCAACACCCACCGGGTGGTGATGGCCTTCGACACCGAGGTGCGCGAGCGCCATCCCGACCGGCCCTATCTGATCCCCACTCCGCAGGATTCGGAGGAGGAGCAGGAGTTCTGCTTCGTATCGAGCGAGCAGGACAATGGCTGGTATCTCAACGAGCCCTGGGTGGCGGAATGGCTGGAGGAGGTGCTGCGGGAATTCCGCCAGGCCCAGCGCCCGGGCCGGCCATTGCGCCAGAGCGATTTCCCGCATTCCTGCGAGCACTGGTCGCGGTACCTGACCTTCCTCAATGTGCTGGCCGAGGCCTGCAGCTTCCCGCGCGTCAAGCTGGCCGACATCGTCTCGCGCGAGCCGCGCTATGTGCCGATCGACGTCGACCTGGTGCTCGATGTCGGCAACAGCCGCACCTGCGGCATCCTCATCGAATCCAATCCCGACGAGCGCCTCGACCTCAACAACTCCTATATGCTGGAGCTGCGGGACCTCACCCATCCGGAGCAGGTCTACAGCCACCCCTTCGAAAGCCGGGTGGAATTCGCACGGGCCAGCTTCGGCAAGGACCATGTCTCCCGCCATAGCGGCCGGGCGCTCGGCTTTCACTGGCCCTCGGTCACCCGCGTCGGGCCGGAGGCGGCGCGCCTGGCCGGGGAGGCGCAGGGGACCGAGGGCATCACCGGCCTCTCCAGCCCCAAGCGCTATCTCTGGGACACCGGCTCGATCAACCAGATGTGGCGGTTCAACGGTGTCGCCCAGGACGGCGTCAGCCGCGAGCCGCCGGTGTCCGGCCAGATCCTGGCGCTGGTCAATGAGCAGGGCGACGTGCTGCGGCAGATGAGCCGGCCGGGCGCCTCGGCCATGCGGGCCAAGTTCTCCCGCTCCTCTCTGTTCACCTTCATGCTCAGCGAGATCCTGCTGCAGGCGCTGGTGATGATCAACTCGCCGGAGGTGCGGGGGCAGCGCCGCCACGCCGACGTGCCGCGCCGGCTGCGCCGCATCATCCTCACCCTGCCGCCCGCCACGCCTTTGGCTGAGCAGAAGATCATGCGCCAGCGGGCCGACGGCGCCGTCAAGCTGACCTGGGACGCGCTGGGCTGGCAGAAGCTGCCGGTCCCGGCCCCGGCCGAGCCGACCGTGCTCATCAAATGGGATGAGGCAAGCTGCACCCAGCTCGTCTATCTCTTCACCGAGATCACCCAGAAGTTCCAGGGCGGGGCGAGCGAGTTCTTCCGGATCATGGGCCGGCCGCGCAATGACGAGCGCGGCCCGCCGGCGCTGCGAATCGCCAGCATCGACATCGGCGGCGGCACGACCGATCTGATGATCACGACCTACGAGATCGAGGGCGACCGGGCGATCAACCCGGTCCAGAACTTCCGCGAGGGGTTCAAGATCGCCGGCGACGACATTCTGGAAGCGATCGTCGAGCGTCACGTCCTGCCGCCGATCGGCCGGGCCCTGACCGAGGCCGGCGCCGGCAATGCCAATGCCCTGCTGCAGCAGCTGTTCGGCGGCGACCGCGCCGGCATGCCGGAGCAGGAGCGGCACCTGCGCAAGCAGTTCGTCACCCAGGTCGCCATGCCCATCGCCCTGGCCATGCTGCGGGCCTACGAATCGGCCCGGCCCTATGGCGAAGACGTGCCCTATACCAAGGTCTATGGGGAGTTCTTCACGCCCGAGACGACGCCGGCCGAGCGGATTACCGGCTATCTGGAGAACCGGGCGCACGAGGCCGGGGCGGCGGCGTTCCGGCTGGCCGACGTCGCCTTCACCATCGATTACGCCGCGCTCGGGCAGGAGGTGCAGAATGTCATGCGGGCGACGCTCTTCGACCTCTGCGAGGTGGTGTACGCCTATGGCTGCGACATTCTGCTGATCTCCGGCCGGCCGTCGCGCCTGCCGGCGATCTACGACGCCATCCTGGCGCTGATGCCGGTGCCGCCGGACCGGCTCTACCGCATGCACCATTACAAGGTCGGGCACTGGTATCCGTTCAGCGACGCCAATGGCCGGATCGACGACCCCAAGACCACGGCGGTGGTCGGCGGCATGCTCTGCGCTCTGTCGGAGGGCGTGCTGGAGGGCTTCCTCCTGCGCAGCAGCCGCCTGCGCATGAAATCGACCGCCCGCTTCATCGGCGAGATGGAGCTGTCCGGACAGATCCGCCGCGACCGGGTGCTGTTCTCCGACATCGACCTCGAGGCCAAGGGTGCGGCCGGCGGCGAAAGCGCCCGTCTGCGCTTTTATGCGCCGGTCTTTATCGGCTTCCGGCAGCTGCCCCTGGAACGCTGGACCGCGACGCCGCTCTATTATCTTGAATTCAAGAACCCGCAGGACGCCGCCCGGATGAACCTGCCGCTGACCCTGACGCTCGAACGCGCCGACGTGGAAGAGGGCGAGGAGGAGCAGAAGGAGGACTTCACCATCACCGATGTCGAGGACGCCGAAGGCGGCGGCATCGGCATGCCGGTCAAGCTGCGGCTGCAGACCCTGAAATCGGAGGCCGGCTACTGGCTCGACACCGGTATCCTCGCCCTTCATCCCACGCGCTGAGGCCGCTCATGCCGGACGCCGAACAGAGCATCGCCACCACCTGCCGGGAGACCGCGTCCATCGCGGCCAAGGCGATCGACTGGCTGAAGGACAATCCGGACAAGGTCCGCCAGGAGCTGCCGGTGCTGTCGCGGGAGTTCCGCAAGTTCGGGACGACGGCACGCAAGCTGGAGACGGCCGTGCATCGGCCGATGTGCGTCGGCGTGTTCGGGCCCAGCCAGGCCGGCAAGTCCTATCTCATCTCGGCCCTGGCGCGGCGCGGCACTGACCCGCTGATGGCCCGCTTCGCCGACATGGACGAGGGGATCGACTTCGTCCGCGAGATCAATCCTGAGGGCGGGCAGGAATCGACCGGCCTGGTGACGCGCTTCACCATCCAGGGCGCTCCGACGCCGGAGGGCTATCCGGTGGCGCTCAGGCTGCTGTCGCAGACCGACATCATCAAGATCATCGGCAACACTTTCCTCTCCGACCTCGACCTCAGCGAAGAGGAGATCCCGACGCCGCAGAAGATCCGGGCGCTGATCGACGAGCTGTCGCCCGCCGCCCAGGGCCAGCCGGTGGACCCGCTGACGGAGGACGATGTCTACGACCTGCAGGAATATTTCGAAAAGCACTTCAAGGGCGAGGCCATCGTCAAGGCGCTGGGCGGACCGTTCTGGTCGGCGGCGGCGGAACTGGCGCCGCGCCTGCCGATCGGGCCGCGGGCGGCGCTGTTCAGCGTGCTCTGGGGCCATGTCGAGCCCTTCACGGCCCTTTATACCCGGCTCTATGGCGCCTTGAGCGCGCTCGGCTTTGCCGCCGATGCCTATTGCCCGATCGAGGCGCTGGTGCCGCGGGACGAGAGCATTATCGATGTGCGGACGCTGGCCGGCATCGACGCCGCCGAGTCGACGAGTTCCCTGGCGATTCTCTCGGCGACGGGTCAGAAGGTCTCGCTGCCGCGGGCCTTCATCACCGCCCTGATCGCCGAGCTGCAGATCGTCATCCAGGACAAGCCCTGGCCGTTCTTCGACCACACCGACCTGCTCGACTTTCCCGGCGCCCGCAGCCGCGAGAACATCCCCGATATCCGGCGCTTCCTGACCCAGCCCAATGCCCTGCAGAGCCTGTTCCTGCGCGGCAAGGTCGCCTATCTCTTCGATCGCTACTGCGCCGAGCAGGAGCTGACCTCCATGCTGCTGTGCATCGGGCCGTCGAACCAGGAGGTCCGCACCCTGCCCGGCATGGTCAAGGACTGGATCGACAGCACCCACGGCCCGGAGCCGGCCGACCGGGCGAAACACCAGACGGCGCTGTTCCTGGTCCTGACCAAGTTCGATGCGGAGTTCGAGGAAAAGGCCGGCCAGGCCGAGACGTCGGAGGGCCGCTGGACGGCGCGGCTGCACGCCTCGCTGCTCGATTTCTTCGGCAAGGCGGATGACTGGCCGATCGCCTGGACGCCCGGCGAGCCCTTCAGGAACACCTTCTGGCTGCGCAATCCGAACTACAAGGCCAAGCACATTCTCGACTATGACGAGGAGGGCCGGGAACAGGGCGTGCGCAAGGGCGAAGAGGGCCGCATCGCCCGGTTCCGCGCCGACTATCTCGCCAACCCGCTGGTCAAGGCGCATTTTGCCGAGCCGCAAAAGGCCTGGGACGAGGCGTTCCGGGCCAATGACGGCGGCATCACCTATCTGGCCGAATCGCTGGCGCCGGTCTGCAATCCCGAAATCAAGCGCCGGCAGATCGCCAGCCGTGTCGGCAATCTGCGCGGCCTGATGCTGGAGCGGCTGGGCCGGTACTATGTCACCGGCAATCTCGAGGACGAACTGCGCAAGCGCCGGGCGCTCGCCCACCGCACCGTCAAGCGCCTGGCCCAGTGCGTCCAGGCCCAGCGCTTCGGCCGGCTGCTGCAGACCATGCAGATGACCGATGCCGAACTGGCCGACATTTATTACCAGGTCGAGACCCGGCCGAATGGCGAGGACGAAGGGCAGAGCGGCAGCGCCCCGGCGATCGGAATCCCGGTTCGTGCCGACGATATTCTTGCCGAAGTCTTCGGCGATGAATTCTCCGAGGTGATGGACGAGGAGACGACGGTGGTGCCGAAATCGGCACCGCGCGACAGCGCCGCGCTGTTTGCGGATACGGTCCTGGAACACTGGATGGATGAGTTGCACGCCCTGGCCGATACGCCGCGCGTCTACAATTATCTGCAAATGTCTGAGTCGTCGATGTCCAACCTGGTCTCGGAAATCATTGCCGGAGCGCGGCGGCTCAACCTGAGAGACAGTATTGCCGATCGGGTGCGGCAGATTACCAGCTTCCGCCAGAAGCTCGAAGTTGCGATGGCCAAGCCGGCCTTGATTGCGGCGACCATCGTCAACGCATATGTGGATTATTTGGGGTTTGAGGGCATTGCGCCGGAGGAGCGGCCGCAGGCCGGACAGGGCGATCAACGCCGCCCCATTTTTGCCAGCCGGCTCCTGTCGAATAACGGTCCGAACCTGACGGAGGAGCGGGTGCCCTTTGATCGCGTGCAGTATGTCGACTGGATCACGGCGTTCCTCAACCTCGTTGAGAGCAACGCCATGAACCAGGACGGCCGGGAGGTTGACGTGGCCCAGAACGCCCGGCTCGGCGATCTGGTCAAGGCTCTGGACCGGGCATAGCGCGGCGGGGGCGCCGAGAAAGAGGCCGGCATGAACGGCAGTCAGTCCATCCAGGTGCTGGAAGACAGCTCGGTTCCCGGCGGCGGCTACGCCATCATCCGGGTTGCCGGCGTGCGCACCCAGCCCGCCGACCTCAGCTTCTATATCCGCCGGATCGGCTACGATCAGGCCAATCTCGGCTATAGCGGCTGGCAGGGCCCGGAAGAGCGCCTGGAAGCCTTCGACAGCGCCTTCCAGCCCGGGACGCTCGACCTGATGATCGGCCCGGAACTGGTCGACGCCATCGATGTCGGCACCGCCATCGAGATCGAGCTGCCGGGCCTCGGCCTGCAGCAGACCTTGTACTGGCCGGATATCACGCCATCGGTGATGGGGGGCGCCGGCGCCGGCCGTCGGGTCGCCTTTACCGGGCGCCAGGCGGCGCCGTCGCCGCGCGGCCAGACGCCGCCGCCGCAACCGGCGGCCCCGCCGCAAGCCGAACCGGATGCCGACGCCACGATGGTCGGCGGCCGGCCGATGCCGCCGCCGCCACCACCGCCGCCCGAAGACGAGCCGACGGTCATCCTCGGCGAGGACGAGGTCTCCGGTTTCGGGGAGCGCGATGACCGCTTCGATTTCGGTGCCGACGACGAGGAGGAACCACCGGGCGCGGCGGACCGCGCCGGACGCGACAAGGGCCGGAAGCCGCAGCTGCCGCTGAACCCGGCGCTGCTGATTGCCGGTATCGTGGCGCTGGTCCTCGTCCTGGGCGGTCTGGTTTACTTCGTTCTCGGCGAAAGCCTGGGCCTGCGCGACGTCCAGGTGGCCGAAGAGGACGAGCCGCCGGCGCCGGACTTGCCTGCGGTCGAGGAGGCCTCCGTTCCGCCGCCGGAGCAGCCGCAACGACCCGATACCGGGTCGGAGCCCGCCGTCACGCCGCCCCCGCCGCCGCCCGATATCCCGACCGAGGACACGCGGAGGCCGGCCGAGCCGCCGACCGAAGTGGCCATGCAGCGCCAGCCCCGGCAGCCGCAGACGCCGCCGACGACCTTCGTGCGCTCGATCGTTCGGGGCGATCCGGCGCCGTCCGAGCTTTATGAGCTGGCGCAGTATCATCTCCAGCAGAGCGATGTCGACGTGGCGCTGCTGCTGCTGGAGCAGGCCGAAATCCAGGGCTATGGGCCGGCGATGACCGCCATCGGCCGGATGTACGATCCGGTGCATTTCGCACCGAGCCGTTCGGCCTTCACCCACGCCAATCCGGAACGGGCGATCCAGTATTATCGGGACGCGCAGCAGGCGGGCGATTCGGCGGCCGATGAGGCGCTGGCCGAATTGCGGGACTGGCTCGAAGTCCGGGCCGCTGACGGTGATCCGACGGCCGAAGAGCTTCTCAGGGACTATTGGCAGAGCTGATGACCAGGACCATGCCGTTTGCCCTTACCCGGCGCTTCCGAAACGGGGCTGTATGGTGCGCCCTCATCGCCGTTTTGCTCCTTGGCGGCGTGCTGTTGGGCTCGGGGGCTCCGGCCGCGGCCCAGGAGCGCGAGCCGCTGCTGATGGACGGCCGCGAGACGCTCTACCAGCGCGTCCTGAGCCGCCCCAATGCGGTGCTGCGCGAGGAACCGGATGCCCGGTCGCGGCTGGCCGTGCCCTTCGTGCCGCCCTTTTCCATCTATTATGTGTTCGACCGCCGCAGCCAGGGCGGCACCGAATGGCTGGAGGTCGGCCGCCCCCTGCGCGGGCCGACCGAGGGCTGGGTCGAAGCCTCCCAGGTCATTCCGTGGCGGCAGACGCTGGTCGTCGCCTTCACCAATCCGGCGGGGCGCGAACGCACCCTGTTCTTCAATGACCGCGACGCGCTGGTCCGGCTGCTGGAGTCGGAGAGCCTGCCCCTGCAGTCCCGGGAGCTGCGCCGGCAGGCCATCGCCAATACCCTGCCGCGCCACAGCCCCGTGATCTCCATCGAGCCGGCCGAACACATCGACATCAGCGAGCAGTTCTATATCCTGCCGATCCTGCGGGCCGAGGAGACCTGGCTCGCCTCCGGTTTCACGACCCGTATCCTTGAGGTCGCGTCCATTCCGCTGGAGGAAGACCCGCTCAACCAGATGCCGAGCCGCGAAGACCTGCTGCGGGATTTCCGGGTCGGCATCGTCTTCGTCATCGACACGACGAATTCCATGGGGCCCTATATCAACCGCACCCGGGATGCCGTCCGCCGGATCTATCAGCAGATCGAAGGCTCGCCGATCGCCGACCGGGTCAGCTTCGGCATGGTCGGCTATCGCGACAATGTCGAGTGCCGGCCGGAGCTGGAATACCTCACCCGGGTCTTCGCGCCGCTGCAATTCGGTCAGTCCTCTTCGGTCCTGCTCGACCAGATCGACGCCATGGCGCCGTCTTCGGTGTCGAGCTGCGGCTTCAACGAGGACGCCATGGCCGGGGTCATGGAGGCGGTGAATCTCGACGGCTGGGCGGATTTCGACGGCCGCTACATCATCCTGATCACCGATGCCGGCCCGCGCCAGTCGCAGGACCCGATCAGCGAGACCGGTATGGGCCCGGGCGAAATCAATGCCCTGGCCCGCTCCCGGCAGATCGCCATCTACTCGCTGCATCTGCTGACCGATGCCGGATCGGGCAATGCCGAATATGCCGCGTCCAACTATCACGAGCTCTCCTACTGGCCGAATGTCCGCGACCTGTATCACGCCGTCGATACCGAACAGCAGGGTGCCTTCGGCGAGACGGTCGATCGCCTGACCGACAGCCTGATCGGCCAGGTCCAGGACGCCATGGATGGGCGCCTGACCGAGATCATGGAAGACTTGCAGGACGACCTCGTCACGCAGACCCAGCTGGTCGGCCGGGCGATGCAGCTCGCCTATCTCGGCCGGGTTCAGGGCACGCGGGCGCCGGATGTCTTCCAGGCCTGGACGGCCGACCGCGATTTCGAGGATCCGCGGCGCGCCAGCCTCGATGTCCGGGTCCTGCTCACCAAGAACCAGCTGTCGGATCTGCGCGACACGCTGCGGACGATCGTCGAGCTGGGCCAGCAGGCCCGCCTCTCGCCGGAGGACTTCTTCGGCACGCTGCAGAGCGCCATGGCGCATCTGGTTCGCAATCCCGACCGCATGGGCCAGGCATCGCTGCGCAATCTCGGCGACGTGCTGGGCGAGTACCTGCAGGGTCTGCCCTATACCAGCCGGGTGCTGGAACTGGACGAGCAGACCTGGCTGTCCATGGGACCGGGCGCGCAGCGCGAGATCCTCGACGACCTGCAGGCCAAGCTGGAACTCTATCAGCGCTATCACGACCGGCCGGATCTGTGGGTGTCGCTCTATGACGGGGCACCGGAGGGCGAGACCGTCTATCCGATCCCGCTCGAGGCGCTGCCGTGAGCGACGCGGCTGGCGCGCGGCCGCTGCTCTCCATCCGGAAGCTGGTCAAGCGCCGGACGGGCAGCGACCGCACCTTCGAACTCGACCTCACGGCCCTCGACATGGCGCCGGGGCGGGCCGTGGCCTTTGTCGGGCCGAGCGGTTGCGGCAAGAGCACCCTGATCGACCTGCTGGCCCTGACCCTGCGGCCCGACGCCGTGGCGGCGTTCACGGTCACGGACCCCCAGGACGGCCGCGTCACCGATATCGCGCCCCTCTGGCAAAAGCGGCGCCTCGATGATCTGGGGCGGCTGCGGGCCCGCCATTTCGGCTATGTCCTGCAGACCGGCGGCCTTCTGCCCTTCCTGTCGGTCCGCCAGAACATCGAGCTGACCCAGCGCATCCTCGGCTATGAGGATCGGGCGCGGGTGGACGAGCTGGCCCGCCGTCTCGATATCGCGGACCTGCTGGCGGCGCCGCCGGCCAAGCTGTCGGTCGGCCAGCGCCAGCGCGTCGCCATCGCCCGGGCGCTCGCCCACCGGCCGGCCCTGGTCCTGGCCGACGAGCCGACGGCATCGCTCGACCCGGTCAATGCCGATGCCGTCATGGACCTGTTCATGGAGTTGATCGCCGGCGTCGGTGCCGCGCTGGTCCTGGTCACCCACGACTGCAACCAGCCGAAGCGCTTTGGCGTTCCCATGGTCGAGGCGCAGGTCGGGCGCGATGGCACCACCGTGCGCACGGTCTTCGATCCGGGTCAGGACGAAGAGCCGGTGCCGGAGGCGGACGGGCCCGGCGGCGCGCCGGTCGGTCATGACCGCCTGACGGAGGCCGCGTCCGCCCCATGATGCCACGCCTCGCCTTTGCCGACATGCGGCATGAGTGGCAGATGTTCCTCTGCTATGCCATCGCGCTGGCCGCGGTGCTGGCACCGCTGATGGTGCTCTACGGGCTGAAATACGGTGTCGTGACCTCTCTCACCTCCCAGCTGCTGGCCGATCCCGCCAATCGCGAGATCCTGGTGATCGGCAACCGCGATTACGAACGCGACTGGCTGGCCGACCTGTCCGAGCGGCCGGAAGTCGGCTTCCTGATGCCGCGCACCCGCTCCATCGCCGCGACGCTCTACACCTCCGCGGAGGTCGGCGGCCGCACCGGGCTGGAGCTGGCGGAACTCGTGCCGTCGGGCCCGGGCGATCCGCTGCTGCCGCCCGGGACGCCGCCGCTGCAGGGCCATCGCGTCGCCATCAGCCATGCCCTGGCCCAGGCCCTGGACGTGGCGGCGGGGGCGACCATCGGCGGCACGGCGATCCGCCAGATCGGCGAGGCGCGGCAGCGCGTCGACCTGCCGCTTGAGGTGGCGGCCGTGCTGCCGCAGAGAGCCTTTCAACGCAAGGCGGTGCTGGCGCCGCTCGACCTGCTGGAGGCGGTGGAGGATTATCGAGACGGGCTCGCTGTGCCGCGTTATGGCTGGGAGGGCGAAGCCGGCAGCCGGAGCGATGGCGGACGGGCGCGCAGCTATGCCAGTTTCCGGATTTACGCGTCGTCGCTGGAGGCGGTGGGGCCGCTTGTCGACCACCTGACCGCCCAGGGCATCGAAGTGCGTTCCCAGGTCGCCGAGATCGAGGCGGTGCAGCGCCTCGATACCAGCCTCGGCCATATCTTTACGATTGTTGCCGGGCTGGGCGGTATCGGCTATCTGCTGGCGCTCGGTGCCTCGCTCTGGTCGAACGTCGAGCGCAAGCAGCGCGATCTCAGCGTCATCCGCTTTCTCGGGCTGTCGGCGGCCGACCTGGTGCGCTTCCCGATGCTGCAGGCATTCGGGGTGGCGACGGGCGGGCTGGTGATGGCCTTCGGCCTCTATCTGGCCGCGGAAAGCGTGATCAATGCGGTGTTTGCCGTGCCGGCCCTGGAGGGGCAGGCGGTTTGCGTCCTGCAACCGGTTCATTATCTCATCGCGGCGGGCGCGACGCTGGCGGCTGCGGCCGTGGCATCGGCCCTGGCCGGCTGGCGCGCCAGCCTGATCGAGCCTGCCGAGGGGATGCGCAATGTCTGACCATCGCTGGCGGTTGCTTCTCTTTCCGCTCCTTATGCTGTGGGTCGCGGCGGCCGGCCCCGCGGCGGCGCAGTCGATCGACTGGGAAGAGCGCTACTACAACCCGCAGCCGCTGCCGGACGACCTTGTCCTGCCGATGCCCTGCGGCGGCGGCATGACTTTCGTCCGGGTCATCACGCCGGTGGCCGGCGATGACCTTCTCGACGATGTGCAGGTCACGCTCGGGGAGACCGGCGAGGACACCAATTTCTCGGACTATGTCCGTCAGGAGTACATCGCCGGATCGCTGAGCGACCGGGCACCGCTGGGCGGCGGCCGGGCTCTGGTCTATTTCTTCATGGGCAAATACGAGGTGACCGAGGATCAGTATCAGGCGGTGCTCGGGGACGGATGCCCGACGCCCTCGATCCGCGGCCGCCGGCCGGCCTCCGACCTTGCCTGGTTCGACGCGGTGCAGTTCGGCCGGGCCTATACCGAATGGTTGTTCCAGAACGCGCCGGACAGGCTGCCGCGCGAAGGCGACCGGCTGTCCTATCTGCGGCTGCCGACCGAAATCGAATGGGAGTATGCGGCCCGGGGCGGGGCCCGGGTGGACTCCAATACCGAATTCCGGCAGCGGCTGTTTCCGATGACCGGAAGCGTGTCCGAATATGCCTGGTTTCAGGGGCCGCGCTCGGCGGCCGGCCAGCGCCATCCGGTCGGCCTGTTGGAACCCAATCCGCTCGGCCTCTACGACATGCTGGGCAATGTCGAGGAGTTCACCCTCGACCCGTTCCAGATGAACCGGGTCGGGCGGGAGCACGGCCAGGTCGGTGGCTTCGTCACCCGCGGCGGCTCCTATCTGACGGCGGAATCCGACCTCAGCACCGCCCATCGCACCGAATATTCCTATTTCGACGAGTCGCAGGGGACGGCGACGCGGCTGCCGACCTTCGGCTTGCGGCTGGTGGTGTCGGCCCCGGTGACCGTCAGCCAGCAGCGCATCACCGCCATCCGTCAGGCCTGGGACGAGGCGCGGCGCTTTCGCGTCTCGACCGAAGCCTTCGACCCGATCGAAACCCTGCAGGCCATCGTCGAAGGGACAACGGATGTCCAGCTGAAAGGCCGGCTTGAGCAGGTGGCGGCGGCCTTCAACCGAGAGGTCTCCTCCCGCAATGAGATCGAAGCGCGGGCGATTCGTCGGGCGATCGATTCCGGGGCCGTCCTCATCCGGGTCATCCGCTCCGACAATCATGATGTGAACATCTTGGAGACCATTCGCGACAGGGCTTGCCGCGAGGGGCAGGACAATGCCGATTGCCGGCGCCGCGAAGGCCAGCTGGCCACAGCGCAGGAGCGGCTGCGCAACACGCTGCGGGCCTATATCGACATCGTCGTGCAGGCGGCCACCGACTACCGGCTCGAAGAGATCGAGGAGCAGCTGGCCATCCAGCTCCAGTCCTATGAACAGAACGACCTGGAGGCGTTCGTCGGCTTTGCGCGGCTGTTCTTCGAGCAGACGCGCGCCTATGAGGCTGCGCAATCCCTGGATCCCGATGACGTCCTGGTGCAAATTATCGAGTTGTGAGGCTTTTTCCGTCAGGTAGAAGAGCCGATTTGTCTTTTGGGTGGTCACTTCAGGCGGGCCTTTCATGCCGTCCATGACGGAAAAGGCGGGGCCGCCGCGCGAAGAGGCGGGACGCGCCGGAGGAGTGGATAATGATCGCAAAATTGATAGCCGGGCCAATGCGCGGGCTCGCCCTGGCGTTGGCCTTGTCGCTCGGCGTGGCCGGGTGCGCGACCGGAGGCGGCAGCGCGGCCAACGACCCCAACCTGACGCCGCAGCAGCGGCAACTCCGGGCCGAGGCGGCGCGCTTCAACCAGACCGTGGGTGAGGGCGCGCTGGTCGGGGCGCTCGGCGGCGCAGCGCTTGGCGCGCTGCTTGGTGGCGACGATCCCCTGGCGGGTGCCGCCATCGGGGCGGCCGCAGGGGCCGCGGCCGGGGCCGGCGCCGGCTATCTCGTTGCCTCGCAGAACCAGGAATACGCGTCGGCCGAGGCGCGGCTGAACGCGCAGATCCAGGCGGCACAGCAGGACGCGGCCCGCTACCGGACAATCGTTGAAACGACCCGGCAGGTCGTCAACAGCCACAAGCAGAACATCGCCCAGCTGAACAGCCGGTACCGGGCGGGTCAGATCACGGCCTCGCAGTACCAGAATGAAATGGCGAGCGTCAGCGGCGACCTCGAAAGCATCCAGAACCTGATCGCCGAGAACCGGACCATTGTCGGCGCCTATGAGGAGGAGATCTCCGAATTGCAATCGTCGCGTCGCGATGCCAGCCAGCTGGTCGCCGCGCGCGACGAGATGGTGCGGCAGCGGCAGAACCTGGAAAAAGAGTATGACGAATTGCTGGAGGCCGTGGATGCGGCGCCGGTCGCCGTCGGGTAATGCCCGCAAGGGGAGGAGATGACGATGAAGAGCACCATGGCCATGCGGCGGCGGTCGCGGACCGTTCTGGCCGGTGTCGGGCTGAGCGCGGCGCTTCTGGCAACGGGATGCAGCGGGACCCAGGATCCGGCGCAGGCGGGGTTCCTCGACGGCGTTGCCAATCTCGCCAGCGGCACCTATGACGAGCGCATCGAGCAGCGCGAGGTCGCCCGCGCCTCGGCCGAGGCGGAGGCCTCGCGCCTGGAGGCGCGTGCCGCCGAGCTGGAGACCGAGCGGCGGGCGCTCGCCGCCGAGGAGGCGGCGGCGCGTCAGCGACTGCAGCGAATGAATGCCAACCTCGCGCAGCAGCAGGCCCGGCTGCAGGAGCTGGAGGCGCGCGAAGGGGCGAACCGGGAGCGGCTGTCGGAACTGCAGACGCGGGCCCGGGCGATGGAGGCGCGCCGGCAGACCCTGGCGGCCGATCCCGATCCGGGCCTTGAACAGGAGGTCAACCGCCTTGAACAGGAGGTCGCGTCGCTCCGTCGCGATATCGACACCATTATTGCCGAGCTGGCGGCCCAGGAGTAATCTTTCCGGCCTGCGAAGGCGCGTTCCCGACCATGAGGTGGGGGGCGCCTCTCCAGTTCTGTTGAAGGGGAAGGGGCCCACGGCCGGATGTCGCGCCGTACTGCTCTGACCGACGAAGTGCGTCTGGCCATGGATCGGGCGAGAGCCGCGCCGGACCCGAAAGGGCTCGGTTTTCTCAGCTCCGCGGCTTTCGAGGACCTGGTCGGGCTGACCGCGGATGTCCACGACCTCGCTCACGACCTGACCACGGCCAAGTTTCTGTGGCACTGGGACAGTATGGGGCGCTCGCTCGACAATATCATTGCCCGCCTGCGCAAGGCGCCGGACGGGGTCTCCGCACGGCGCGCCCTCGGTGATCTGTTCGTCATGCTGACCGACGAGGATCGCTGGCGCTGAGCCGCGTCTCATCCTCTCGGCGTTCCGGCCTTTCTCCGACAGGGACATCGGACCTATGAAAAGGACAGCCGAACCCACGGCCTACGAGGCGGACTACTACACCTGGACGCAGGAGCAGGCCCGATTCCTGGCGGAAAGGCAGTTCGAGAGGCTCGACATCGCGCATCTGGCCGAGGAAGTGGCCGATATGGGCAGGTCTGAAACAAGGGAGTTCGCATCCCGACTGGCGGTCATTGTCGCGCATCTCCTGAAGCTGAGCGTGCAGACCGATCGGACGCCCTCAAACGAGCGCAGCTGGCAGACCTCGGTTGCGACGCAGCGCGACAGCCTCGCCAGGCACCTGGCCAGGAATCCCGGTCTGAAGAACCCGGCGATCCTCGAGGATGTGCTGGCCGATGCGTGGGGCGACGGCCGGCTGCTTGCTATCCGGGACACGGGCCTTGACCCGCTGCTTTTTCCCGAGACCAATCCCTATACGCTGGACCAGCTGCTCGATCCGGATTTCTGGCCGTGAACGCGGTGTCCGAGACGACCCCTTGCGTCCTCGACAAGGCCCGCGCGGCGGACATCCGGCTGGATCCCTTTCCGCATCTGGTGGTCGAGGACGCGCTGCCGTGGGACTATTACGCGCGACTGCAGGCGACCAAGCCGGATTTCGGGATGCGCGCCAACGCCGCGATCCAGCCGGCCAATCAGCGCATCCCCTTTTTCGGGCAGTTTTTGCGCGACAATCCGGCCGTCGATCCGATCTGGCAGGAATTCATCGACCGGCATACCGCACCGAGCTTCTTCAAGAGCGCCCTGGCTCTCTTCAGGCCGCTTTTCGATGAGCATCATCCCCATCTCAGCGCATGGCTGGCGGCAAACCCGGCGCCGCGGTTCGGCCTCTTGCACCGCGAGGGGTTCGATGCGGTCGATGTCGTCACCGATTGCCGGGCGGAATTCATGACCCCGGTGCGCGGCGCGCCGGCCGCCCATCGCCGCGGCCATGTCGACACCGCCAACCGGCTCTATTCCGGGCTGTTCTATATGCGCGAGCCCGACGACGACACCGAGCCGCCGGGGGACCTCAATCTCTTCAGCTGGGCAGCGGGTACGCCCGGCCGGCTCGACCGCCATGAAATTCCGGACGAAGAACTGCGTATTGCCGTAACCGTGCCCTACCGGGCGAACATCTTTGTGCTGTTCCCGAATTCGCCTTATGCCTTGCACGGCGCGGCCGAGCGCGGCGCCGGCGGCACGCTGCGCTCCTATGTCTTCATCACCGCGGAAGTCGAGACCGACCTTTTTTAGCCGATCAACGCATCGCCGGAAGCGGTCAAGTCGCGCCCGACTCCGGTTTCTTCCGGGTACAAATCCACCGGACAGACCGAGGAGCCGTCTTGGCATGACATCCGATCCGCCCTTCGTCCTCACGCCCTCCCGGCAGTTTCACGACTGGCTCGCCGCTTCCGGCGTGAGCCTGGCGATCAGCACCTATCAGGCCGGCAAGCTGTTCCTGATCGGGCTGCAGCCGAACGGGCGGCTGTCGATCTTCGAGCGCACGCTCAACCGGGTGATGGGGCTGGCGGCGACGGCAACCGGTCTTTATGCCACGACCCTCTACCAGATATGGCGGTTCGAGAACGTCCTGCCGGCCGGCAGCGATCAGGATGGCTATGACCGGGTCTATGCGCCGCGTGCCGGCTGGGTCACCGGCGATCTCGACATCCACGACATGGCGGTGGACGGCGCCGGCCGCCTGGTCTTCGTCAACACGCTGTTCGCCTGCCTGGCTACCGTCTCCGCCCGGGCGAGCTTTGCGCCGCTCTGGCAGCCGCCCTTCATCTCCCGTCTGGCGGCGGAGGACCGCTGCCACCTCAACGGCCTGGCGATGCGCGACGGCTGGCCGGCTTTCGTCACCGCCGTTGCGGCCAGCGACGTCGCCGATGGCTGGCGCGAGCATCGTCGGGATGGCGGGGTGGTCGTCGACGTGGCGAGCCGGGAGATCGTTGCGGCCGGCCTGTCCATGCCGCATTCGCCCCGCTGGCACGACGGCCGGCTCTACCTGCTGAACTCCGGCAGCGGCGAGTTCGGCACGGTCGATCCCGCCGACGGGCGGTTCACGCCGATCTGTTTCTGCCCCGGCTATCTGCGGGGCCTGGCCTTTGCCGGCCCCTTCGCCGTGCTCGGCCTGTCGGAGCAGCGGGAGAACCGCACCTTTTCCGGCCTGGCGCTGGACGAGACGCTTGCCGCCCGCAACGCCGGGCCGCGCTGCGGCGTCCATGTCGTCGACCTGCGCACCGGCGATGTCGTGCACTGGTTGCGGATCGAGGGCGTGGTCCGCGAGCTTTACGATGTCGCCCTGCTGCCGGGCGTGCGGCGGCCGTCGCTGATCGGTTTCAAGACCGACGAAATCCGCCGGGTGCTGAACATCGACGACCCGCAGCCGCTGTTCGGCTGAGGCCGTGGGGACCGGCTTAGCCGATCAGAACATCTCCGAAACCGGTGAAGGCGAGGTCGACCCCCGTAGTGTCCCCCGGGTCCGGATCGGCGATCAGCGGCGCCGGCGTGTCGGTCAGCGTCTGATCGCCGGCGACGATCTCATTGTCGGCGATGGCCACCTCGACCGCCCCATCGACGAAGACAAGGGTCTGCGGCGTTTCCCGGGCCGAGAAGCTGACGCGCTCGCCATTGGGCCCGGCAACAACAACGGTGGCGACGTCGCGCGCGATGGTCACCTCGGCCGCCGCCAGTTGAAGAGTGAAGACATTGGCGCCGGCGCTGCCTTGCAGGGCCAGGGCTGCCGCTTCTGAGACGTGGTAGGTCTGGACGCCCGGCGCATCGATGAACTGGGCGAAAACCCCGCGTGGTATCGTTTGCTCTGCGATGTCCGGCAAGGCGATGCGGTAGAGATTCGGGGCCGGCGGCGCGGTCTCGGCCTGGCGGCCGAAGATCACATAGGCCTCGCCGGCCCCGTCGCGGCCACCCGGGTCGGCGCGCGTCGCGCCGATGACCAGGTCGTCGACCCCGTCGCCATTGACGTCGCCGGCAGCGCTGACGGAGGTGCCGGCCGCGTCGTCGGCGTCGCTGCCGTACAGGGTAAAACCGTTGAGCCCGTCAATGTCGGCCAGGTCGACCACCGGGTCGAAACCGGCGCCGGACCCGAAGACGACATAGGCCTTCCCGGCCTCGATCTCGCCGTCCAGATTGACGGCGTCTCGGGCGCCGATGATCAGGTCGGCGAAACCGTCGCCATTAACATCGCCGGCACCGCTGGCCGAGACGCCGAAGGACGATTCACCCGGGGTGGCACCGATCAGCGCGAACCCGTTGGTGCCGTCGAGGTCTGCGAGGTCGAGGGTGGCGCCGAAGCCGGTGGTGGAGCCGAACACGACATAGCTCTCGCCCGCATCGTCCCGCCCCATCGGGTCGGCATCGGGGGCGCGGATGATCAGGTCGTCGATGCCGTCGCCATTGATGTCGCCGGCACCGCTGACGACTCTACCCGCCTGGTCGCCGGCGTCTTTGCCGTTAAGCGTGAAGCCGTTGGTGCCGTCCAGGTCGGCCAAGTCCAGGGTGGCGCCGAAGCCGGCGGACGAACCGAAGACGACATAGCTCGCGCCGGCCGCGTACTGGGCGCGGTATGCGCCGATGATCAGATCATCGAGCCCGTCGCCATTGATATCGCCGGCACCGCTTACCGAGTAGCCGGCATAATCAAAGGGATTGATACCATTGACTGTGAAGCCGTTACTCCCGTCAAGACTGGCGAGGTCCAAGCTGGCGTCGAAACCGGCAGCGGACCCGAAGACGATATAGCTCTGACCGGCGGCGTTCCGATCGCCCGGGGATGCGCCTTGCGTACCGATGATCAGATCGTCGACGCCGTCGCCATCGATATCGCCGGCACCGCTCACGGACACGCCGGAGAGCTCGTAAGCATTGGCACCGTTGAGGGTGAACCCGTTGCTGCCGTCAAGACCGGAGAGATCGACAGCGGCGCCGAAGCCGGCGGCCGAACCGAAGACGACATAGCTCTGGCCGGCACCATCCCGCCCGTCCGGATCGGCTCTGGACGCGCTGATGATCACATCGTCGATGCCGTCACCGTTGATATCGCCGGCGCCGCTGACGGAATCGCCGAAAAAGTCATAGGCGACGAGCCCGCGCAGGACGAACCCGTTGGTGCCGTCGAGGTCGGCCGGATCGATCACCGGATCGAATCCGTCCCTCGACCCAAAGACGACATAGCTCTCTCCGGTATCTTCCTGGCCATTGGCGCCGGCAAAATACGCGCCGATGATCAGATCGTCGATGCCGTCGCCATTGATGTCGCCGGCGGCGTCGACGGAACGTCCCAACCTGTCACCATCGCCGATGCCTTCAATGACAAAGCCGTTGGTGCCGCCGAGACCGGCGAGATCGAAAGCCGACGGAAAGGTGGCTTCGTCATCCACGAGCTGTAACATCTGCCCCGGACCGACGGCATGGATGCCGTCGCTGGTGGCCTGGATGGCGACCGCCAATGTTTCCGCGCCGGTCAAGACCGTATCGTCCACCGCGCTCAGGTCGACCATGGCCTGGGTCTGGCCGTCGGGAATGGTGAGGGTGGTTTCAGACAGGATCACCCGGCCCGCGGCGTTGCCAATGAGTGTCAGCGTGACTGTCTGATCGCCGTCGACCGGCCCGGCCGCGTCGACCATCAGCGCGACGGTCTCGCCCTCATTCAGGATCGCGGGCCCGGTGATACGGACCAGCGGCAGGTCGCTGCCGAAGACGACATAGCTTTCCCCGGCCTCGACCCGGCCCTCGGGAGACGCACGCCATGCGCCGATGATCAGGTCGTCAAGGCCGTCGCCATCGACATCGCCGGCACCGCTGACGGAGAAGCCGGACAGGTCGGCGGCATCGATCCCGTTGAGGGCAAAGCCGTTGGCGCCGTCCAGGTCGGCAAGATCCAACGTGGCACCGAATCCGGCGGCCGATCCGAAGACGACATAGCTCTGGCCGGCATCATCGCGGTCGCCGGGGTCGGCCCGATAGGCGCCGATGATGATGTCGTCGAGTCCATCGCCATTGACGTCGCCGGCCTGGCTGGCGGAGAAACCGGCCGCGTTGAAGAAACCGGCCTCGTTGACGATGAATCCCTTGGTGCCGTCCAAGCCGGCAAGGTCGATCGCGGCGTCGAAGCCGGTCGCGGAACCGAAAACGATATAGCTCTGCCTGGCACCCTGTGCGCCGATATGGAGGTCGGCGATCCCATCACCATTGATATCGCCGGCTGTGCCGACGGCAACGCCGATTCGATTGCCCGCCTGCATGGTGTTGAGAGTGAAACCGCTGGTGCCGTCAAGACCGGCAAGGTCGAGGGTTGGGCCGAACCCGGCGTCGGAGCCGAAGACGACATAGCCCGCGCCGGCTCTATTCTGGTCGTTGGGGGAGGCATAGGGGGCGCCGATGATCAGATCGTCGACCCCGTCGCCATTGACGTCGCCGGCGGCAGCGGCGGAACGACCGAAAATGTCACCGGCGCCGATACCGTTGACGATGAACCCGTTCGTCCCGTCAAGCTCAGCCAGGTCGATCGCGGCGTCAAAGGCCGTGGTGGACCCAAAGACGACATAGGTCTCGCCGGCGTTCTCCCGACCATCGGGATCGGCTCCGCTGGCGCCGATAATCAGATCATCGACACCGTCGCCATTGATGTCGCCAGCGAACCCGACGGAGCCGAGATTGTCGCCCGCGTCGAGGCCACCCAGCGTGAACCCGTTGGTCCCGTCGAGGCCGGCAAGATTGACCGCGGCGTCGAAGCCGGTAGCGGTGCCGAAGACGACATAGGCCTGACCGGCATAGGCCCGGCCATCCGGACTGGCGAAGCGCGCGCCGATGATCAGGTCGTCGACCCCGTCGCCATTGATGTCGCCGCCGATGCTGACCGCCCTGCCGGAAAAGTCTCGCGCATTGCCGCCATTCAGGGTGAACCCGTTGGTGCCGTCGAGGGCGGCGGGCTCGATCGCGGCGCTGAAACCGGCGTCCGTCCCGAAGACGACGTAGCTCTGGCCGGCATAGGCCCGGCCTTCGGCAGCGGCATAGCCGGCGCCGACGATGATGTCATCGAACCCGTCGCCATTGATGTCGCCGCCGCCGCTGACGGAACGGCCTGACTGGTCTTTTTCGTCGACACCGCTGATCACGAAGCCTGCACTGCCCGTGGCACCATTTTCGGGCAGCAGGCCGCTCAATTCGAGATCGGGAAAGAAGATCGGCATCGAGGGGTCCCCAAGGCAAGGTGCGCCCACAGAGTTACCCGGGGGCGACGGAGTCGGTGCTCCGACCAGGCCTTCTGTATAGGCGTTCTCATGCATTTGCTACTGATTTTCAGTCGATGACGCTCGAAATCCGAGCGAAGGGGATTCTCTCCGAAAACCGCGGAGAGGGGTGTCGATTGCTGACTCCGGGAACTGCCCCTGACCGGGAACGCCCTTCCAAGCTATCGGAAAAGGTCTCGACCGTCAGAGACCGGGGGCTGGCGCGCCTCAGCAGCGGACGGTTGGCGTCCCGCTCACTTGTAGGGGTCCGCGGCGTCGCGGAGCCCGTCGCCGAAGAACTGGAAGGCCAAAACGATCAGGATCACCGGCACCACCGGCAGCATCAGCCAGGGATAGACGGCAACGACGTTGATGTCCTGGGCCTCCTTCAGCAGCACGCCGAGGCTGGTCACCGGCGGGCGCAGGCCGAGATTGAGAAAGCTGAGCGCCGTTTCGCCGAGGATCATCCCGGGGATCGCCAGGGTGGCCGAGGCGATGATGTGGCTCATGAAGCTCGGCAGCAGGTGCTTGCCGATGATGCGCCGCGGCGAGGCGCCCATCAGCTGGGCGGCGGTGGTGAAATCCTCCTCCCGCAGCGACAGCAGCTTCGAGCGGACCGCGCGCGCCAGACCGGTCCAGTCGACAAGGCCGAGGATGATGGTGATCCCGAAGAAGATCAGGATCGGGCTCCAGGTCGCGGGCAGGGCGGCGGACAGCGCCATCCACAGGGGCAGCTGCGGAAAGCTCTGGAACACCTCGATGACGCGGTTGACCAGATTGTCGACCCAGCCGCCGTAATAGCCGGCCAGCCCGCCGATCGTGATGCCCAGGAAGAAGCTGACGGCGATCCCGATCAGGCCGATGGTCAGCGAAATCCGGCCGCCGTAGATCATGCGGCTCAACAGGTCGCGGCCCAGCCGGTCGGTGCCGAGGAGGAACAGCGTCCCATCCTCTGCCGGGCAGAACAGATGGAACCGGCCCTCGAACAGGCCCCAGAACTCGTAGGCGTCGCCGCGGCAGAGGAAGCGTACGGGCTGTACGTCCGTGCGGTCGACGGTGTACTCGCGCTTCAGAGACCGCGTTCCGGGCGGACCGGAGAGGTCGAGCACCGTTTCGACGTCATAGCCATAGACGAAGGGGCCGACGAACCGGCCCTCGTGGAACAGGTGCAGCGGCTGCGGCGGCGCGTAGATATAGGGGCCGTTGCGGGTCTCCAGCCCATAGGGGGCCAGCACCTCGACGAAGAGGATGGAGACGTAGAAAAAGGCCAGCAGCGCGCCGGAGATCATGGCGAGGCGGTGGCGTTTCAGCTTCCACCACATGATGCGCCATTGCGAGGCCATGTAATAGGCCTCCTGGCTGGCGGTCAGCGGCTCGGCGACATAGGGGTCCCAGGGGGCCCGGTCGGCATAGTGCGGCAGCGGCCCGTCATCGGGGATGGGCGGGCCGTCGCCCTGCGGGCGCTGCGGCTCGGTCATTTCGTCGAGCCTCCGCCCAGGCGGATGCGCGGGTCGAGCACCGCCAGCAGCAGGTCGGAGATCAGCACGCCGATCACCGTCATCACCGCCAGCAGCAAAACGAAGGACCCGGCCAGGAACATGTCCTGGCTTTGCAGGGCCGAGAGCAGGATCGGCCCTGTCGTCGGCAGGTTCAAAACGACGGAGACGATGGTCGCGCCGGACAGCAGCTCCGGCAGAATGCTGCCGATATCGGCGATGAAGGGGTTGAGGGCCGTGCGCAGCGGGTATTTCAGCAGCGCCTTGTGCCGCGGCAGTCCCTTGGCCAGCGCCGTGATGTAGTACTGCTTCTGTAATTCGTCGAGCAGATTGGCCCGCAGCCGGCGGATCATCGCCGCCGTGCCGGAGGTGCCGATGACGATGACCGGTATCCACAGATGTTCGAGCACCGAGAGCACTTTGCCGACGCTCCAGGGCTCGTCGATATATTGCGGGTCCATCAGCCCGCCGATCGAGGTGCCGAACCAGACATTGGCGAAATACAGAAGGACCAGGGCGAGCAGGAAGTTGGGCGTCGCCAGGCCGAGAAAGCCGAGAAAGGTCAGGCCGTAATCGCCCCAGCTATACTGGTGGGTGGCGGAATAGACGCCGATGGGAAAGGCGACGATCCAGATGAAGACGGTGGTGGCGGCGGTCACGAGAATCGTCAGCGCGACCTTGTCACCGACAACGTCCGTCACCGGCAGGCCATATTCGAAGCTGTAGCCGAAATCGCCCTGCAGAACGCCCGTGATCCAGAAAAAATACTGCGTGATGAGCGGCTCGTCGAGGTGATAGGTCTCGCGCAGCACCTGGATCTGGCCGAGATCGGCGGCCTCGCCGCGGCTGCGCAGTTCGTCGATCAGGGTCGTGAGATAGTCGCCCGGCGGCAGCTGGATGATGACGAAGCTGATGACACTGATCGCCAGCAGCGTCGGGATCATGATCAGGATGCGCCGAGCGAAATAGGCGAGCATGGGAAGCCGCTCCGGGTTGGCGGAAGCGCCGAGGCGGCGCGCGGCGGCTCAGCGCTCCAGCCAGAACGTATCGGGATGGTAGATGCCGAAATGCGCGCCGGGGTTCCAGCTGTAGATGGCCTCCTGCGGCACATTGCGCAGCGCATTGTTGACCACCACCGGCTGCAGCACGCCCTGAACGGTGCCGATCGAGGTGACCTGGTCCGCGTGGATGTCGAGCATCTCGTCGACAATCGCCAGCCGTTCCTCCCGCCCGTCGGCCAGACGCCAGGCGTCGTACAGCGTCATCAGCCGCAGGGCGAAGTCCATATCGGCCGGCTCGCCCGCGTCGCCCAGGGTCTGCACATACTGGCCCCATTTCGGATATTGCAGCCAGTTCTGGTCGACCGGCGCCAATTCGCGCGGCACCGTGCTGGCGCTGAAGACGGCGTTGTCGAAGCCGAACCACGTCGACATCATGGCATCGCCCGAGAAGACGCGGTTGCGGAAAATGTCCCGCTGCGAGGAGCTGGTGAACAGCGCCACGCCGATATCCTGCCAGCTGTCGCGGATCAGCTGCAGCATGTCGATCTCGACAGTCCGCTCGCCGGACGTCTCGACCACGATCTCCATCGGCCGGCCGTCGGGCAGCAGCCTTATGCCCTCGCCGTTGCGTTCGGTCAGGCCCATCTCGTCGAGCAGGGCATTGGCCCGCTCGAGATCGTAGTCGGCCCAGAGCGTCTGCCGGGCGTCGTCGAAGACCGGCGATATCGGCAGGGCCGTGTTGTTGGCCGGGGTGGCCAGGCCGAAGAAGATGATTTCGTTGATTTCCGCGCGATCGATGGCCAGGGACAGGGCGCGGCGGAAGCGGACATCGCGGTTGATCGCGCGCCAGACCGGATCATTGACGTTCATGTTCGGATAGAGCGCCATTTCCGAGCCGAGGGCCGTCGGCCAGAGGCGCACGGTGAAATCATTGCGCTGCTCGGCTTCGAGCAGGAACGTGACATTGTCGAAGCGCAGGCTGCGGGACTGCAAATCGCTCTCGCCGGCGCCGGTCTTGGCCGGGATCAGGGCGCCGTCCGAGATGTTGACGATGACCCGGTCGAGATAGGGCAGCTGCCGGCCCTCGGGGTCGATGCGGTGGAAATAGGGATTGCGCACGAACACGAAGCGCTCGGACGGCGGCGGCGTGGTGTTGCGCCAGGGCTGCAACACCGGCAGGTCCGGATTGTCGGCGTCGTAGAGGTCGCCGCGGCGGATATGCAGGGCCGCCCAGTTGCGCTCGTTGGACTCGGCGATGCGCCGGTCCAGCGCGTCCGGATCGGCGTGGTCGGCGTGGAACTGCTGCAGATAATGGGCTGGCGCGTAGATATAGAGCGGCCGGGCATCGGCCAGGGCCGGCAGGAATTCCGGGTTGGGCGTCGGCCAGCTGTAGCGAATGGTCGTCTCGTCGACAACCGCGACCTCGGGCAGGGCCCCGTCGACGATCATCCGCGTATCGGGTCCGAAGGGGCTCAGCGCCTCGTTCAGTTCGACGTTTTCCCAGGCATAGCGGAAGTCTTCGGTGGTGAAGGGGTGGCCGTCCGACCAGCGATGTCCTTCGCGCAAATGTAAAGTGAAGATACGGTTCTCCTCGACCTCGACGCTTTCCAGGATGTCGGGCTGCAGGTCGAAATCGCGCGTATAGCCGACCAGCCGGGCATAGCCATAGACATTCATGATCCGGATGTCCTTGGCGCGGCGGGCCAGCCAGTTGATCTCGCCGCCATGGCGGCCGACGGCCAGGTTGGGCCCGTCGGTCTCGACCCGGAACGGCACCGCGGGCAGGCGTTCGCTCACCGCCGGCAGATCGCCGGTCTCGACCGCCTCGGCCAGCATCGGCGTCTCGATGTAATCGGCCGCCTGCACAGCGGGAAGCTGCAGGCCGAGGAACAGGGCCGCCAGTGCCGGAACAAGCGGTAGCAGGGCCGGCCGGAGCCGCGGAACCGTGGTCATGACGCCAACTCCAGTTCGTTCGGGTCGGAATGCGCGCGGACCTGATGCCCCTCGCCCAGCTCGATCATGCCGGGGTGGGACCGGGCCGAAATGGTGAAGGGGTAGGGCCAGGCCGTGGGTTCGGAGGCGCGCTCGTCCATCAGTTGAGCCAGATCGAGCGGCTGGCGCGGATCGGGATGCGGGACGGCCGCCAGCAGCGCCCGCGTATAGGGGTGGACGGGGTTGCGGAACAGCGTCTCCCGCCGGGCCGTCTCGACGATGCGGCCGCGGCACATCACCATGATGCGGTCGGCGATGTAGTCGACGACGGCCAGATTGTGGCTGATGAACAGATAGGTCAGACCCAGCTGTTCGCGCAGATCGTGCAGCAGGTTGAGGATCTGGGCCTGGATCGAGACGTCGAGCGCCGAGACCGGCTCGTCGCAGATGATCAGGTCGGGCCGCAGGGCGAGCGCCCGGGCGATGCCGATCCGCTGGCGCTGGCCGCCGGAAAAGCTGTGCGGATAGCGCTGCAAGGCCCGGGTGTCCAGGCCGACCAGGTGCATCAGCTCCTTCGCCATGTCGCGGCGATGGGCGGTATCGCCGATCTCGTGGATCACCATCGGCTCGGTGATGATGTCGAGCACCGTCATCCGCGGATTCAGCGCGCTGAACGGGTCCTGGAACATGAACTGCATGCGCTGGCGGAACGCCTTCAGGGCACGGTCCTTCAGGGACAGCACGTCGAGCAGCGTGCCGTGGTCGTTGTAGAGGATCCAGCCCGCATCGGGCGTCAGCGCCCGCATCAGGATCTTCGACAGGGTGGTCTTGCCGCAGCCGCTTTCGCCCACCAGGCCCAGACATTCGCCCTTGTCGATCTTCAGGCCGACATCGTCGACCGCCAGGATCCGGGCATCGTCGCCGCCCAGCGCGCCGCCCTTGCGGATGCGGAACCATTTGGTCAGGCCGGAGGCCTCCAGCAGCGGGCCGTCCGTCGTGCTCGTCGTCGTCATCGTGCCGGCCGGCCCGTTTGCCGGCACGGCGGCCGCCGGGCGCGCGGCCCGCTCCGCCATCAGCTTGCCGCCGACCTCCGCCTCGATGGTGCGGATCGGCTGCAGCCTTTCCCCCTTGGCCATGTGGAAGCGCGGCACGGCCCGCAGCAGGGCCTTCAGATAGGGGTGCTTCGGATTGCGGAAGATGGCGTCGAGCGGCCCGGCCTCCATCACCCGGCCGCGGTAGAGCACCACGACCTCGTCGGCAATATTGGCGACGACCCCGAGATCGTGCGTGATCATCAGCATCGCCATGCCGAGCTCGGCCTGGATGTCGCGCATCAGCTTGAGGATCTGCGCCTGGATGGTGACGTCGAGCGCCGTCGTCGGCTCGTCGGCGATCAGCAGGGCCGGCCGGCAGATCAGCGCCATGGCGATCATCGCCCGCTGGCGCAGGCCGCCCGAGAGTTCGAAGGGGAAGGTGCGGATCGCCTTTTCCGGGCTGGGAAAGCCGACATGGCCGAGGATCTCGGCCGTCCGCTGCAGCGCCTCTTCCCGCGTGACCTCGCAATGCAGCCGCACCGCTTCGGCCACCTGATTGCCGACCGTGTAGAGGGGCGACAGCGAGGTCATCGGCTCTTGGAAGATCATCGAGATGCGGCCGCCGCGGATGCGGCGATAGGCCGTTTTCTCGGGATGGAGCCGCGCCAGGTCGACCGGCGGCGCGTCGGTATCCGGATCGTTGAACAGGATTTCGCCGCGACCGATGCGGCCGTTCCGCGGCAGGATGCCGAGAATGGTCTGAGCGATCACCGACTTGCCGGAGCCGCTCTCGCCGACCAGGGCGACGGTGCGCCCGGCCGGCACCCGGAAGGAGACGTCCTTCACCGCCTCCACCGTGCCGCCATGCACGGTAAAGTCGACCTCGAGGTCGCGCACCCGCAAGAGGGCGCTCACCCGGTCCGCTCCCGCTGTGCGGCGGCATCCTCCGCCCCGGCCGCGCCGTCGCCGTCCGGCCCCCACCGCGCGGTCAGGTTGCCCGGCGGGCGGCGGGCGCCCAGCATCATCAGGTTTTCGAGGGTCGCCGGCGACAGCTCGAGCCCCCGTGCCTCGGCGGCCTCATGAGCCCGCCGGGCGACGTCGTCGAAGTCGGACAGGGAGGATTCCAGGCTGATTTTGCGGCCACGGCCCTTCAGGACCAGGGTCATCCAGCCGTCCTGCCGGTCGCGGCGCGTGGAATAATAATTGAGCTTCAGGCGGGAAAGGTCGGACCAGGACATTGATGTGCCGGCCGGACCGCGGCTTACGATGCCCTCCTCATCGGCTTCGACCACAGTCAGGTGCTTCTGAACCGTCGTCGCCAGGAACAGGCCGAAGAGCAGCGCCGCACCGCCGAACAGGCTTGCCAGCACCCAGTGCATGGGCAGCAACGCCAGCGGCAGCCCTGTCAGCGCGAGGCCGGAGCCGGCCCGGACATAGTCGCCGATCAGGACCGGACGCGGATAGCTGTGCAGGCTCATGACTGCGGCTCCCGTTCAGCCCGGCCATCAGGTTGGCCGGGTCGCACCAGACCGCGCCGGGGTGACCGGCCACGACAGCCGCGAGCCGATCGAGGAACTGCCAGCAGTCCTCATCGTGGAACTGATGGTGGCTCATGATGCCGGTGACCTCGTCCGGATCGGCTGCGCCGGTGCGGCGGGCTTCCAGGTGCCGGATGGTCGTGTCAAGTGCCGGATGGTCCCCGGCAAAGCGCCGGGTCTCCCAATTCATGATGTCGACATGGATGTTGAGGCGTGTCGGGCCGGGCTCGCTGCCGCTGCGGATGCCCAGGCCGCTGACGGCCTGAAAGCCGAGCGTCGACAGATGGGCGGCCATGCCGTCGCCCATGCGGTTCCAGGGCGGCACCATGGCCGGCAAAAAGCGCGGCCCGAACCCTTCGGCCAGGCGGCGGCGGCCTTCCAGCAGCCAGTGATCGGCGTCGCCCCGGTCCCAGTCGTCGCTCAGTTCGGTCATACGCTCGGGCTCGCGCGCGCGATTGTCGTGCGACCAGCCATGCTGCATGACATAGAGGCGCGGGGTTTCGGCCACCCGATGAACCAGCCGCCCGGTGAGGCGCGCGGGAATCACCGCCAGAGCCAGCGGCACGTCGTGGGCAATGGCGATGCCCAGCAGCCGGTCGAGCGGCCAGCTGGTGTCGCCGGCATCATCGTCGCGCCACCAGAAGGTCGCCGGGCGGCCGGTCGCGGCCCAACGGTCGAACTCGGCCGAGAGGCGCCGCCAGAAGTCGCTTCCCGTGCTCGAGCCGTTGTTCCCAGAACGAGGATCGTGCATCAGCCTTCTACTCTAACGTCACCCGCCTATATCGGGGCTGCCGCCGCCTTGCGGGCATAATCGATCAGAAGCGCGGCCGACCGCGCGGCCCCGTCCACCGGGAGACCGGGCGCTGCGGCCGCAGGCGGCGGGCCGGCCAGTACGTTGTCGACCGCCTCCGCCAGAGCCTGCGGGGTCAACGCCGCTTCCTCCAGGACAGCGAGCAAGCCGCGATCTGCCAGACGCCACGCCCGCTCGGCCTGCTCGGTCTCGCCGCCGGCGGCGAAGGGCACCACTATGGCACGACATCCGGCCTTCAGGATATCCATGACTGTATTGTAGCCCGCCTGGGAAATGGACAACAGGCAGCGGCCGAGCAATCCCGGGAAATCCGGCCGCGCCGGTTCCAGGATGACGCCGGGGCCCTGGGCGGCGGCCATGTCGCGCAGGGCGGCGATGTGTTCCGGCGCCAGGTCGGCGCCGAGCAGCAGGCGCCATCTCCGGTGCGCCGCGGCGCTCATCGGCCGGGCCCTGAGGGTCGTCCGCAGCAGGTCGAACCCGACGGCACCGCCGCCGACCGAAACGACCACCTCGCCATGGCCGTCATCGCCGGGAGGCGCCGGCGGATCGCGGTCCGGCGCGACATAGCCGGTATAGCGGATGAGATCGGCGATCGCCGGGGCGGGCGGGAAGGTGGCCTCGAACGGGATGAAGGCCGGGTCGCCGTGCACGAGGACGAGGTCGAACCAGCGCCGCGCCATGGCGGCCATGTCGTCGTGCTTTTTCGGATCGGCCTTTCTGATCAGGATATCCCGCACGGAGCTGGCGATCACGGGCCGCGGTCGGGCGTCCCGGGCGGCATCGAGCAGGGGCGCCAGCTCGAAGCGGAACTGGCGGCGGCCGAACGGGAAGGTCTCGATGAGCAGAATGTCCGCCTCTTGCCGGAGGAACAGCGCCAGCAGGGCGTCGCGCCGTGCGCCCTTCCAAGCCTCGCCGATCGGCCGGCCCTCCGCATCGAGGACGGCTGAAAAGGCGGCGTCAGCCGCCCGCGCCGGCGGCAGGGGAACGATCCTCGCCGGGCCGAAATCCACGCCGCTCACCGGAAAACCGCCATAGGCGACAGTGACGTTGACGTCGCGGTTCGCCAGGGCCCGGGCAAGCAGCGCCGCCCGGCGGACATGGCCGGTCCCGAGCAGATGCTGCACGTAAAGCAGGGCCTTCATGGCGAGCCGGAAGCAGGCAGAAGCGAAATGTTCGCGGCGACAAGCGAAGGCGCGCCGTCCGGCGACACGCTGAACACATGGGCGGCGCCATCCTGCAGGCGATGCGGAGGCTTGGAAACCATATCCCACGCTACGGCATGGGAATAGACAGCGCGAATGATTCCTTTGTGACAGACCGCCATCGTTGCGCGTTTGGCCGCGGCGATTTCGCGCAGCAGCGGCATGAGGCGGTCCTGCACCTGTCGAGGCGACTCCCCGCCGGGCGGGGCGAAATCCAGGCCAAGGCCGCGCCACCCGGGCATCCCGGCGCCGATCTCGGCATCGATATCCGCCCGCATCCGGCCTTCCCAGGCGCCATAACACATTTCCACCAGCCGGTCGTCGATGCGCGGGGCTGCTTGTGCCGATGCGGCCAGGAGCTCGGCCGTCTCCAGGGCGCGGGCCAGCGGGCTGGTCAGCCAGACGGCATGGTCCAGCGGCACCATGCCGGCCTGTCCGTCGGGTATGAAGGCCGGCAGCCGCCATCGCATGACCATGGCCCGGCCGTCCGGCGACAGCGGAACATCGGTGCGACCCTGGATGCGGCGTTCGGCGGTCCAGGCCGTCGGGCCGTGCCGGACCATGACCAGCAGCGTCACCGGCAGACCCTCCCGATCACCTCGGCCAGCACCGACCTGGCTTGATCGAGGCTGTGCGCGCTCGCGACGGTCCGGAGAGCCGCCCGGCCCATGGCGACCCGGCGGTCCGGATCGTCCAAGAGGAGCCGGACGGCATCGGCAAGAGCGGCCGCATCTCCGACCGGTGGCAGCAGGCCCGTGACCCCTTCGCGCACAATGTCGGGCGTCCCGCCCGTGCGTCCGACCACCGCCGGCAGGCCCGTCGCCTGGGCTTCCAGAAGGGCCAGCCCGTACGCTTCGCGAATGGCCGGCCACACGAACAGGTCCGCCGAGGCGTACAAGTCGGGCAGGTCGTCCGCCGCAACCTGACCGAGGAAGCGCGTACGCTCCGTCGGCAGGCATGCGCTGACCGCGGCGCGGGCGGGACCGTCGCCGACGACCGTCAGGCTCCAGGCCCGGTCGGCCAGCAAGGACAGGGCCTCTCCCAGGAGGCGGTAGGAGGCCAGCTTGTCGCCCGGGCGCATCATTGCCACGGCGAGAAGTCGTGGAACGTCGTGCGTTGAGACCTGTCGGGTCGCGGCCGCCTCCGAGAAAGGCGCATGGTCGAGAAAGGGGCCAACCCGGACCAGCCTCTCTCCAGGGACCAGCGCCGCCAGCCCGTCGGCATCGTCGCCGGACAGGGCGAGGACGGCGTCGGCCCGGCGGATGGCGGCGGTACTGGCGTCGTGACCGATGACCGTCGGGACGGCGGCGCGCTTGCCGGCATAGGACGCCTCGGCAATGAGATACGGAATGCCGAAGGCGCCGGCGACCGCCGGACCCAGCCAATCCGGTGCCTTGTAATAGAGGTGATAGGTAAACCAGAGATCCGGGATCCAGCCGGCTGACCGCAGCTGCTTTTTCAGGCGTTCGGCCAGTCGCGGGCCGATCCCGGCAAGCCGCTCCATCCGCTGCGGGCAGCTGCCGTCATCCCAGCTGCGGAATCGCGAGACCAGCCGGACTTCGTGGCCAAGCTCGGCAAGTACCCGCATGAACAGCCGCGCCATCCGGCGGTCGCCCGATGGCACCGGGTGGTCCGGCGCCTTCATCGGCGCATAGAAAGCGATCCGCATGACATTGCCCCGAGGCCCTTGACATTATTTCACCTCGAGGGGTCGGTTGGACGCCATCGATGCCAGCAGAAGCGTGGTCTTACAGCTGCTTCAGTCATCGAAAACGGCATCGAGGCTGGATGCGGAGATGGCCCGTGCGAGCAGGCGCCGGAGGGTCTCCGCCGGCATCTGATTCAGACTCTTGCGCAACGCGGTATCGACGGGACCGAAGCGAGTTTCCAAAATCTGCGTCAGCGCTTCTGCGAGGCCTCGTATCTCTCCACGTGCCTCTCCACGTGCCTCTCCACGTGCCTCTCCACGTGCCTCACCCCGCGCCTCTCCCAGCGCTGTTCCCCGCAATTCTCCTTCCCGAAGACCCTGATTGAACCATTCCTGTGCAGCCAGTGAAACCATTTCACCCTCGCGGTCCGGCTTGGCGGCGATAACGATGTCCCGCCACATGTCAATGGTGAGTGTCTTGAATACAGACAAGATATAGTGGATGACCTGCTGCTCCAGCAAGGAGCCGTTCGGCAGGTCCGTCAGGATCCCGATCAGGATTTCGTCCGATGCCGTTTCCCGGGGCCCGTATTTCAGGGCGAGAAGAACGCTGCGCAGATCGGTCCGCCTCGACAATCGGTCGTCGTCAATCCTGCCGATGTCCCGGAGCAGATAGCGAAACCCCGCCAGCTCCGGCCGCAGGTGCAGATCACCCTCAAGACAGTCCTGGACCGAAGTCGCTACCGTCCAGGGTGACCGGCCATGGTAGATCACCAGCGGGATGATCGGCGGCAGGGCGTGCGCCTTGTCTCCGCCCGGTCCGGCATAGCGGTCCCAGATGCGGGCCATATAGCCGAGCATCTGGATCGGGGTGCGCGGGTCGGGAGTACTCTTGTGTTCCATGATCACATAGATCAGCGCCTGCGCCCCGTCCTTCAGCCGCACTTCGAAGAGCCGGTCGCCGCGGGTCTCCCGTAGTCTGCCGTCAATGAAGGTGGCATCCACCGGCACCGGCGGGGCGTCGGACAGCATTTCAATGATATCGGCCGGGAGCTGCTCGCGGATCAGCACCCCGGCCCTCTCCGGGTCTTCGACGAGGCACTTGAACAGCGCATCATGCGGGGTGCCGGGCGTCGTCATGGCATGCCCCCTCGGCCGGCCGGCCCCGGGTCCCGGCCGGCCGGCGGCCCGGTTCAGGCGATGGCGACGTGGAAGCCGACGCCCTCATAGGCGAATTGCGGCAGGGTGCCCAGCACGGCGTCCTTTTCCGCGTCGTCGGCGGTATAGAAGTGGCTGCCGGTCGCCGAGTTGAAAAAGCGATGCAGCGGTACGGTCTCTTCGGTCTCCGTTTCGAAGGCGTACCAGGCAATATCGCTTTCCCCGTATTGCGGCAGCGTCTGGCTCACAAAATCGCGTTCCGCTTCCGAAACTGTATAGAAGACGCCACCGGTCTCGCTGTTGACAAACCCGAAGACCGGTGTTGCGTCGGGTTCCGCTGGATCGACGGCACGAAAGCCGGTTCCCTCGAAGACGAACGCATCCACGGTATTGATGGCCGCGTCCCGTTCGGTCGGGCTGGAGGTATAGAAATGCCGCGCGGTGTCGACATTGAAGAAGCGGTAAACTCCCAGATCGACGGTTTCGGGCGCCAGGAGCATGCTGAGGGTGAAAGTTCCGTCTGCGAAACGATAACTTTCGATGCCGTTCAGCAAGTCTGACCCGTCTGACGCCGTCAAGGACGCAATGCGGACATCGGCACCGACCTCCGTGACGGTGTAGTCGGCTTGGACACCTGTGAAGGCGGCCGTGTCGGTGCCGTCTCCGCCCTCAAGCCGGTCATCGCCGGCCCCGCCGGTCAGGGTATCGTCGCCGCCGTCGCCCAGCACGGTGTCGTCGCCTTCCAGTGCCTGCAGGCTGTCGTCGCCGCCGGCACCGTAAAGGCTGTTGGCGTCGGCCGTGCCATCGAGGCTGTCCCCGTCATTGCCGCCGACGACGATGCTGGCGCCGACAGGCTGGGTCGGCTGCGCCGTGCCGGAGAAATCGAACTGGTGATAGGCGTTGTCGGTGTTGTCCCGGATAATGACGTAAAAGGCGCCGGCCTCGCTGTCCGACGGCGTGATCGTCAGGGGCTCCGCCAGCACCGTCTCTGCCACGGTCCAGCCGGCTGGAAGTTCCACATCGGCGACCAGCGTCGCCAGAACCTCCGGGCTCTCGGCCGCGGTGGCATGCATGACGTAGCGATTGCCCCATTCGTCGGTGAGAATGTAGGCGGTCGGGTCGCTGAAGGTCAGCGTTTGCGGTTTGTCGATGATGCTGACGGTGGCCTCGCCCGGGCCGATCACAGGAAAGCCGCTCTCGAACGGCATGCCGATCCCGTTGCCCTGATAGAGACCGGCGGCGACGGCCTGGGCCAGCTCCAGCCATGTATAGCCCAGATAGTCGATGAAAATCAGCTCACCGTCTTCGGTCGCACTCGGCGATTCGAGAAATTCCGTCTCCTGGAAGAGGAGATTTCGGGTTGAGTTTTTGATAAAAGGACCGGGAAGGTCGGTCTCCAGCATGTCCCAGACGTCGCGCGGGATCGGCTCATCGCCGCCATCGCGGTAGATCGTTCCCGTCAGCTCGTTCTGGATCTCCAAGGCTGTTCCCTGGGCCTCGCCCTCCTCTGTCGCTGCGACGTCTGTGGTGGATGCGAACGAGACCTGGTCGTTTGAACCCGGCAGCACCGCCGCCGGATTTGATGTCGTCATGGTTCGATGATCTCCAAAAGAGCAGCCCGCCTGCTCGCCTCTGAATCACTATAGCCGGCCTCCTCCTCCATCCCGAAGAGCTTTTGCACGAGTCTGTCGAGTCCGGTTTCGAAGCGGAAATCGCGGCGCACCCGCTCCGCACCGGCGGCTCCGAGCCGGGAACGCTCGGACGGATCGCCGATCAGCGCGGCCAGAGCGGCGGCCAGGGCGGCCGGGTCTGCCGAGGCGACCAGCCGGCCCGTCACGCCGTCGTCGATCAACTCCGGGATCGCCGAGACCGCGGTCGACAGGCAGGCGAGGCCGGTCGCCTGTGCCTCCATCAGCACGTTCGGCAGGCCGTCGCGGTCGCCGCTGCGCGCCACCTTGGCCGGCAGCACGAACAGGTCCGCCTCCAGGCAGGCGGTGATCACCGCATCATGGGTCTGCGGGCCAAGCCAGGCGATCCGGCCTGCCAGTCCAAGGCTTTCGGCCTGCCGCTGCAGAGCCGTCAGCCTTTCGCCGCCGCCGATATGGGTCCAGCGCCAATGCAGCCGGGGCGGCAGGCGGGCGAGGGCGTGCAACAGATCGTCGAAGCCTTTTTTCTCGACCGCCCGGCCGACGCTGAGCAGCTGCACGGGGGCGTGGGGGTCGAGGCCGTCGCGCGGCGGCCGCCATACGGGGTCGGGAAAGGCCGACAGGTCGAGACCATGATAGATCAGCGCGATCGCCTCCGGGCGCGGCGACAGGCTGCGCAGATAGGCGAGATTGCCGGCCGTACAGGTCACGCCCCAGCCGGCCGAGCCCATCTTTTCCGCCAGTTCACGGGCGGGTGTCGTCCAGATGTCCTTGGCATGAGCGGAAAAACTCCAGCCGAGACCGCGGATCAGGGCGGCATAGCGGGTCACCGAAGCGGGCGTGTGAAGATAGTGGCAGTGCAGCCAGCCCACATCGGCCGGCAATTCCCGGGCGAGCACGCAGGCCTGGCCGAATCGGCGGAGTCGGTTGCGGGTCGGCTCGTGCCGGAGATCGCGAAGCAGAGCATGCAAGGCCGCCTGATAGCCGCGATAGTGCCGCGCATGGGCAAAACCGCGGAACACCCGCCAGGGCTCGTCATGCAGATATTCGGGCAGGTATAGAACCGGCGCTGTGATGCGGCGGTGGACGGGGTGAATGTCCGGGTCGGTCGGCCGGCGCAGCGAGACGATCAGCTGTTGCAGCCCGCGTTCCTGCAGGCCGTGGATTTCCTGGGCGATGAAGGTCTCGGACAGGCGCGGATAGCCTTTGACGACGATCGCCGTGCGCCCGCCTGTGCCGGCGGCGGTCATCGCCTCAGGCGCTGCGGCGATGGCGCACCGGCGTCACCAGCGGGCCGTCGACCGCCTCGTCAACCAGCCGGGCGACATTCTCCAACCCGTCGAGCAGGCCGGGCACGACGATGTCGGAGGGCCGGCTCTGCTGCGGCAGCGCCTGCAGCGCCTCGGCCATTGGCCGGGTGTCCGATTCGAGATCGAAGGACAGCATGCGGACCAGGCCCAGCGTGTCGGCGCGCGAGACGCGGATCAGCTGTTCCAGGCGCGGCGTGCTGCGCGGCACCAGGATCGCACGTTTGTCAAATGAGAGAATCTCGCAAAACGTGTTGTAGCCGCCCATGGCGACGACGCCGACCGCCTGCTCCATCAGGTTTTCCAGATGCGCATCGAAGGTGACCACTTCGACGTCCGGCAGCCGGGCTGCCCGATCGGCGAATTCGGTTTGGCGCTCCAGCTGCATGAACGGACCGAGGACGATCAGCGCCGGGTGCGGGAGCCCGGTCTCGGCCTCATAGGTGCGCAGAACCCAGTCGACCAGGCAATCGCCATCTCCCCCGCCGCCCGGAGTCACCAGAATAAAGGGCCTTCCGAACGGGTCGAGGGCGCCGGCCCGCCAGGAGACCTCGCGGCGCAGATAGCCGGTATAGACCATCTTGGCGCGCACCGGGTCGGGCAGCTGGATGCCGTCGAGCGGATCGCAGATCTCCGGCAGGCCATAGACCCAGATGGCATCGTACAGGTCGGACAAAGCCGGCAGGACGTTCTTGCGCTCCCACTCCGGCGCCAGCAGCCCGGGCTCGTCCATGACGTCGCGCAGGCCGAGGGCCAGCGGCGTGCCGCGCCCCTTGAGCAGTTCCAGGGTGGGCCGGACCTCGCCGCGCAGACCCAGCGGCTCCTTGTCGACCAGCATCAGGTCGGGGTCGAAGGTGTCGGCCGCCTGGCGGATGATTGCCTCGCGCAGGGCCAGCGTCTCCTCGGTCTCGATATGCAGGCTGCGCGACGTGTATTCGCCGTTGCTCAACTTGATGACGCCCGGCATGCGGACGAAATCGACGCGCGGCTTGAAGTCGAAACTGCCGATGACCGGCGACCCTGACAGGATCAGGACCGACATATGCTCGCGCTGCGCCACCAGGTGATGCGCAATCGTCCGGCACCGGCGCAGATGGCCGAGCCCGAACGAATCATGGCTGTAAATCAGGACACGACTGTGATCGCTGCGCTTGGCCATCGCCTGTCCGGCCCCTTGTCGTGAGGCGCGCACCGGCGGTAGGACCGGCCGGTATCGCGCCCGTGCCGCCACCCCCTGCCGTGCCGGAGCGCATGTCTCATATCACGAAGACCGAGGCGGAACCATGATGTTTACGATACGCCACGGACGGCGTATGGTCAGCCCTTCATTCGGCCTTTCCCGCCTGGCCGCCGCTCGTCTTCAGGCATTCCTTCGATGGACCGCAATATATTTAAATATATCTATCGGCATAGCAAGAAACAGCAGATCCTCATTCTTATCCTGACGCTGATATCTTTTCCGTTTCTCTATTACTCCCTGGAACTGCCGAAGCTGATCGTCAATGAGGCGATCGGCGGCGAAATGGGCCCTTCGATCGAGGTTCTGGGTTACACCTTCGATCAGATCGAATACCTCTTTTTGTTGAGCGGCATATTCCTTGCGCTGGTCTGCGTTAACGGCGCTTTCAAGTATTACATCAACGTCTATCGCGGCGTCGTCGGTGAGCGGGTGCTGCGACGGCTGCGCTACGAGCTCTATACGCGCGTCCTGCGTTTTCGGCTGCCGCGCTTCAAGAAGATGTCGCAGGGCGAGATCATCCCGATGATCACCGCCGAGGTCGAGCCGATCGGCGGCTTTGTCGGCGATGCCTTCGCTCTGCCGGCCTATCAGGGCGGGACGCTGCTCGTCTATCTGGCGTTCATTTTCGTCCAGGATCCCTATCTGGGGGCGGCGGCGATCTCTCTCTACCCGCTGCAAGGATATCTGATTCCCAAGCTGCAGAAGCGCGTGAATCAGCTGGGCAAGGAACGGGTCCGCAATGTCCGCGCCCTGTCGGACAGGATCGGCGAGACGGTGTCCGGCACGCAGGAGATTCACGGCCATGACACGTCGAACGTCCATATGGCCGACGTCTCGCATCGCCTGGGCAATATTTTCGATATCCGGCTGTCGATCTACAAGAGAAAGTTCTTTATCAAGTTTCTGAATAATTTTCTGAATCAGTTGACACCTTTTTTCTTCTATTCGATCGGCGGTTATCTGGTCATTGTCGGCGATCTCAGCTTTGGTGCGCTGGTGGCGGTCCTGGCTGCCTATAAGGACCTCTCCGGTCCCTGGCGTGAGCTGCTGAATTACTATCAGCGGACCGAAGACGTTCGGATCAAGTACGAACAGGTGATCGAGCAGTTCCAGCCGGATGACATTATGCCGGCGGACCATCTGACCGCGGACCCCAGCCTCGAGGGGCCGCTGCCGCAGCACCTCTCCCTGAGCAATGTCACCTATGCCGAGGACGAGGCGGTCCCGAAGCTCGACGGGCTCTCCCTGACGCTCGACACCACCCGGCATACGGCGATCCTCGGCGATGGCAACAGCGGCAAGGATGAACTCCTGATGCTGCTCGCCCGGCTGCTCGTCCCCACCCAGGGCCGGATCCGCCTGGGCGATCACGATTTCGTCGAACTGCCCGAGGCTGTCACCGGCCGCCGCTTCGCCTATGTCGGCCCCAGCAGCCATATGTTCACCGATTCGCTGCGGAATAATCTCTATTACGGCCTGAAGCACCGCCCCTTGCAGGAGGTCGGCTACGAAGGCGACGAGGCCGCGTGGCGGCGCCGGCGGATCAGCGAGGCGCTGGCCTCGGGGAACATCACCTTCGATGTCCAGGCTGATTGGATCGACTACGCGGCGGCCGGGGCCGGCGGGCCGCGGGACCTTGAGGAAAGGGCCCTCCAAGTTCTGCGCGCGGTCGACTTGGATCGCGACGTCTACCGCATGGGCCTGAACAGCAGCGTCGACCCGGCCATGGGCTCCGAGATTGCCGACAAGGTGCTGGAGGCGCGCGGCTGGATGGCGCGGCGGCTGGCCGACCCGGCGCTCGGCGAACCGGTCGAGCTGTTCGACGTCAACCGCTTCAACACCAACGCGTCGGTCGCCGAGAACGTGCTGTTCGGCATGCCGGTGGGTGACACCTTCTCGCTCGACCGGCTGGCCGATCACCCGCATATGCAGCGGGTCCTGGCTGAAGTCGGGCTCACCGGCCCGTTCCTGGAGATCGGCGCCTCGGTTGCCGAGACGATGATCGAGCTGTTCGCCGACCTGCCGCCCGACCACGAGTTTTTCGAGCAGTTCAGCTTCATCAGCGCCGATGACCTGCCGGTCTTCCAGCCGATCGTCGCCCGGGTGAAGAAGGAGGGCGTGGAGGCCCTCAAGGAAGAGGACCGCCGCCGGCTGCTGGCGTTGCCCTTCAAATTGATCCCCTCCCGCCACCGTCTGGGGCTGATCGACGAGGCGATGCAGGAGCGTATCGTCGCTGCGCGGCATTTCTTCGCCCGGGAACTGCCCGATGCGCTGCGCGACGCTGTCGAGTTCTTCGATTGGGAACGCTATAACCGCTCGGCGTCTTTGCAGGATAATCTTCTGTTCGGGAAGGTCCGCTACGGTCAGGCGGCGGCGATGGATACGGTGCAGCACCTGATCGAGGAGGCCGTGGACAATATGGGCCTGCGCCGCCTGGTGGTCTCCGTCGGCCTCGACCATTCCGTCGGCGTCGCCGGCGCCCGGCTCTCGACCGTTCAGCGGCAGAAGCTGGCACTCGGCCGGGCGCTGCTCAGGCAGCCGGACGTGCTGATCCTCAACGAGGCGACAGGGGGTCTCGATTCGGCCAGTCAGGCGGTGGTTCACGGCAGCCTGCGCACCTGGTTGGCCGGCAAGGGGCTGATCTGGGCGCCGCATCGTCCGGCCCTGGCCCGCACGCTGGATGAAATCGTCGTGCTGAAGGACGGCAGAGTGGCAGCGCGCGGCAGCTATGAAGATCTGGCCGGCCAAGAGGGCGAAGTCGGCCAGTTGCTGGAGGCCGAATGACGCGCCGATCGGTGGCAGGGAGGGTGAGGTGAGTCTGAGCCAGGAAGTCGAGCTCCTCAAGAAGATCCCGCTCTTCGCGAATATCGAGACGTCGAAGCTGAAGCTGCTGGCCTTTACCAGCGAGCGGATGAGCTTTCGCGGCGGCGACGTGCTGTTCGAAGAGGGCGAGGTCGGCACCGCTGCCTTCATCATCATGGAGGGCGAGGCCGAAGTGATGATCAACACCGCCAACGGGCCGCGCGTCATCGCCCGGGTCGGCACGAACGATGTCGTCGGTGAGATCGCCATACTCTGCGACGTCCCGCGCACCGCGACCGTGCGCGCCGTTTCGCCGCTCACCACGCTGGTCATCACCAAGGACCTGTTTTTCCGGCTGGTCACCGAATTCCCGCAGATGGCGGTGGAGATCATGCGGGTTCTGGCCCAGCGGTTGGACCGCACCAACAAGGCGCTGGCCCTGGCCAAGGAAGGCGGGGAGCGTGGGGGCGGCGGGTGAGCCGGCTCGACAGCTTCATCCGTCGCATGGAGGCGCAGCGCGCCTGTCTGGACTGGGCTGCGGCGGCGATCGCCGGGCAGCCCGGCTGCGTGCTGGAGTTGGGGCTCGGCAATGGCCGCACCTACGACCATCTGCGCGAGCGCCTGCCCGACCGGGCGATCTATGTCTTCGATCGCCGCATCGCGGCCCATGCCGGCTGTATTCCGCCGGAAGACCGGCTCTATCTTGGCGAGGTTTCCGAGACCCTGCCGCGGGCGGCGGCGGCGCTTGGGCCGAGCGCGGTGCTCGTCCATTCCGATCTCGGCATCGCCGACGACGCGGCGAATGCCGCCCTGGCGGCCGAAGTGGCGCCCTTGCTGGCGCCGCTGCTGGCGCCGGGCGGCCTTGTCGTCGCCAATCACCCCTATCGCGTTTCCGGCTGGCGTGATGTGCCGCTGCCTGCAGGCGTCAGTCGGGGACGGTATTTCCTCTACCAGGCTACAGGCCCGGTCCCGGCGCATTCCGGTTGACGACCTTCACGGCGGCACCAACCGTCAGCCCATGGCGGGCGGCGGCGCTGCCGTCGCGCAGGGCGATTTCCGCCAGGCCCAGGCTGTTGGCGTACCAGAAGGTCTCGCCGGGCTCCGCCTCGCCGAAGGTTCCGAGGCCGCGCAGCGGCCGGCCGTCCAGGCTGAGCGCCAGGCCCGGATCGATCGACTCGGCGCGGATGCCGGTCATGGCATTGCCGAAGCCGTCGATATAAATCACCTCTGCGAGGTCGTCGGGCCAGTCCGGCCGCCGCACCGTCGACTCGGGCAATTGCTCGCCCGGGACGGATGCGCCGAAGGCAATCCGTGCCGCCACCGGGGCGAACAGGTCGCGGCCGTGAAAGGTGCGGGCCATGGAGGTCGGACTGAGGGTAATCTCCCAGGGATGGGCGGCGCCGGCCCGGCGGATGACGCCGTCGAACAGGCCGTTATCCGGGCCGACATACCAGCGCTGGTCGGCGCGCACCACCAGGCCGCGCCGCGCCGTGCCGACGCCCGGGTCGACGACGGCAAGAACGACGGCCTGGCGTGGAATCCAGGGGGTCAGCGCGGCAAGGAGATAGGAGGATGGTTTCGGCGAGAAGGCGGGCGCATCGTGCATCAGGTCGATCACCGGATAGCCGGGCGCCAGATCGGCCAGCACCGTCTTGACCTGGCCGACATAGGGCCCCACCCAGCCGAAATCGGTGAAGAGCAGAATCATGCGACCCGACTTCTTGTTGTTGGGTCGACCCCGGCACGCCGAAACGCGATGCGCCTTTCACCGCCGTGGAGGACCTGATGGACGAAGCGCCAATCGATATGCCGGCCCTGGTCGACGAGACCGTGATCGACCGGATGGCGGCCGACCTGGACCAGGAAACGGTGGACGCCTGCCTTAAGACATTCTTGACCGAGATGTTGGGCCGAGTGGAGCGGATCGTCAACGCAGTGCAGGCGCATGACTGGGTCAAGGTGGGAGCGGAGGCGCATGCCCTGAAAGCGAGCAGCGGCACCTTCGGCGCCCGCCGCATGGCGGACACGGCGCGGGCCATCGAAGAGGCCTGCCAGGCGCGACGCGACGCGGCCGCCGCAGAATTGACCAAGGAGCTGGCGACGCTTGCCAGGCAGACATCGGCGTCCCTGGCCGCGCACAGCTCCGGTCAGGGTCGGGGCGGCCGCTCCGGCGATAGATAGGCCTGCCAAGAGGCTCAGCGCACCTCGCGGACCACCGTACCCGAAGCCTCGGTTCCGGTCACGTGCTGCACGCGCGTACCGCCGCCCGAATCGCGCGGCGTGACGGCGGAGGAGCCGTGGCCGGACGGACCGGCGGGGGGGTCGGCAGCGGTTCCGGCAACACTGGGGCGCGAGCGGAAGATCTCGACGCGCGCATCGCCAGGCGGCGCCGTCGGCGCGGCCGGACCTGCGGCCGGCGCCCGTCCCCGGCCGAGTTCTCTCATCCCCTCAAGCCCACGGACGATCAGCGGGCCGTCGCCATCGGCGCGGGGCAGAGCCCGGAGCCCGCCGTCGAGCGGCACAACCCGCGGACCGGGATTGGGCGCAGCGGCGAGGGCTTCAGCCGATTCGCCGGGCTCTTCGCAGATCTGGGGCTGCTGGCCGCGCAGCCGGGCCAGTTCCTGCAGCACCCGGCAGCGATAATATAGCTGCCGGCCCGGGTCTTCGTCGCCGTGAAAACCGCCGATCGCCGCGGCCCAGGTGCCGCTGCGCCGTTGCAGGCGGAGCAGCCGGGCGGCCGCGGTTTCGACATTCAGGCGCGAGTCGAACCCCGCCTCCCGCCGGGGGAACGGGCTGGCATCGCCTGCCACATCGATCCCCATGCAACCGATGCGGATAGGGGTCGCCCCGGCCTCGACATGGGCTTGCAGCGCCGCCAGGGCCTTGTCGCGGGCATCGAAGATTTCGGTCTCGCCCGCGGCCGTAACGGCCCAGCGCTCAAGACCGCTCTCCAGCCGGGCGATGGCCAGCAGAAGCCCTTCGCTGACGCGGGTGCGGGCGGCGGTCTCGGCGATCGCGGTTTCGCAGTCGACATTCAGCGGTGTGGGATCACCCCGCTCGTCGCCGTCGGTCGGATCCGAACTGCCGGGGCCGGGCAAGGCTGTCGGCACTTCGGTCGCCTCTCCCAGCCGATCCTGCGGGATGGGCCGGATCGGAATCGACTCGATGCTCTGGGCCAGGGCAACGGAGCCGGCCGGCCACGGCAGCGCCGGCGGCAGAAAAAGCGCCGCCAGAGCGGCGATGATCGCGATTGCAAAAACGGCCCGGTGCATCGGGGCCTCCGGATCCTGTCCCTTGCCACCGAACTTAAACGATGATTCGGAGAATTCCTACGAGAAACAGGCTCTATCCTCCTGTTTTTCCGAGGCTAACGCCGAAAGGCCCGGCGCACAGCCGCCGGGCCTTGCCTTGCTCTCCGCTCCCGGGCGACGCGATCACTCGCGATTGCCGAGGAAGTACAGCAGGAATTGCATCAGGTTGATGAAGTTGATGTACAGCGACAGCGCCGCCCAGACGGCGACCTTGGTCTGTACGTCGCTGCCCATCGACTCGACATACTCTTCCTTGATGCGCTGCGTGTCGTAGGCGATCAGGGCGGAAAAGATCAGCACGCCCGCCGCGCAGATGATGAACTGCATCATCGGGCTCTGCAGGAAGATATTCACCACGCCGGCGATGATGATGCCGATCAGGCCCATGATGGCAAAGGAGCCGAGCCCCGACAGGCTGCGCTTGGTGGTGTAGCCGTAGAGGCTGAGCCCGGCAAAGGCGGCCGCCGTGACGAAGAAGACGCTGGCGATGCTGGCGTCCGTGTAGACGTGGAAGAGTATCGACAGGCCGATGCCCTGCAGGGAGACGAAGGCCCAGTACATCAGCTGGGTGGTCGCCGCGCTCCAGTTCCGTCCGGCAAAGGCGCCGATCAGAAGAATGCCCAGCGGCGCGAAAATGCCGATCCAGCCGAAGATGGTCGGCTGCACCACGCCCTGCGCCCGCATGAAGAAAATGTCGCCCACGGCCGTGTAGGCAATGGCCAGCGCCACCAGCCCGCTGATCGCCAGCCCCGTGCCCATGAGATTGTAGATGCGCAGCATATGCCGGCGCAGGCCCTCGTCGATCTGGGCCTGGTCCATGCTCCGCCCGCGCGGGATGGATGCCGTTCGGTTGTAGGGACCCATAGCCATTGTGTTCCTCGCAGGTGACTGATGTCTAAGCGCGCAAGATATCGTGCAATGCGCACGTCAATTCAAGCTTGACAGCGACGCAATCCACACGGAGCACCGGGATCTCCGCAGCAAATTTCCCGACAGTTCTTGTGCATTTCAATTGCTCCGTCATTCGTTCCTGAGCAGCGGCGCCGCCTTGCGGCCCAGCGCCCACCAGGTTCCGACAAATCCGAAGCCGATCGTGATTGCTGCGGCAAGAAGTGTCGTTACGGCGACCGACCCGGCCAGGAATGTCCATTCGACCTGCATGACGAAGGTCAGCACGGCCCAGCCGGCCAGCGTGCCGATGGCGGCGGCGATCAGTCCGGCCAGAAGCCCGATGAGCCCGTACTCCAGAAGGAAAGCGCGGGCGACGTCCCAGCGGGTGGCGCCCAGCACCTTCAGCACCACCGCCTCATAGACCCGGCGGCTGTGCCCGGCGGCGATGGCGCCGGCCAGGACCAGGGTTCCGGCGAGCAGCGTCACCCCGGCAATGCCGCGCACGGCAGCGCCGATCTCGGCGAAGACCCGGTTGACGGTGGAGAGCGCATCGCGGACGCGCACGGCCGTGACATTGGGGAATCGCTCCGCGACGGCCGGCACCAGCCGGCCTTCCGTCGCCTCGTCGGCATGCACGGTGGCGATATAGGTGTGCGGGGCCGCCTGCAGGGTCGACGGAGTGAAGATCATGGTGAAGTTGATGTTCAGCGAGCCCCATTCGATGTCGCGGATATTGGCGATCTCCGCCTGAAACTCGCGGCCGAGAATATTCACGGTGAGTGTGTCGCCGACGCCGATGTCGAAGGCGGCGGCGATATCCTTGTAGATCGAGATCAGCGGCGGGCCGCGATAGTCGGCCGGCCACCACTCGCCGGCCTCGACCCGGTCGGCCGCCCGCGGCTCGGCGGCGAAGCTGACGCCGCGATCGCCCTGCAGCAGCCAGCCATGCTCGGGATTGACCAGCGCCTCCTCGGCCGGCACGCCGTTCGCCGCGACGATGCGGCCGCGCAGGGAGGGCTTTGCTTCGACCCGGCCGACACCCGGCGTGTCGTCCACCAGCGCGCGAAAGGGTTCGATCTGGTCGGGCTGGATGTCGACGAAGAAGAAGGCCGGGGCATCCCGCGGCATGGTATCGCGCACCAGCCGCGACATGTTGCCTTCGATCAGGGCGATGGCGACCAGCACGGTCAGGCCGAGGCCAAGCGACAGCACGACCCCCACGGTCGGGGCGCCGGGCCGATAGAGATTGGCCAAGGCGAGGCGCAGGTCGGCGCGCCGCGGCCGGCCGGCCCGGCGGGCCGCGGCGATGATCAGCCAGGCGGCGGTGCGAAAGAGCAGGAGGGCGGCAATAGCGGCGGCGACGAAGCCGGCGGCGAGCCGCGGGTCGGCGGCGGTGGCGATGGCGAATCCGGCCAGGCAGAGGCCGGACAGCGCCGTCGCCGCCACGAAGCCGCGGCGCGGCCAGCCGTGATCGGGCGCCACCCGGTCGCGGAACAGGCTGGCGGCGGGCACCTCGCGGGCCCGGGCCAGGGGCCAGAGCGAGAAGGTGACGGCGGTCAGCAGCCCGAAGACCGCCGCGGCGGCCAGGGCTTGCGGATAGACGCCGATGCGCAGCGGGATCGGCAGCAGGTCGGCGATCAGCCCGGCCACCAGGACCGGAGCCGCGGCCCCGACGGCCAGGCCGACGGCGATGCCGAGGCCGGCCAATGCCATGACTTGCAGGAAATAGGTGGTGAAGACCAGGGCGCCCCCGGCGCCGAGGCACTTGAAGGTGGCGATAGTCGCGATCTTGCCGTCCAGAAAGGCCTTGACGGCATTGCCGATCCCGACGCCGCCGACCAGCAGGGCGGTCAGACCGACCAGCGTCAGGAACATCGTCAGACGCTCGATCATCCGCTGCAGCGCCGGTGCGGCGTCGGTGAAATCGCGCACCCGCCAGCCGGCATCGGGGAAGCGCTCGTTCAGCCGGGCGCGATACGCCGCCGTCCCGACTCCCTCCGGCAGCCTGAGCTTGTAATGCGTGTAGATCATGCTGCCCGGCTGCAGCAGGCCGGTTGCGTCCATCGCCGCGCGGGCCACCATCACCCGCGGACCGATCGCAAAATTGGCGCCGCTGGCACGGTCCGGTTCGCGTTCGATGACGGCGCGGATGTCGAATTCGGCCTCGCCGATGGCGAGCCGGTCGCCCAAAGCCAGACCCAGCCGGTCGAGCACCGTGCGGTCGACCGCCGCGCCCCAGCGGCCGTCGCGCCGACTCAAGGCGTCGTCGAGGCTGCCGGTCCCCTCCAGCGCCACCGAGCCATAGAGCGGATAGGCGTCGTCGACCGCCTTCAGCTCGATCAGCGTCGTCGCCGCGCCGTCGCGGGCCCGGGCCATGGAGCGCATCTCGACGGCGGCCGAGACGTCGGCCGTCGAGTCGAGCCAGGCGCGCTGCTCCGCCGTTGCCTGATGGAAAATCACCCGAATCGACAGGTCGCCGCCGAGAATGGCGCGGCCGTCCTCGCGCAGTCCGGTCTGGATACCGGTCGCCGTGGATTGCACCGCCGCGATCGCCGCGACGCCCAGCGCCAGGCAGCCGAGAAACACCCAGAATCCGCGCAGGCCGCCGCGCAGCTCGCGCCGCGACCAGCGCCAGGCGAGGCCGAGCATCAGACGGCCATCCGTTCGGGCAGGCGGGCCGGGCGGCCGGCATCGACGATGGTGCCGTCGGCCACCTTGATCTGCCGGTCGCAGCGGGCGGCCACGGCCGGGTCATGGGTGATCAGCACCAGGGTGGCGCCGCGCCGCCGCGACAGGTCGAACATCAGCTCGATGATCTGGCCGCCGGTGCCCTGGTCGAGATTGCCGGTCGGCTCGTCGGCCAGGATCAGGTCCGGCGCCGTGGCAAAGGCGCGGGCGAGCGCCGTGCGCTGCTGTTCGCCGCCCGACAGCTGGCCGGGATAATGCGTCAGCCTGTGCCCCAGGCCGACCGCTTCCAGGCCCTCGGCCGCCCGCTCGAAGGCGTCGCGCCGGCCGGCCAGTTCCATCGGCACGGCGACGTTTTCCAGCGCCGTCATGGTCGGGACAAGGTGAAAGTCCTGGAAGACGATGCCGACATGGTCGCGACGGTACAGGGCCAGCCGATCCTCGTCCAAGGCACACAGATCGTTGCCGGCGACCACCACCCGGCCCGAGGACGGTCGTTCCAGTCCCGCAATAATCATCATCAGCGTCGACTTGCCGGAGCCGGAGGGGCCGACGACACTCACCGTCTCGCCGGCATCGACATTGAGGTCCACGCCGCGCAGGATGTTGACGGGGCCGGCACCGCTTTCCAATGTAAGGTGCACGTCGGCCAGATCGATCATCGGCCGGCGTTCTGTTCCCTGACCCGCGAGTCCCATGGCTCTCTTTCCCGGAAAACCGACTGGCAGGCTAGATGGACCCCGCCGATCGCTTGTCAATGTCGTGCTGCCGGCCGGCCTGCGCCGCCTGGGCGCGATCCTTGTGGCAGCCGTGATGATGATCGGCGCCGGTGGAAGCGCGGCCCGGGCGCAGGCGGACGAGCCGATCCGCCTGATGGCCTTCGGCGACAGCCTGGTCGCCGGCTTCGGGGTCGCGGCCAACAATGCCTTTCCGGCGCAGCTGCAGGCGGCCTTGCGTGCGGAAGGATACAGCGTCGAGGTGCTGAACGCCGGCGTCTCCGGCGAGACAACGGCCGGCGGCGCGGCCCGTATCGACTGGGCGCTGGGCGATGATCCGGACATGGTGCTGCTCGAGCTGGGCGCCAATGACGCGCTGCGCGGTATCGATCCCGAAGAGGCCCGCGACAATCTCGACTATATCCTGCAGCGCCTGAAGGAGGAGCGCATTCCCGTCCTTCTCGCCGGCATGCGGGCGCCCGCCAATTGGGGACCGGACTATGTCGCGGCCTTCAACCGCATCTACCCGGAGCTGGCCGAGGAGTACGGCGTCACGCTGTACCCCTTCTTCCTTGAAGACGTGGCCACCGATCCGCGCCTGAACCAGGGCGACGGCATCCACCCGAATGCCCGCGGCGTGGCGGTCATCGTCGAGAACATTTTGCCGTACGTCATCCGCGTCCTCGAGGAGTCGGGTCTCGCCGGCGATGCATCCGGTGAAGGGACGGAGAGCGAATGAACGCGCGCACCGACAGCGAACTGGCGATCGGCGAGTTCCGCAGTGCGCTGGGGACGGGGCCGGATCCCCGCCTGCTCACCAAGATTTGCCTGGCCCGGCTTGGCGATTTTGCCGGCGCCAATATCGGCATCCTGTACCTGTCCGACCATCTGGCGGCGGTCAGCAGCCGCATTCTCGGGCTGCTCAAGCAGGCAACCGGCATCGAAGCCTGGGTCGGGACCCTGGGCATCGGTCTGTGCGCCGACGAGCGGGAAGTCTTCGACCAGCCGGGCATCGCCGTGATGGTCGGCCGCCTGCCGCCGGACAGCTTCCGGCTGGTCACGGCCCGCGGCGCCGCCAATTCCCCGCCGGTGCTGGATGCGGGCCTGCGGGCCTGGATGGCCGCAACGCCGCCGGTGCTCGGCCTCGTGCACGCCGATCCGCGCGACCCGACACTGCCGCTGGCGCTCCACGGCCTCGGCGAGGAGACGGGGGCCTATCTGGTCGGCGGTCTCGCCTCCAGCCGCTCCGGCTACCGTCTGGTGTGCGGCGACATGGCGGAAGGCGGCGTCTGCGGCGTGCTTTTCGGGCCGGACGTGCCCGTCATGACCGGGCTGAGCCAGGGGTGCACGCCCATCGGTCCGACCCGCACTGTCACCGGCGTGCGCGGCGAGATGATCGAGACCATCGACGGCCGGCCGGCTCTGGAGGTCTTCAAGGAAGATATCGGCGACCTTCTGGCCCGCGATCTCCGGCGTGTTGCCGGGTACATCTTCGCGGCCCTGCCGGTCGCCGGCTCGGATACCGGCGACTATCTGGTCCGCAATATCGTCGGCCTGGATCCGCGCGCCGGGATGATGGCGATCGGCGAACGGGTCGAGGCCGGCCGGCCGATCCGCTTCACCCGCCGCGACCGGCAGAGCGCCGTCCAGGACCTCGATCGCATGCTGGACGGGCTGACCGCGCGCCTCGGCGACCGCAGGCCGCGCGGCGCGGTGTACGTCTCCTGCGTCGCCCGCGGGCCGAACCTGTTCGGCGACCAGTCGGAGGAGCTCGGCCAGGTCCGCCGGGCGATCGGCGAGGTTCCGCTGGTCGGGTTCTTCGCCAACGGCGAAATTTCCCACGGCCGGCTCTACGGCTATACCGGGGTGCTGACGCTCTTCCTCTAGCGGCGCCCGATCCCGCGCAAGAACGGAGCACTTGGATGGAGTACCGCCAGCTCGGGCGCACCGGCATCTCGGTCAGCGCCATCTGCCTGGGCACCATGACCTGGGGCAAGCAGAACACCGAAGCCGAGGGCCATCAGCAGATGGACTACGCCCTCGACCGCGGGATCAATTTTTTCGACACGGCCGAGATGTACGCCGTGCCGCCCAGCGCCGAGACCTTCGGCAAGACCGAGGAGATCATCGGCACCTGGTTCCGGAACCGCGGCACGCGCGACAAGGTCGTGCTGGCGACCAAGGTGGTCGGGCCGGGTGCCCACTTCTCCTACATCCGGGACGGCAAGACGCGGCTCGACCGCGAGAACATCGTGCCGGCGCTGGAGGACAGCCTGCGCCGCCTGCAGACGGACTATGTCGATCTCTACCAACTGCACTGGCCCGACCGCTGGACCAACATGTTCGGCCGGCTTGGCTACACGCACGACCCGGACGCGCCGATCACCCCGCCGGAGGAGACGCTCGACGTCCTCGCCGAGCTGGTGCGGGCCGGCAAGGTCCGGCATGTCGGCCTGTCCAACGACACGCCCTGGGGGATGATGCGCTTTCTGCACCTTGCGGAAACCCGCGACCAGCCGCGCATGGTGTCCATCCAGAACCCCTACAGCCTGCTCAACCGGACCTTCGAGGTCGGGCTGGCCGAATGCGCCATCCGCGAGGACTGCGGCCTGCTCGCCTATTCGCCGCTGGCCGGTGGTGCGCTGAGCGGCAAGTATCTCGGCGGCGCCCGGCCGCCCGGCGCCCGCATGACCCTGTTCGAGCACTTCAGCCGCTACAACAAGCCGCTCGGGATCGAGGCGACCGGCCGCTACGTCGCCCTGGCCCGCGAGCACGGGCTCGACCCGGCACAGATGGCGCTGGCCTTCGTCACCAGCCGGCCCTTCGTGACCGCCAACATCATCGGTGCCACCACCATGGAACAGCTGCGCGCCAATATCGCCAGTGTCGACACGCCCCTGTCCGAAGCGGTGCTGGCCGGGATCGAGGCGATCCACGGCGAAATCCCCAACCCCTGTCCGTGAGCGGGGTCTCGGACGCGCAGCGGTAGAAGAGCGGCTGCCATGCCGTTGCCCGGCCCCGCCCGCAGCCTGTCGGCCCGGCTGCTGATCCTGACCATTGCCTTCGTCATGCTGGCGGAGGTGCTGATCTACACGCCGTCCATCGCCCGCTTCCGCAATGTCTGGCTGAACGAGAAGCTGGCGGCAGGGCATCTGGCGGCGCTTGCGACGGTCGCCGCGCCGGAGGGCATGGTGACGCCGCAGCTGGAGGCCGAGCTGCTGGCCCATGTCGGGGCCTATCGCATCTACCTGTCTCACCCCGGCGAGCCGCTCTATTCGCTCGGCATGCTGCCGCCGGCGCCGGTCTCCAATGTCATTGACATGGATGAGCAGACCCCAGTGTCGATGATCGCCAGCGCCTTCGAGACCATGATGCAGGGCGAGGGCCGCATGTCGCGCATGCGGGGCTTTTCCCCGCGCGACCCCGAGGCCGAGGTCGAGGTGATCTTCGACGAGACGGCATTGCATGACGCCATGTGGGACTTCTCCTGGCGCATCCTCGGGCTGTCGATCATCATTTCGCTGATCACGGCGAGCCTGGTGTTCCTGGCCCTGCGCTGGCTGACGGTGCGGCCGCTGATGCGCTTTACCGAGAAGATGGTTGCCTTCCGCAACGACCCCGACGACGCCGAGTCGGTGATCGTGCCCAGCCGGCGCACCGACGAAGTCGGGGTGGCCGAGCGCGAACTCCATCACATGCAGACCGCGGTGCTGGCGGCGCTCAAGCAGAAGGACCGGCTGGCGGCGCTCGGTACCGCCGTGACCAAGATCAATCACGATCTGCGCAATATGTTGGGGACGGCCTCCCTCGTCTCGGAGCGGCTGGCGGCGAGCGGCGATCCCGAAGTGCAGCGCACGGTGCCGCGGCTGATGGAGGCGCTCGACCGGGCAGCCGATCTCTGCAGCCGGACTCTCGACTACACGCGCGAAGGCGGCCCGGCGCTGCAGCGCAGCCGCTTTCCGTTGGCGGACCTCGCCCGGCAGGTCGAAGGCGATTTGAGCGGAGCCATGCCGGCCGGGGCACAGTGGCGCCTTGACGTGCCGGAGGGCCTGCAGGTTCACGCCGACCGCGAGCAATTGCGCCGGGTGCTGGTCAATCTCGCCCGCAACGCCTTTCAGGCCGGGGCCGAAACCGTCACGATCACCGCCGGCCTGGCGGACGACAGCGTCGCCGTCACGGTGCGCGATGACGGGCCCGGGCTGCCGCCGCGGGCCCGGCAGCATCTGTTCCAGCCCTTTGCCGGCTCGGCCCGGCCGCAGGGGACCGGGCTGGGCCTTGCCATCGCCCGGGAGATCGTCACCGCCCATCGCGGCGAAATCCGGCTGCTGGAGACCGGACCGGACGGCACCGCCTTCCGCATCAGCCTGCCGCGATAGCCGCCGCCCGGCCGGGCGCCCGGCTCAGACCCGGGCCGCCGTCCGCACCAGCGGATCGGGTTCGTGCTGGTGCATGAAGAGGTTGTCCAGCGCTTCCAGGACCAGATCCCTGGTCAGTGCCGGCTTGCGGCCTTCATATTTGCAGGCGGCCAGCACCTGATCGGTGATGAATTTGGCATGGTAGAAGGCGAGCGGCTGGGATTTGGCGGCCAGTTCGGTCCTGATGGCCTCGAACACCTCGTCATCGAGATAGAGGCCCTTGCCGTCGGCCACCAGCTGGAAGACCTTGCGATAATCGGCCGGAGACGGGTTGCCGATCTCCAGCTTGTAGGGAATGCGGCGGAGAAAGGCGGGATCGACCAGATCCTCGGGGGTGAGGTTCGTCGAGAACACCACGAACTCGTCGAAGGGCACGCTGAAGCTGTTGCCGGTGTGCAGTTTCAGGTAATCGACCCGGCTTTCCAGCGGCACGATCCAGCGGTTCAGGAGTTCCTGCGGGCGGACCAGCTGGCGGCCGAAATCGTCGATGATGAACGTGCCGTTCAGCGCCTTGACATGCAGCGGCGCCTCGTAGAACCGGGCCACCTGGTTGAACTGCAGGTCGAGCATGTCGAGCGTCAACTCGCCGCCGACAATGACGATCGGCCGCCGGCACGGCACGAAGCGCTGGTCGTAATCTCCCTCACGGGCGCGGACGAGCGAGGTGGTCTGGGCGATCTGCACGCTGCCTTCCGTCGTCACCGGCGCATGGACGGAAGGATCGAAGACCTTGATGATCTGGCCGTCGACGTCCAGGGCATGCGGCACGAACACGAAGTGCTTAAAAATCCGGCCGACCTTTTCGGCGATTGTCGTCTTGCCGTTTCCCGGCGGGCCGTACATCAGCACCGCCCGCATGGCGTTCACGGCCGGCCCGATCTTGCGGATCAGGCCGTCGGGCATGACCAGCCCGTCAAAGGCATTCTGGATGGTCTGGCGGTCGAAGCGTTCGTTGACGATGCGCTGCAGCCGCACCTGCTGGCAGAAGCGGGCGAGGGGGATGGGCGCCGCGCCGACATACTGGTTCTGGAACAGCGCCGCCTGGGCCCAGTCCCGCCCGATATTGGTCAGGCCGTAACGCAGTTCCGTGGCCCGGATGTCGGTCGCGCCGAGGGCTTCCATCAGTTTCTTGTCGGTGGCGCGGCGCAGCAATTCGTTCACGACGCTGAACGGCAGCTTGAGCCGGTTGACGAACTGCGTCGGCGTCTCGAAGCCGTCGATCGCCATCGACTTGACCAGGAGGCGGAGGAGCGCGGTTTCGGTGAGACCGGTATCCTCGATCGTCTTGGGAACCTTCGGAACCTGCTCGAGGACGCTTTCGATGGCGTCGCGGCTGACCTGTCCTTTGCCTTCAAGGATGTCGCCCAGTCGGCCGCCTTCGTTGCCTTGTGTTTCCATGGCCTCGTCGATTTCCTCGCGCGTGACGAGGCCATGCGCCACAAGAAGATCGCCAATCCGCATCCGGCCGCCTCCATGCCAAACCTGTTCTGCCTGAGTTCGGAAGCTTAGAAAGCAATCCTTACTGAAATGTGTCTTTGTCCAAACAAAAAGTATTTTTGAGTTTCTATACGTTCATATGCGTAGAATTTTGCCGGTTTTGATCCGGGGTGTCTCGCCAAAGGCCGGCTCTCTTGTCGATGCCCTCGCGGGGCCCCCATACGAAAGGCGTAAACCTTTGAACTTGAACGACAGAAAGCTTTGTCTCAATGGAAACTGCTGTCAAAAATTATATTTCCTTACCATTCCTTGATATATTGTGCATGCGCGAAGACAAAATCTTAAGAAAAATCGTTGCAGAATGCAAATGTGTGGGATTTTGGTCACAATATAATTTCAGAAATACCCGATCGGCTATTTACAAAGCCGCTTCCAGCCGCCACATTAGCGGCGATGTCGTGGATCACACAGGTCCGTCCGGCATCATGGCGAGGTGAATGAGGAGCCCATCGAGCCCCTGGCGCAGCTGCCAAGGTTCGCTCCCCTTCGTCAACGTCTTCCCCCAATGTTTGACGAGGAGTCCCCCAATGAGCCCCTTTGACTCGTTCCCCGGCGCTCTCGAGGCGCCGGCCGGGCTGTCCGATCACGACGGTCCGATCATGGTCGGGTTTCCCAATGAGGCGATTATCGCCGACTGGCCGCGTTATGGGGCCGGTGACCGGGGCGGCGAGTCCGGACAGGACAGCCCGGTTCCGGACGATTTTGCCAACGAGGCCCCGCTCATCGTCTGCTCAGCAGCCGACGAGAACTGGTAATATAAAAGGTCATGGCGCCCCCTCGCGGGCGCTCTGGACCTCGACTGAACTTGCAGGCGCCGGGCTGAAAGGCCCGGCGTTTTCTTTAGGGAACGGGTCTGCCGCCGAGATCGGCCAGACTGGCCGTCGTCGAGATGGCGTCGGGGTCGAGCCTGAGGTCGATCAGGGCCGGGCCGCCGGCTGCCAGCGCCCGCTCGCAGGCCGGCGCGAAGGATGCCGTATCGACGACCGTTTCGCCCTGTGCGCCATAGGCGCGGGCCAGCGCGGCGAAATCCGGCCCGGCAATGTCGGTGGCGATCGGCCGGCCGGGGAAGGTCTTTTCCTGGTGCATGCGGATGGTGCCGTACAGGCCGTTGTTGATCACCAGGAAGACGATGGCGAGGCGGTGGGCAACGGCCGTCGCCAGTTCCTGTCCGTTCATCAGGAAACAGCCATCGCCGTTGACCGACAGCACCGGGCGATCGGGGCAGGCGAGCTTTGCGGCGATCGCCGCGGGCACCCCATAGCCCATCGCCCCGACGGTCGGCGCCAGTTGGCTGCGAAAGCGTCGGAACCGGTAGTACCGGCTGATCCAGCCCGCATAATTGCCGGCGCCGTTGGTGACGATCGAGTGCGCCGGCAGTCTCTCGCGCAGCCAGGCGACGATCTCCGCCAGCTGCACCGGTCCGGGGCAGGGGCGGGGCCGCTGCCAGGCCTCATAGGCCGACCGCCCGCGCGCCCGCCAAGCTTCAGCAAAAGGCTGCATGTCGGCCCAGGGGCCGCTCTCCAGCGCGGCGCGCATGGCGGCGGCGGCGCGGGGCCCGGACGCCGTGATCGCCAGATCGGTCCGAAACACGCGGCCCGGCTCGCCCGGATCGGGGTGGATATGGATGAGACTCCGGGCCGGGTGCGGCGCGGCCGGCCGCGTATAGCCGGCGGTCGTCGGCTCGTCGAGGCGGGCGCCCAGGGCGATGAGGCAGTCGGACTCGCGGACCATGGCGGCGAGGTCCGGGTTGGCGCCGAGCCCGAGATCGCCGGCATAGCACAGATGGTCATTGTCGATATGGTCGGCCCGCCGGAAGGCGGTGGCCACGGGCAGGCATAGACGTGCGGCCAGGGCCTCCAGGTCTCCGCGCGCTTCCGCCGTCCAGAGGCTGCCGCCGGCGATCAGCAGCGGCCGGGCGGCTGAGCGCAGGCGCTGACCGAGGGCGGCCATCGCCGCGTCATCCGGCCCGGGTTCGGCGCAGTGTCCCGGCGGAATGTCCGGCGCCGTGCAGGGGCGGGAGAGCACGTCTTCCGGCAGGGCGACCACCACCGGGCCCGGCCGGCCGGTCATGGCCAGGGTGAAGGCCCGGGCGACGGTCTCCGGCGTGCGGTCGGGGTCGTCGAGCCGCAGTGTCGCCTTGGCGAGTCCGGCAAAGGTCGTTCCGACATCGACTTCCTGAAACGCCTCGCGACCGGCCTGCGCCAGCCCGACCTGCCCGACGAACAGGATCATCGGCGTCGAATCCTGGCGGGCGGCATGCACGCCGATCGCCGCGTTGCAGGCGCCGGGGCCGCGGCTGGCAAAAGCGATGCCGGGCCGGTTGGTCAGCTTGCCATGGGCCTCGGCCATGTAAGCGGCGCCGCCTTCCTGCCGGCAGGCGATGGTGGCGATTGCCGCGCGCCTTTCATAGAGCGCGTCGAGCACCCCCAGGAAGCTCTCGCCCGGCACGCAGAAGACCCGCTCGGTGCCCTGCAGCACCAGAGCGTCGACCAGCGCGGTTGCGGCCGTGCGGCCTGCCCGTCCCTCGTTCATAGGCTGTATTTCGCCTCTGATTCCAGAATCCCAACCCGGCAGGCCGGGCCAATCCGGGGGACTATTGTGCGGCAAACGCCTCAACCTTGTTTCAAGGGCGCGCCTTTAACATTTGCGCAAGCCTTTTCGCCTAGCGTCAGCGGAGTGACATTCCTGACCCCGGAATCCGTGCCCATGACGAGGACGCCGCCGATGAGCGACAGGAGTTGCAGCGAAGCGACGCCTGAAGAGCGTCGGGAGCACAAGCGCCTGCCTGTTTTCTGGACCGGCAAGCTGGTGCAGAACAATGGCCATGCGGCCGAAGTGAGCGTCAACCTCATGGACATCTCCGCCGGGGGCGCCCGCGTGACCATGGCCGAGCCCCTCCAGGGCCGTCCAAGGGTCAAACTGACCATCGACCGGGTCGGCGAGTTCTTCGGCGAGGTCGTCTGGGAAAAGCTGGGCGATCTCGGCATCCGCTTTATCGACCCCGCGGGGAGCGGCCAATCGGCGACCAGCGGCGAAGCCGACTGAGCCCGGTGCCGTCCCGGGTAGACCGGGTTCTCCCGCCATCCACCTACCAGTCTCGGAAGGCCTGCAGAAGGTCGCGCAACGCCGCCTGGACCTCGGTCAGGCCGAGCGTGGTCATGGCGTCGTGCCAGCCTTCCGCCACGGGGAGGATGGTGTCGCGCACCGGTCCCGTCCAGAGCGGCAGGTTGAAGGCCCAGCTGTAAAAAACCTCGGACGCGAAGCAGGCCGAGACGAGGGTGCCGATGGCGATCAGCCAGGCGGTGCGCCGCAGGGGCTCGGTATGCATGCGCGCGCTCAGGTCGAGCTCGCTGAAATGCCGGCGAAAGGGGCTGTGTCCGCTCTGGGCCATGGCGCTGCCTCTAGAACTGGAAGTAGATGAACGGGGCGATGCCTTCCGGACCGAAGGCGTCGATCGCCGCGACGGCGAAGCCGGCCAGGGCGCCGCGCACCGCCAGCGGCCAATGCCGGATGCGCGCTTCGCAGCGCTCCAGCGTATCCTCCGGCAGGAACTGAGCGGCAAAGGGGATGAAGACCAGCGCGATCAGGAAGGGTGTTGCGAATTCTACCGGGGCGTCAAGGTTGGCGAAGGAGACGAGGTACAGCACCGCCCCCTCGAAGGTCTCGGCCCGGAAGAAGATATAGGCCAGGCAGGTGAAGTTGAAGGTCAGCGCCACCGCCACGGCCCGGCGCCAGACCGGTCGCGTTCCGTCCTTCCCCACCAGGCCCAGCCAGCGCTCCAGGACCAGCGCCGCGCCGTGCAGGGCCCCCCAGAAGACGAAGGTCCAGGCGGCACCGTGCCAGATGCCGCCGAGCAGCATGGTCAGGAACATGTTGAGCCGCACCCGCCAGGGCGGGCCTCGGTCGCCCCCGAGGGGGATATACAGATAGTCGCGCAGCCAGGTGGACAGCGAGATGTGCCAGCGGCGCCAGAGTTCGCGGATGCTCTCGGCGCGGTAGGGCTGGTTGAAGTTCTTCTGGAAGCGATAGCCGAGCAGCGCCGCAACGCCGATGGCGATGTCGCTATAGGCGCTGAAGTCGCAGTAGATCTGAATGGCGTAGCCCCAGATGGCGAGGGTCAGGTCGACCGGGCCGTAGAGCGCCGGGTCGAAGAATGCCATGTCGACCATTTCCGTCGCCAGGTAATTGGCGACGATCATCTTCTTGAAGAGGCCGAGCACCACCAGCATGACGCCATAGGTGGCGAGGATCCGGTTCGGGTCGGGCCGCGCCTCGATCTGCGGCAGCAGCGTCTGGGCCCGGACGATCGGTCCGGCGACGAGCTGCGGGAAGAACGAGATATAGAGCATGACGTCGAGCAGCGAGCGCGACGCCGCTATGTCGCGCCGATAGACGTCGACGACATAGGAGATGCCCTGGAAGGTGAAGAAGGAAATGCCGACCGGGAGGATCACTTCGAGGAAGGGCAGCTCCCGCTCCAGCCCGAGATCCCACATCAGGTCGTTCAGCGAGGCGATGAAGAATTCGTAATACTTGAAGAAGCCGAGACTGCCGAGATTGGCGACGATCGCCCCGCGCAGGACCCAACGGCGCAGGCCCGGGCTGGTCCGCGGATGGTCGAGAATGCGGCCGGCCAGGTAATTGATCAGCGACGAACCCAGCAGCAGGAAACAGAAACGCCAGTCCCAGTAGCCGTAAAAGAAATAGCTGGCACCGACGAGAAAGGCCTTGCGCAGGTCCAGCTGCCGGTACAGCGCCCAGCTGACCGCGAAGACCACCAGAAAGAAGACGCCGAAATCGAGGGTCGGAAACAGCATGGCCCGGCTCGCTTGCCCCCGCTCCGCTCAGGAGCCGGCGGCGGCGCGGAACCGGGCGTAGTGCTCCATCAGGAAAGCAAAGAGCCGGTCGGCGCTGAGAGCGTAGCCTTCCGGCTGCAGATGAACGTGGTCGAAGAAAGCCAGCGGCGGATCGGCCGCGGCCCAGCGATGGGTGCCGCAGGCTCCCTCCATCACCGTCGACCAGTCCCAGAACATGTGGCCGTGCGCCGCCGCCCTGTCGCGCAGGATGTCGCGGACGGACGCCAGGTCGGGTGGCGGGTGCCAGCGGCACACCGGATCGCGCACGCCGTCGCCGAAGAGGCTGGCATAGTTCGCGCGTTCCTCGGCGGTCAGCGGCGCGCAGGCATAATCGAGCGCGGTCTCCCGCAAGTCGTCGCCCCAGCAGGCGCGCGGCAGGCGGTTGGCGTCGGGCGGTCCCACCACCAGGATCGCCGCATCCGGTACCGCCTCTGCCACGAGGTCCAGCTGCCGGTCCACCCGGGCGGCATAGGCCTGCAGGTCGAGATCGCGGTGGAACGCCTCATTGGTCCCATAGGCCAGAATGACCAGCGCGGGATCGCGCTGGCCGAGACCCCAGCGGACGGTCCCCGTGTCCCAGCTTTCGATAATGGCGATACTGGCGCCGACAACGCCATGGCTGTCCAGGACCACCCCCGGGCCGGGTCGCTCGATCCCCCAGAACAGCAGCTCGACCGGACCGTCGCCCGCGGCGGTCAGGGTCATCTGCCGGCTGCCGGGGGGAGCCGGCATTTCCAGCTGTCCGGCACGGACCTGCTCGGCGCGCGTCGACTGGCGGTGGATTTCCTGCCCGTCGACGGCGAGCGCGAACGTGCCGCCGGACGGGTGCAGCACCACCCCGAGGATGAGCCGCGAAAAGCCCGCCTCTTCGGTACTGCGCAGCACAAGGGTGTCTTCCGCATCGCCCCCGATCAGGCGGTAGCCGCTATGCCCGAACAGGCCCCCCGACGGATTGGGAAAGCTGGGCAGGGCGACCCAGCCCGCGCTTTGTTCGATCTCGACCAGCGTCGGCCGGAAGAAGGGGAAGGGCTCTCCCGGCGGCAGCACGCCCCGGCCGGCGGCGCCGAACTGCTGCTGGAACAGGGCGCGCAGCCGACCGGAGAAGCGGTCGCCGGCGGTGTGGCTGTCGCCGAGCTGGATAATAACCACCGGACGCGTCGCCGCGCCGACTTCCAGGGCAAAGAGGTCGGCAAAGAAGGGGGCCAGGCCTGCCGCTTCGCCCGCCAGGGCTTCGCGGCCGGCGGCCTCCCGCGCTTCCAGTTCGGCCGGCGAGATGGCGGTCGACTGGCAGCCGGCGAGGAGGGCGAGCAGTAGGAGGAACATCGGTGTGAAAGGCAGGCGGCGCACGGGCTCACTCTTGACCCAGAGCATGGGCGCTGTCCTGCTCCATCATCGCCAGCTCCCGGCGCATCGTGTCGAGCAGGTGCGCCGCCAGCATGACATAGCCGCGCGTCGTGAAATGAATGCCGTCATCGGCGCGGACGCGCCGGTTGCGGCCGTCCTCGTCCGGCAGATAGGCGGAATAGCCGCCATCCTCCCCGGCCGTCACCTGACGGGTATGGACATAGACCACATCGTGGAGGTCCGCCTGGGCATCGTAGATCGCGTTGATGTGTGCGACCTTTTCGCCGTAATCGCCGCTCCGTACGGTGGGCAGGCCGACCCAGAAGGTGGGAATGCCGGCAGCGTCGAAGATCTGCATGAAGGCGGCCACGCGCTCGACGTAAAGGGCATCCCAGCTCTCGCTGCCGAAGGCATGATCCCAGCGGCCGTCATGAAAGATCGGCTGGGTGTCGTTCAGCCCGAGAGAGATGATGGCGATATCGACCGGGTTTTCCGCCAGATAGTCCCGAACGCTCTCCGGCCAATCGTAAAAGTCGGGCCGCGACAGGCCGCTGGCAACGCGCGTGTGGCGGGAGACTTCGAACCGGTCATTGCCGCGCAGGGCACGATAGACCCCGGCCCAGATGCCGTCGGCCATCGAGTCGCCGAAGACGACGACGTGATAGGGACCGGTTCTTTCGACAGGCGTGGTTGCGCCGCCGTCACGCTCAGCCGCGGCCGGGACGCGCAAGGGTGCCCAGGCGACAAGAAAAGCCAGGCAGAACATCAGGAAGCGGGCGGCACCCGGGACCCGGGTCCGCGCGGCGGGCTGCGTCGTCACGGCGCGAAGCCTTTCTTCGCTGTCTCGTTTGGCCGGCGAAATAGAGAGCAGCGAGCGGCAAACGTCAAGGCGATGGCGACATCAGGCGGAGTCAGGACGAGACGGCGGCGCATTCCGCCCTGGCCGCCAATGCGGCATCGAGCGTCTCCGCGATTTTCGCCGGGATCGCATCGGCGGCGATGGGCGGGCTGAAGACATAACCCTGAATTTCGTCGCAGCCGAATTCGCGCAGCCGCGCCACCTGTTCCGGCGTCTCGACGCCTTCGGCAATCACCCTCAGATTGAGGTTCTTGGCCAGGCCGATCACCGATCGGACGATCGCCAGATCGTTGTCGTCGTCGATCATGCCGGACACGAAGGACCGGTCGATCTTCAGCTTGTCGATCGGGAAGGTGCGCAGATACTCCAGCGAGGAATATCCCGTGCCGAAATCGTCGACCGCCCAGTTGATCCCCATGGCATGCAGCGAGGTCAGTTCGCGGGCCGCCTGGGTCGACTGGTTGAGCAGCACCGACTCGGTGAGCTCGAATTCCAGGCTGGCGGCAGACAGGTTGTGCCGCGTCACCGAATCCTCGACGTCGGTCAGCAGCTGGCCGTGACGCACCTGGACGGTGGAGATGTTGATCGCCACCCTCAGGCCGGTAATGCCCTGGCGCTGCCAGCAGGCCAGCTGCCGGCAGACCTCGTCGATGACCCAGGCGCCGAGGTCGACGATCAGCCCGCTCTCCTCGGCCACCGGGATGAACTCGCCGGGCGAGACGAAACCGCGGGTGGGCGAGCGCCAGCGGGCCAGCGCCTCCAGGCCGCTCACCTGGCCGGTGGCCAGGTCGATCTGTGGCTGGAAGTTCAGGAAGAACTCGCCGGCTCTGAGGGCCTTCGCCAGATCATGCCGGAGAGCCGACCGGGCCCGCGTCTCCTCGCTCAGCCGGCGGGAATAGAACTGCACCTGTGGCCGATTTGCTTTGGCGGAGCGGAGAGCCAGTTCGGCGCTTTGGATCAGCGAATCGGGATTGCCGGCATCGGCCGGATAAATCGCCCCGCCAATACTGGCGGAAACCCGGAGCGGCTGACCGTCCACCCGCTGGATGCGGCCGATGGCATCCTGGATGCGGCCGGCCAGCATCCAGGCATCGGACGGGCTGGCAATATCGCCGAGAATGGCGGCGAATTCGTCGGCGCCGAAGCGCGCGACGGTATCGGAGCGGCGCACGCTGTTGCGTATCGCCTCTGACACGGCGAGGATCAGGGCATCGCCGACGCCATGGCCATGGGTCTCGTTGACGTCCCGGAACTGGTCGATGTCGACCAGGATCAGCACCGCCGCGCGGGCATTGCGATCGGCCCAGAGCATGGCCTGTTGCAGCCGGTCACGCATCAGAGCGCGGTTGGGCAGGCCGGTCAGGACGTCGTGAGCCATGAAATAGGCGGAGCGCTCTTCCGCGTCGCGGCAGGCGGTGATGTCCTCGTGAACGGCGATGAAATGCGTCACGGCGCCGCCGCTATCGAGGACCGGGGTAATCGTCTCGCGAATCGTGACCAGGCTGCCATTCTTGCAGCGATTGATCATTTCGCCGCGCCAGACCTCGCCGCCCAGGATGGTCTTCCAGAGCTTGTCGTAGACGGCAGGGTCGTGCGCCCCGGAATTCAGTATCCGCGGGCTGTCGCCGATGAGCTCCTCCGCCTCATAGCCGGTGAGCGTGAGAAAGCCGTCATTGACCCAGTCGATCGTGCCGTTCCGGTCGGTAATGACGATACCGTTTGCGGCCGCCATCAGGGCCAGCGACTGCACCTTCAGCCGGGTCTCGGACCGGCAGTCGGACAGGACCATGCCCAGCCGGTCGGCGACCGGCAGCAGGGCGGCGCTCAGCTCCGGCGTCAGGACGCCTGCCCGGGCGGAATGGGCGGTCAGCACGGCCAGCGTCTCGCCGCCATGCTTGATCGGGATGCTCAGGCTTTCGGCGAAGTTTGCAAGGCCGGATAGCCGCGCCCAGACTCCGGGCTGCGGGCCGCCGGAGGTCCACAGCTGCGGTTCGGCGGTGCTGAGCGCCCGGCCCAGCGGCTCGCTGTCGGCGGTCCGCGCCGGCAGTTCGGCCAGCGAGGCGGCCAGCGATTCGGCCCGGCCGCGCACGGCCCGCACCTGCACCCGGCGATTGCCGGCCGGCTCGCCGATCCAGACCAGATCGAAGCCGAAGACGGTCGCCAGAAAGGCACAGCAATGATCCCCGGCGCTGCCGTCGGCGCCACGCTCGCGGAGACGGCGGTCCAGCTCGGCGATCAACGGGCTGAGCGTCTCGGCCGGCGTCGGCGCGATGCGATCGTCCGGGCCGGCTGTTACGACCGACCGGCCGGGAACGGCTCTTTCCATCGATCCGGCGACGGCGCGGGATTGCCGCCCGCATCGGGCAGAGTCTGGCCGGATGACAGCATTGTCAAAGGCCTCCAGAAGCCCGATCGGCGATCCCTCGCCCAGGTCTTCGCGGTCCGTGACCCTGTCTGACAAGGGTCATCTCCCTTATACGGGATCCGCCCGCCTTTTGGCCGGACGGTCCTCAATGAGCGGTATTTGACTGTCGACGCCCAGCGTCGTACGGGTTCTCCCGCACCCCTTTATCGCTCACGACCGTAAATTGGCGGTTTACGAAACGATTTGTCGGCGAAGGATAAGGAAATGCCGGGCGCCTTTGACGACGAGACCGCCTGCAGGGACCGGGCCGCGGAAAAGCGCGGGGACGGACCGGAACGGGGCCGGATCCGGATGGCGGCGGGCCTGATGAGCGGCACCGCCATGGACGGGGTCGATGCCGCTCTTCTGGAGACCGATGGCCGGCAGGTGGTGCGTCCGCTCGCCTGGCTGACGACCGCCTATGATCCGCCGGTCCGGGAGCGGCTGGCGCGGCTCGTCGCCGCATCCGCAGGCGGCAGGGCCGTACCGGCCGGGGAGGAAGCGGAGGCGGCGCGGCTGTTGACCGACGCGCACGCGGCGGCGGTGGAGGCGTTGCTTGAGGCCAGCCGTCTGCCGGCCGCCCGCATCGACGTGGTCGGCTTCCCGGGCCACACCATCCTCCACCGGCCGGAGCGCCGCCTGACCCGGCAGATCGGCGATGCCGAGCGGCTGGCCGAACGGCTGCGCCTGCCGGTGGTCGGCGATTTCCGCAGCGCCGACGTGGCGGCGGGCGGGCAGGGGGCGCCGCTGGCGCCGCTCTACCATGCCGCCCTCGCCGGCCGCCTGCCGGGACCGGTGGCCATGCTGAACATCGGCGGCGTTGCCAATGTGACGCTGGTCGACTCGGCGGGCGGCGGCGCGGCGCCGGCTCTCCTGGCCTTCGACACCGGTCCCGGCAATGCCCTGATTGACGACTGGGTCGCGCGCCATGCCGGTCGGGCCTTCGATGAGGGCGGGGCGCTGGCGCGCGCCGGGACCGTCGATGCCGGCCGGCTGGCGGCCCTGCTCGATCATCCGTATTTCGAACGCCCGCCACCGAAATCGCTCGACCGGCAGGATTTCGCCGCATTGGCCGAGTCGGTGCTGGAGGGGCTCGGCGCCGCCGACGGGGCCGCCACGCTGACCGCCTTCACCGTCGCGGCCGTGGCCCGCGCCGTGAGGCACTTGCCGACGCCGCCGCGGCGCTGGCTGGTCTGCGGCGGCGGCCGGCGCAATGACCGGCTGATGGCGACCCTGGCCGAGGCGCTGGCAGCGCCGGTGACGCCCGTCGAATCGGCCGGCTGGGACGGCGACGCGCTGGAGGCTCAGGCCTTCGCCTATCTGGCGGTGCGGACGCTGGACGGCCTGCCGCTCAGCCTGCCCGAGACCACCGGCGTGCCGCGGCCGATGCCGGGCGGCGTGCTCCATCGGCCGGCGGGAGGGCGGGCGGCATGAGCCTGGAGACCATGGTCGAGAGCGGCTTCGCGCTCCTGGGCGAGGCGATAGCGGCGAACAGGCTGCCTGGTGCGGTCCTCGGCGTGGTCGACCGGAGCGGCGATCGGGCGGTGCATTGGGGCGGCCAGGCGGCGCTGCTGCCGCACCCCGAACCGCTCGACCGCGGAACCTGCTTCGACCTCGCCAGCCTGACCAAGGTGCTGGTGACGGTACCGGCGGTGCTGGGACTGGTCGAAGCGGGCCGGCTCGACCTTTCCGACCCGCTGGCCCGGCCACTGCCGGATCTGTGCCAGGTCTCCGGCGATCCGGGCCTGCGCGGCCTGACCGTGCTGCAGCTGCTCACCCACACCGGCGGCCTGCCGGCCTGGGCGCCGCTCTACAGCTGGGGGACGGACCCGGCGACGCTGAAGGCCCTGGTCCTGCAGCGCGATTGGCCGCTGGGGCCGCCGGTCTATTCCGATATCGGGTTTATTCTGCTTGGGATCGTGGTGGAGCGGCTGACCGGTACAGAGCTGGCCGCCATGCCGCTCGGGTCCGGGCTCACCGCCCGGCCGCAGCCGGAGGCCTGTGCCCCGACCGAATCCTGCCCCTGGCGCGGCCGCATCCTGCGCGGCGAGACGCATGACGAGAATGCCTTCGCCTTGGGCGGGCTGGCCGGCCATGCCGGGCTGTTCGGGACGATCGACGGCGTGCTCGATGCCGCCGCCGGGCTGCTGGCCGAAGAGACGCTGAGCCCGGCCGCCATCGCCGCCATGCGCCGGCCGCGCACGCCGACCCGGGCACTCGGCTGGCAGGTGCCGCACGATGTGACGGAGCCCGGCCAGCCGGCCTGGACCGGCGGCAGCCTCTGCTCGCCGGACACCATCGGCCATACCGGCTTTACCGGCACGGGGCTGTGGATCGACTTTGCGCGCGGCTACGCCTGGGCGTTGCTGACCAACCGCATCCACCCCTCCCGCCATGCCGAGACCGGCATTCAGGACCTGAAGCGGGCCGTCGGCAATCGCCTCGCCGCGGCCCGTTAGGGATCCATGGCTTGCAGCCGCCGGCCTGCCGGTGCATATGGGCGGGGAAATCCGGCACGCATTCAAAGGGGGCCGCGCCTCTTGGGGGCCGGATGCCGAACGGTTTCGCAGGACAGGGCAGAATGATGACGAGCAGCCGGACCTTCCCCGACAATCCGCTGGTGGGCGTCGGCGTGCTGGTATGGCGCGGCGACCATGTGCTGCTGATCCGCCGCGGCCGGCCGCCCGGTGAAGGGGAGTGGAGCCTGCCGGGCGGCGCCCAGGAAATCGGCGAGACCTTGTTTGAGACGGCCGTCCGCGAGGTACGAGAGGAGACCGGACTGGTGATTACGCCTGTCTCGGTGCTGACCGCCGTCGATAATATCGTTCGCGACGAGGACGGCCGCATCCGCTATCACTATACAATTATCGACATCATGGCCGAATGGCTGTCCGGCGAGCCGCAGCCGCGTGATGACATTGTCGCGGTGCAATGGGCGACGACCGAGGATGCCATTGCCGCCGTCGCCTGGCCGGAAACGAAGCGCGTTCTGCGCATGGCCGGGGTGGCGCTCGGCAAGGTTGAGCCGGAAATGGCGATATGAGCGGGGCGGGGCCGGGGCCCCGTCCGGGAAGCAGTACGGCGGCGTCGGATCTCGGCGCCGTGCGCCTCGCGACGCTGATCGGTTTCACCGCGGTGCTGATGTGGGCGACCCTGGCGCTGCTGACCACCTTTACCGCCGGCGTGCCGCCGTTCCAGCTGGTCGGCATGGCCTTTCTCATCGCCTTCGTCATCGGCCTCGTCTGGCCGGCCTTGCAGGGCCGGCCGGTGTTCGGCGCGCTGCGCCAGCCGCCGGTCGTCTGGCTGATCGGCGTCGGCGGGCTGTTCGGCTTCCACTTCTTCGTCTTCACCGCGCTGAAGCTGGCCCCCCCGGTCGAGGCAAGCCTGATCAACTACACTTGGCCGCTGCTGATCGTGCTGTTCTCCGGCCTGCTGCCGGGCGAGCGGCTGCGCTGGTGGCACGTCGCCGGAGCGGGCATGGGGCTCGGCGGCGCCGCCCTGCTGATCAGCAATGGCGGGTCCTTCGACTTGCGGGCCGAGCATGCCGCCGGCTATGCCGCGGCCTGCGCCTCGGCACTGATCTGGTCGAGCTACTCCGTCGTCAACCGCCGGCTCGGCAATGTGCCCACCGACGCGGTCGGCGGGTTCTGCGGCGCCACGGCGGTGCTGGCGATCGCCTGCCACCTCGCCTGGGAGGAGACGGTCTGGCCCGATGCGGTGGGCTGGCTGGCGGTCCTCGGCCTGGGGCTGGGGCCGGTCGGCCTCGCCTTTTTCACCTGGGATCACGGGGTCAAGAAGGGCGATATCCAGGTGCTGGGCGCCTCCGGCTATGCCGCGCCGCTGCTGTCGACGCTGCTGCTCGTCGCCTTCGGCCAGGGCGTGCTGAGCTGGCCGGTGGCGGTCGCCTGCGTGGCGATCGTCGGCGGCGCCTGCCTGGCCAGCCGCGACCTGTTCCGCCGCCGGCCGGCATCCGCCTGAAGGGGAAGGCCATGCCGGACGACGCACGACCGCAGCCCGATCGGACGCAAAGGCTGGCCGACCTGTATTGCGCGCGCGTGGCCGAGCTTCTGGCCGTCGAGCCGGACCGCGTCTTTGCCAAGGCGGCCGCCAATCTCGACCGCATGGCGCCGCATTGCGGCCCGCGGCTGATTGCCGACTGGCGGGCCGTGCTCGCCCTGCCGGTCGCGGATCTGCGCGCGGCCCTGACCAGTCCGCGCGAGCCCTATCGGACCCTGCGCCGCAACCACCCCTTTGCCGGCCTGCTGCCGGAAAACGAACGCCAGAACATGGTCAGGAGTCTGCGCCGTGCGCCGGCATGAACTCGAGCACATTCTTCGTGCTGCGGCCGCGATCACCGATGAAAACGACTTCATCCTTGTCGGAAGCCAGGCCGTTCTCGGCCAGTATCCGGACGCACCGAAAGAGCTCCTGATTTCCAACGAAGTCGACATCTATCCGGAGCATAAACCCGAACTCGCCGATTTGATCGATGGCGCCATCGGTGCCGGATCGATGTTCTCCGAGCAGTTCGGGTATCATGCCGATGGTGTGGGGCCGGAAACCGCCGTCTTGCCACGACATTGGCGCAGTCGCGCCTTTGTCGTCACCGGGCCCGGCACCCGGGGCGCATGCGGCTTTTGTCCGGAGGCCAACGATCTGGCCATTTCGAAGCTGGCTGCCGGCCGGGAGAAGGACAGCGAGTGGTTCCGTGTCGCTGCCGCCCGAAATTTGCTCTCCCGCAAGACGATCCTGTCACGCCTTGGCTGTGTTCCTCTGGATCAAGAGCACATTGATTTATTGCGTCAGAGGCTCGAATACTGGTGGCCGTCTTCCGACGGTGAGCAATCGATTTGACAAGCCCGGCCTTGGGGCAGTAAGGCGAGCGGGCGGCGTTTTCCCCGCCGTCTCCGACCTGATCCTTGTCATGTCAGGCCTTTATGAAATAGATGCCCGGGCGGTGAGAGCGCGGATCTGTGGGTTTTCCTTAGTCTGGTGATATCTCATGCGCCGCAGGACGGTGTCGCGGATCTGGATGCCCTTGTCGATATGGCGAACCTTGGCTCGCATCAGGCATTCGGCCGTCGCCTCATGCCGCTTCCCGGGTGCCGACGCGCTCGGCCGGAAAGGTGAGGGTGACGGTGGTGCCGACCCCGACCGTGCTTTCCAGGGCGATCCCGCCGCCATGCAGCTCGATCAGCGATTTGACCAGGGCGAGGCCGA
>JAAAOG010000228.1 GCA_009909005.1 Alphaproteobacteria bacterium | reverse complement strand
GCCTCGCGGCGACGCAGTTGCCCTTGGCTATCGGTTCCCGTCATCAGGGCCCGAAGAGGACTTCCACCTCCAAAATCAGCGCCATGCCTGGCACACAACAGGATTGAGCGGCGGCGCGCGCGCCGCCGCTCAATCGGACGCTGATCCCCGCAACATGCTGCAAAAGGTCTAAACCAGTAGCGCGATCGCGCCGACGACAGCCGCGATAATGGTGATTGTCTGGATGCCAAGCATCCCGGCCATCCATTTCAGCGTGCTGGATTTCACCCGTTCCGTTTCCTGACGAACCTCGGCTATTTCCTTCGTCAGGTCCAGCCGCACGCTCTCGATTTCCTTCTGCAGAATTGCCCGGGTCTCGTAGCCTTCGGCACGCACACCCTCGATTTCCTTCTGCAGAATTGCACGGGTCTCGTAGCCTTCGACACGCACCGCCTCGATTTCCTTCTGCAAACGCAGTTCGGTCTCACGGAGCTCGGCGCGGATCACCGCCGTATCCTGCCTGATCAGTTCGATTTCCTTGATCAGGCGCAGCTCGGCTTCGCGGAACTCCGACCGGATCAGGCCGGTCTCGGAGCGGATTTCGCCGATATCGGCGCGCAAACCGCCCACTTCCGCGCGGACATGCGCATGGGTCGCGATCTCGGCCGGCTGCGGGTCGCGGCTTTCAAGACGCTCGAAGGCCTCGGCAATCAGCCGCGCCCTGGATTTTTCGTCCGGGGCGGTGCTGAGCGCCTCATACAGTTCGACGAAGGAGCCCATGGCAGCTCCTGCGGATCCCGTCCAGAGCCTGCGGCAAGGGCCGGTCGGTCAGGCGTTTCCAAAGACCCGCGAGAAAATCGTATCGACGTGGCGGGTATAATAGCCGAGGTCGAACAGCGCGGCCAGAGCTTCCGGATCGAGATGGCGGCTGACCGTCCGGTCGGCCGCCAGCAGCGCCAGGAACTCGCCCTGGCCGTGCCAGGCGCTCATCGCATGGGCCTGGACGGTCTCATAGGCCTCCTCGCGCTTCATGCCGGCCTGGGTCAGGGCCAGCAGCACCCGCTGGGAAAAGATCAAGCCGCCGGTGCGGTCGAGATTGGCGCGCATCGCCTCCGGATAGACCAGCAGCCGGTCAACGAGGCCGGTCAGCCGGGTCAGCGCAAAGTCGAGCGCAATGGTCGCATCCGGCGCGATGACCCGCTCGACCGAGGAATGCGAGATATCGCGTTCGTGCCAGAGGGCGACATTCTCCATCGCCGGCACCACCGCCGACCGCACCAGACGGGCAAGGCCGGTCAGGTTCTCCGACAGGATGGGGTTGCGCTTGTGCGGCATGGCCGAGGAGCCCTTCTGGCCGGCATGGAAGTACTCCTCGGCCTCGCGCAGCTCGGTCCGCTGCAGGTGCCGCACTTCGGTGGCCAGCGCCTCGATCGACGAGGCGACCACCCCCAAAGTCGCGAAGAACGCGGCGTGGCGGTCGCGGGCGATCACCTGGGTGGAGACCGGCTCAACGACCAGGCCCAGCTTTTCCGCGACATGCGCCTCGACCCGCGGATCGACGGTGGCATAGGTGCCGACGGCGCCGGAGATGGCGCAGGTGGCGATCTCCGCCCGCGCCGCCGCCAGCCGCGTCCGGCCGCGGGCGAAGGCGGCATAATGGCCGGCCAGTTTCAGGCCGAAGGTGGTCGGCTCGGCATGCACCCCGTGCGAGCGGCCGATGCACAGCGTGTCCTTGTGCTCCAGGGCCCGGCGCTTCAGCGCCGCCAGCAGCCGGTCGAGATCGGCCAGCAGGATGTCGGCCGCCTGGCTCAGCTGCACCGCAAAGCCGGTGTCGAGCACGTCGGAGGAGGTCATGCCCTGATGGACGAAGCGCGCCTCCGGCCCGACATGCTCGGCGAGATTGGTCAGGAAGGCGATGACGTCGTGCCGCGTTTCCAGCTCGATCTCGTCGATCCGGGCAACGTCGAAACCGCCGCGCTCCCACACCGCTGCGGCGGCCGATGCCGGCACGAGGCCGAGATCCGCCATGGCATCACAGGCATGCGCCTCGATCTCGAACCAGATGCGGAACTTGTTCTCCGGCTCCCAGATGCGGGCCATCTCGGCACGGCTGTAACGCGGAATCATCGCAAGGGCCTTTGGGTGAAGGTATGACGCGCCGCGCAGCTTAGCGCGGCCCCGCCCGCCGCCGCCAGCCTTGGACGCAGCCCGCGACCGGGACTACAGCGCGTCGACGACCTTTTTCAGCCGGGCACCAACCTCCTCGGCGATGCGGATCAGGGCCGGGTTGTCGATTGCCTGCATGGAGGCGGCCGGGTCGATCGCCGCCACCTCGTAGCGGCCCTCTCCCTGATCCTGAACGATGACATTGCAGGGCAGCATGGTGCCGATCTTGTCCTCCGTCTCCAGCGCTTGATGCGCCAGCGGCGGATTGCAGGCCCCGAGGATTCGATAGTCCCGAAATTCCATGTCCAGCTTCTGCTTCATGGTTGCCCGCACATCGATCTGCGTCAGGATCCCGAACGACTCTGCGCTCAGCGCCTGCGTCACGCGATCAATGACGCTTTCCATATCTTCACCTTGTATGGTTTTCGCAAAATAGTAGGCCATTGCTTGACTCCTGATAACCACAACAAAGGAATGGTCGTGGCAAGAGAAACGCGCACACAACGGAATCGTTCCGCAAGGCCAGCGGGCTGGCCAGGCAGCGGGCCCTCCGGGTGCGTCACAGCGGATGTATAAGCCCGAGGGTCTCGACGTGGCGCAGAGCCTCCGCGAAGGTCCGATCGTCGATGTCCGGGAACGCCTCGCGCAGGGTGTCGGCGGAGAGGTGGTCGCATTCCAGGACCCAGGAGACCAGCGGCACGAGGTCGGCCGGTACCGCCGCCGGGTCGCGGCCGGGCAGAGACAGGCGCCAGCCGCCGCCCACCGGCTCGAAGCCGGCACCGAGGGTCCGCACGCGGTAATGGCGAACCGGCTTTCGGCCGGGGACCCGGATGCGCGGCAGCCGCTCGCAGGCCCGCTCGCGCTGGAAATCGCGCATCATGGTGCTGGCCTGGGGACTGGCGACGAATTCCCGCAACAGCCCGGCCAGCCGCGCCAGATGCGCCTGATGGCGGGCCGGCTCGTCGAAATGCGGCAGAGCCTCGCGGAAGGCCGGGTGCTTCGGCACCTCCTTCAGCAGCAGGTTGACCAGATCGGCGCCGGTGAAATGCCGGGCCCCGAAGGACAGGTGCAGGCTGCCTTCCTGCGAGGCGAGCGCCTGATGGTACTGGCCCTGCGGCACATAGAGAATGTCGCCCGGCCGCAGGGTGACCTGCTCGACCACCCCGCCCTTGGCCCGGTCGTGCTCTTCCGGGCTGCGGTCGCGGGCGCTGAAGCCGGGCAGCTCGGCCGCGCCCTGGACGAAGCCGTCGAACAGCGACCAGGTCTTCTCGCCCTCGATCTGCAGGGCGAAGACCTGCAGCGTGTCGAAATGCGGGCCATAGCCCGGCCGTTCGTCCCAGGAGCAGAAGGCGTTGCAGGTGACCGGCGCGCCGGTGGCCATTTCGATCGCCTCGGCCACCGCCCGCAACCCCGGGCCCATGGTGTCGAGATAGTCGACGTTGAGCGAGGCGCCCTCGGCGATCAGCGCCTGCACCCGCGCCGGATCGGGGCGCATGGCCTGCAGGCCCTCGCGCGTCTGACCCGGATAGCAATAGTCCCGCGCCGGGACATTGCGGCCGTCCATCGCGACCTCAAGCGACGCCGCCGTCCACAGCGAGGTCATGTCGAGCAGTGTATTGAGCTCGGTCCAGGAGAAGAGATTGGCGAACTTGTCGCGCTCGCCCGGGATGAACAGGGCCGAGCGGCCATAATGCTCGGCGAAGAAGGCCTCGGGCGTTACCGGATCCAGCAATTGCCGGAGGCTCAGGGTCTCAGGGTCGAGGGCGGTCATCGGTCGGGCGGCTCCGGAGCAGGCGGGGATTTCCGCCTGCCCCTATCGCAGCCTGGCCTTACAGGGACGTGATGTCTCGATGAAACCCGGATGACAGGGTTGGGCGGCGCCGCGATTGCGCGCGGCGCCGGCGGTTTCAGGCCGGAACGGCCCCCTCCCGCTCGCAGACGCCCGTACAGGTGTCGGGCGCACTGGGGTTGTCGAACAGGAAGCCGGCACCGCGACGGCATTCGACATAGTCGATGCGGGTTTCCGGGTGCAGCGATTGCAGATCGTGGTCCACCAGAATTTTCAGATTGTCGAGGGCGAACACGCCGTCGGCGCCGGGCGGCCCGGACTCCAGCGACAGCAGATAGTCCGCCCCCGAGCACGTCCCCGCTCTGACGACGATGCGCAGGCCGGAAACCTGACCGTCCGCATGCTCGACGAGGCGTCGGATTTCCCGAGTGGCCCCTTCGGTCAAGCTCACCATCCGCGTTCTCCTTACAGCCTCACCTTTTTCAGGATCTCTTAACGAAGCAAACACCGCACCACATGATGCTGCGCTGCAAGATCAAGGGTTTGCCTCACGGCCGCAGCGGCAGGATATGTCAGTTTTGCAGCATAATGCACATCCAAATGACACAAACTGCACGAACGGCAGGCACAAACGGCCTCGTGCCCGGTTTTAAGCCAATCGGCCATCCCGCTCCGGGACCGCCGAAATCGATTCAGAAATATATAAGGATATTTTTATGTTGCCCTGCGCAGGGCCGCCTGATATAAGCCCGGCCATCTCCGCAAAGGCGGTTCTGCCTCATCCGACACACGCGAAGGATCCGTTCATGCCCGATATTGCGACGTTCACCGATTATAAGGTCGCAGACCTGACCCAGGCCGAATGGGGTCGCCGGGAAATCACCATCGCCGAAACCGAGATGCCCGGCCTCATGGCGCTGCGGAAGAACTATGGGGCGTCGAAGCCTCTGGCCGGCGCCCGGATTGCCGGCTGCCTGCACATGACCATCCAGACGGCGGTGCTGATCGAAACCCTGGCCGAGCTGGGGGCGGAAATCCGCTGGAGCTCCTGCAACATCTTCTCGACGCAGGACCATGCGGCGGCCGCGATCGCGGCGCGCGGCATTCCGGTCTTCGCCTGGAAGGGCGAGACGGAGGAGGAGTACTGGTGGTGTGTCGACAAGACCATCGAGGGGCCGAATGGCTGGACCCCGAACATGGTCGTCGACGATGGCGGCGACCTCACCGTGGTGCTCCACGAAAAGTTCCCGCACCTGATGAAGAACATCCGCGGGCTGTCGGAGGAGACCACCACCGGCGTGCACCGGCTGTATGAGATGGAGCGCAAGGGCACGCTGATGGCGCCGGCCTTCAACGTGAATGACAGCGTCACCAAGTCGAAATTCGACAATCTCTATGGCTGCCGCGAGAGCCTGGTCGACGGTATCAAGCGTGCGACCGACGTCATGGTCGCCGGCAAGACCGCCGTCATCTGCGGTTATGGCGATGTCGGCAAGGGCTCGGCCGCCTCGATGCGTGCCCAGGGTGCGCGTGTCATGGTCACCGAAATCGACCCGATCTGCGCCCTGCAGGCGGCGATGGAAGGCTTCGAGGTGACGACCATGGACAACGCCGCCCCGGTCGGCGACATCTTCGTCACCGCCACCGGCAATGTCGACGTCATCACCATCGACCATATGCGGGAGATGAAGGACCGCGCCATCGTCTGCAATATCGGCCATTTCGATTCCGAAATTCAGGTCGATGCGCTGGCGAACTACAAGTGGGAAGAGGTCAAGCCGCAGGTCGACGAAATCGTCTTCCCCGACAACAAGCGCATCATTCTTCTCGCCAAGGGTCGGCTGGTCAACCTCGGCTGCGCCACCGGCCATCCCAGCTTCGTCATGAGCGCCTCCTTCACCAACCAGGTGATGGCGCAGATCGAGCTGTGGACGAATCCGGGCAAGTACGAGAACAAGGTTTATGTCCTGCCCAAGCACCTCGACGAGCAGGTCGCCGCTTTCCATCTCGAAAAGCTGGGCGTCAAGCTCACCCATATGACACCGAAGCAGGCCTCCTATATCGGCGTCGACGAAAAGGGCCCCTTCAAGCCCGACTATTACCGCTACTAGGATAACCGGCTGGCGGACTGGGCCTCCGGGCCCCGCCCGGGACTGCCGGGTCGCGGCAGAAAATCGTCGTGGCCCGGCCCTCAACCGCCTTGTTGAACCCTTTGTTTCCCGTATAGTTTTGGCGTCGTGGAAACCGTGCCGCGAAAGGACTGGTTCCCCCGGCGTCCGGGGTTTGCGGCGGCAGCCTTCGGGCTGACCGCCCTGGTCATGTTCGTCCTGATTTTCAGCGTTCTCTATTCGGTTTCACCCTCCATACGCAGCGATCCCGGCCCGGCCGAATGGGCACTCGTCGGCGGCATCATTGCCGCGCTGACCGGCGCTCTGGCTTTCGCGGGCATCGACCGGGCCCGCTCCGCCCGGCGGATCGACCGGCTGGAACGACGGCTCGGCGAGCTGGGCGCCGTCCTCGACGCCGCACCCGGCGCCTGGTGGGCCTGGACGGCGGAGGGTCACATGGCGCGCGGCAAAGGCATGCCGGCCCTGCTGGACGACAGTCCGGTCGAAGGACTTGATGATATCGTCGCGGCCCTCACGCCCGACAGACAGGCCAGCCTGCGCTCGGCTTTGGCTCAGCTGCAGGACGAAGGGCAGGATTTCCGACTGGTCGCCGGACTGGCCGACGGCAGCCGCAGTGTCGAGCTGTCCGGCCGGCGGCTGATCGATGCACCGGAGACGCCGACCTTCGTCCTCTGGGCCTGTGACGTCTCCGCCCGCGAGACGCAGGCCGCCCAAGCCACAACCGCCCTGGCGCGGACGGAACGCGCCGCCGCCGCCGCCGAACGGGCGCGGGACACGCTGCAGGCCATGCTGGACATGCTGCCCGTGCCGGTCTGGCTGCGCGATGCCGATCGCCGGCTCGCCTGGGTCAATACCGCCTACGCCGACAGCGTCGACGCCGCCAAGAGCCAGGTGGTGGCCGACCAGATCGAACTCGCCGGCCCGCTGTTGCCGGCCGACAGCGGAACCGCCTCCCGCGCCGCCGACACCGGCAGCCCGGCATGCGCGGAAAGCCGGCATATCGTCATCGGCGGCGAGCGCCGGCTGGTGCAGCTGACGGAGACGCCGTGCGCCCTGCCGGCCGACCCGCATGACGGCTGGGGGGGCACGCTGGGCTATGCGCTCGACCAGACGGCTGTCGACGAGGCGGTGCGGGAACGCGACCGCCATATCGCCGCCCATGCCAATGTCCTGGAGAACCTGAAATCCGCCATCGCCATCTTCGGCCCCGACAAGCGGCTCAGCTTCTTCAACACCGCCTATGTGCAGCTTTGGGGCTTCGACGAGGCCTGGCTGGAGACCCATCCCACCCTGGGCGAGGTCCTGGAAGACCTGCGGGAACGCCGCCGGCTGCCTGAATTCGCCGATTTCGGCGATTTCCGCCAGAGCCAGCTCGGCCTGTTCACCGCGCTGATTGCGCCCGACGAGGACTGGATGCATCTGCCCGACGGCACGACGCTCCGGGTCCTGATCACCCCGCACCCCTTCGGCGGGCTGATGTTCGTGCTGGAGGACGTGACCACGGCGCTGACCCTGGAGCGCAATTACAATACGCTCATGGCGGTCCAGCGCGAAAGCCTCGACAACCTCGCTGAAGGCATCGCCGTCTATGGCGATGACGGGCGGCTGCAGCTCAGCAATCCCGTCTTCCGGACGATCTGGGCCCTGCAGCCGGAAGACCTGCAGGGCAACCCCCACATTTCCGAGGTGCTCGACCGCACCCGCAGCTTTTTCGACAACGGCGTCGACTGGGAGGCGGCCCGCGCCGAGATGATCGCCTGGGCGCTCGAGCGCGAGCCGCGGACCGGGAAAATGGACCGGGCCGACGGCTCCATCCTGCAATTCAGCACCGTGCCGCTGCCCGACGGAGCGGTCCTGCATTCCTATCTCGACGTCACCGACAGCGCCAAGGTCGAACAGGCGCTGCGGGCCAGCAATCAGGCCCTGGAAACCGCCGACCGGCTGAAGTCGGAATTCATCGCCAATGTCTCCTATCAGCTGCGGACTCCGCTGAACGCCATCATGGGCTTCGCAGAGATCCTGGATAACCAGTATTTCGGCCCGCTCAACGACCGACAGACCGAATACACCCGCAGTATCGTCGATGCCTCCCGCCGGCTGCTGGCGCTGATCAACGATATCCTCGACATCGCCACCATCGAAGCCGGCTATATGGCTTTGGAGCTCAAGCAGGTGCGGGTCGAGGACCTGCTGCGCGGCGTCTACGACCTGACCCGCGAATGGGCGGCCAAGCAGAGTCTGCAGATCGCCGTCGACTGCCCGGCCGAGGTCGGCAGCATCGAAGCCGACGACCGCCGCCTGAAGCAGGCGCTCTACAACCTGGTCAGCAATTCCGTGAAGTTTACGCCGCCCGGCGGGCGTATCGTCCTGTCGGCTTGGCGGCAGGAAAACGAAATCGGCATGGTCGTCGGCGATACTGGCATCGGGATCCCGCGGGAAGACCAGGACCGCGTCTTCGGCCGGTTCGAGCGCGGCCACAGCCATCTCCGGCAGAGCGGTGTCGGACTCGGCCTCGCCCTGGTCAAGAGCTTCATCGAGATGCATGGCGGCCGGATCACCCTGAAATCGGCGCCCGGCCTCGGTACGACCGTGACCTGCATCGTGCCGGCCCACCCGCTTGCCGCTTATACCGGCGCCGTCCAGGACGGCAGCGGGCTGGCGGGGGTGCTGCCCTTCCCCACCCTCATTCCGCCGCCGGACTGATCCCGGCCGCGTGCCGGCACGCCTGCCTTTGGACGGCAATTTTCCGGCCGCTTAAATTTCTCGCAAAATTTTTAGGGTTACACTGGCGGCCTCTCGAAGCTCTCGATGCGGGAGCCGCCTTTGACGGACCCTGGTGCCGGTCCCCGCCGGAAAAAGCCGGCGCACCGGAATTGAGCGCGATCGGCGCATTGTGACATGGCCCTGGACTCCTGGAAGAAAGGCCTCCGGGCGCTCATGCCGGCCCGCCCGGAACGGCGCCGCCCTCTGAAAGCGGCCGCGATCCTGGCGCTTGCCCTGATCAGTCTCGTCATCATCCTCGCCGACCGACTCGCCGAACGCCGCGAGGTTCTGGATGGCTTTGCGGCGGAAGGCCGGCTGGCGCTGACCGGCCTGGACATGGCCCGCGAAGAGGCGGCGGAAGCCATGGTCCTGATCGCCTCCTTCATCGCCGAGGATCGTCAGATACGGTCGGCCATGACCCTGGCCCGGCACGCGGCCGATGCCGACGGTCTGGAGAGCAACGGCGTGAGCTGGGCCCGCAGCTGGCTGGCACGGCTGAGCCGGGCGAGCTGGCGCCGCATCCACACCGAATTCGGCGCCAGCCAGCTCCACTATCATCTCGGTCCCGGTGCCACCAGCCTGCTGCGCATGCACGCACCCGACCATTACGGCGACGACCTCTCGGATATCCGTCACGCCGTGGTGCAAGCCATTGCAACCGGCACCCGGGTCTCCGGGCTGGAAACAGGCCGGGCCGGTTCGGGGATTCGCGGCGTCGTGCCGATCCGGGCCTTGGAGGACTCCCGCCGGCCCGGAGAGATCATTGGCGCCGTCGAAGCCGCAATCGGCTTTGCGCCCCTTCTGCGCCGACAGGAAACGCGGCTGGGGACCAGCCTGGCCATCACGGTCAACAGGCGCGCGGCATTCGAGATCATCTGGGAGGACCTGGCCTCAGAAGGATTCGCCCTGCCTGAGGATTGCAACTGTGCCGTAGAGGCGGCGAGCCACCCGCCGCCGGACCCGGTCCTGACCCTGGGTCCCACCCACGATACCCGCTTCGACCTCGTCGACACGCCGGACGGCAACGCCCTTGCGGTGACCCGGACGCCGCTGTTCGACTATCAGCACCGGATCGACCCGGACCGCGCAGCCGTCGGCACGATCTTCGCCTGGCGCGACGTGACCCAGGACCTCGCGGCCTTCGACGCGAGACAGGTGCGCCGGGCCGCCATCGTCGTGCTGCTGTCCGCGGCCGTCGCGCTGGTCCTGTCGCTGCTGATCGACCGGGCTTTTCGGGCGATCGAGCGGACCGTCCGGGAACGCACGGCGGAGGCGGTCCGCGCCCGGGAGCTGGCCGAGCAGGCGAATCTCGCCAAGACCTCGTTCCTCAGCAATATCTCGCACGAACTGCGGACGCCGATGAACGCGATTGTCGGCTTTTCGGAACTGCTGAACGAGCCGGATTTCCAGGGCGACCCCCAGCGCGTCGGCCAGTATGCCGGCTATATCCATCAAAGTGCGCAGCAGCTGCTGCGCCTGATCAACACCGTGCTCGACCTGACGCAGATCGATGCGGGCGAGCACCATCTCGATGCCACGGCGCTCAGAATGGCCGGCCTGATCAAGCGGACCCGGACCATGCTGGGCAGCCAGGCGGACGAGGCGGGCCTCGCCATCACGGTGACAATCCACCCGGGGGCCGAAACCGTCTATGCCGACGACCTGTCCACCCGGCAGATGCTGCTGCAGCTCCTGTCCAACGCGGTCAAGTTCAACCGGCCGGACGGCGAAGTCCGGATCGAGGCAGAGCCGGTCGAGCCGGATGCCGTGGCCATCCGGATCGTCGATACCGGCGTCGGCATTCCGGAGGAAGAGGTCGAACGGCTCATGCGGCCCTTCGAGCAGATGGCTGCCAGCTATACCCGGGACAAGCAGGGCCCGGGTCTGGGGCTGGCCCTGGTGCAGCGCCTGGCGACCCTGAACAAAGGGCATTTCCACCTGATCAGCCGCCTCGGCGAGGGGACAGAGGCACGGCTGGTGCTGCCGCGACCGCTCGAAGCCCGCAAGGTTCGGGCCGAAAGCCCTCCGGGCAGCCCTGTCGCCCTCGCCTCCTGAACCAACGCGTCCGCCCTATCGGGTCTCCCGGTTCAGGAAGGCGGCGAGCTGGCTGTCCTGGCCATCGCTGTGCATTTCGAACCAGCCCCAGAGATAGCGGAAGAGCACCCGCCGGTCGTTCAGCCCGTCCCGCCCGGAGGTGAGAAGGAACATGGCCAGCTCGTTGCTCAGCGCCCGATGCTCCTTCCTGTGCGCCTCGAAATCCGGATATCCGGATTCCTGCATCAGCGCCTCCTCATAGGCGCAATGGTCCCGCCAGATTTCGATGAGGTCGTTGGTGCGGCGAGAGAACTCCGACCGGGAAGCCGCGCTCAGCAAACGGTCGATGGCCGCGGCGACGCGGGCATGGTCCTGATCGATGCCGTCATGCCCCAGCATCGGCGCCGTTCGCAGCTCCGGCAGGTCTTCCCAGCCGTCCGGACTGGTGTCGGACATCGGCCCCTTCCGCGGACGTGTTTCCTCGGTCGCTGGCGCTGTCGCCAATGCGGGGAACGGCCTGGCTGCCCGTCACCTTGCGTTCCCGGCCTTGCGACCCCGAGGCTTGAATGTGGCAATGCACGGCGTCTTGCGAAAGCAGGGGCCCGGTGAAAATTCCGGCGCTTGCCGGGCCGAAGGCTTCCGGACCTCGCCGGAGAGTCACGCGCAAGTGACTATTCGTGACGGCCCGGCGGGCTCACGCGGCCCAACTCAGCTGATAGTATCCTGATGGTGCTCCTGCCTGAACGGGGGCCCGTCCAGAACACGAGGAGGCAAGAGATATGACCGAGAACAAGCTGATGGCCCTGACCGCCGCCGCCGCTCTGGCTGGTGCCGTTTCCATGGCCGCCGCCACCACCCCGGCCCAGGCCCAGGACGGCGTCCAGTGCTACGGCGTCGCCGCCGCCGGCGAGAATGACTGCGCCGCCGGCAATCATTCCTGCGCCGGCCAGTCGACCGCCGACTATACCTACAGCGAGTGGAAGTACGTCGAGTCGGAAGAGGCCTGCGAAGACATGGGCGGCCAGCTTTCGGCCGGCGAGGGCGTCAACGAGCAGCTGGCGGGCTAAACCGCCGGCACGACCCTGCCCGGACGAACACCGCCGCTCCGGCCGCCCCCAAGGCCCGGCTGGAGCGGCGGGTTCGCATGGGCGCAACAGCTCCCTTGCGGACCTGTCTTCTGCCGGGTTACTCATGGGCATATCCGACTATGGAGGACGGATATGGCTCAAGGGAAATTCATGCCGCCCTGTTTGTTGTGGCAGGGCAGTTTTCTTGGCGGACCCGCATCGAAGCTGCGGATCATGCGTATCGCCATCGAAGAATGGATATGGTTCGGCCAGCAAATCCTGGTCGGCTCGACCAAAAAAGATGCCAAGCCGATTGTGTCCCAGCAGGGCAGGCAGGAGCACGAAGGCGATGCCATCAAGAGGGTGGCAGAATACTGGAACAATATCGGCCTGAAATATGACGGCGAGGACCGGGACAAGCCCTGGTCGGCCGCCTTTATTTCGTGGGTCATGGCACAGGCGGCGGTGCCGGAAAAAGACTTCCCCCGCTCCCGCCGGCACATGACCTGGATCCACCACGCCATCTGCAACAAACTGGATGGCAAGACCGGCGCCACGCTGATCGGCCACAAGCTCGATGACGACTATATCCCGCAGACGGGTGACCTGATCGGCTATTCCCGCAGTTCCTGGCTGGACTATGCCGCGGCCGGCAAGCAGCAATACGGCAAGTCGCACAGCGACATCGTCGTCTATGCCTGGCCGGGCGAGATCGGCGTTATCGGCGGCAATGTCAACCACAGCGTCTCGTTGAAGCGGCTTCCGGCCGACGACAAGGGCCGGCTGACCGACAAATGCTATGACTGGTTTGTGGTCCTGGAAAACCGCCTGTCCTGGACGTGACGCGGTTGGTGCCGCAGGAGGGACTCGAACCCCCGACCCACGCATTACGAATGCGTTGCTCTACCGGCTGAGCTACTGCGGCCTGTTTCGGGACAATAAGGGCGGGCGGGCCGGTTTGCAAGCCGGCCCGCCGCCTCAATGCCTTGCGCTGCCGCCGCGCCGCTTATTGCGGCCCGATGAAGATCGACTCCATCTCGGACAGATAGTCCCGCGGGACCAGCAGCCGCAGGCGTTCGCCGTCTGTCATCTCGACAATGATCTGGATGTTGTCGCCCGACACGGCACCGTCATCGCCGCCGCTGACCGACAGGGTATAGGTGCCGGTGTTCGACGCGAAGGCCGCCGCACCGATGTAAAACGTGCCGCTCATCGCCGGGGTGAAGGTCATGCGGGAATTCAGCGTCTCGCCATCGTCGTCATTCTGCTCGACCAGCGCGCCATCGCCGTCATAAAGCCGCAGCAGGGGGTCGGAAAGACTGCCCTGGCCGGTCGGCGACCCTTCCTGACGGATGGTGTAGCTGACCCCGGACTCCAGTTCGACGGCGAACCAGTCCTCATCACCCTCATGGCCGATCTCGCCGGTCACGCTCTGGCCCGGCGTGATGGTGCCGCCGGTGGTCATATCGGCCGGATAGTCGTCCGGCGGCGGCACGAATTCCGACAGCGACAGCGTATAGGTGCCGGTGTGGTCGGCAAAGGCGCCGGCCGCCACGAAGAACCGGCCATCGGCCTGCGGCGTGTACTGCAGGCGGGAATTGAAGCCCTCGCCGCCGTCATCGTCCCAGGCGATTTCGTTGCCGGCCGGATCCAGGAGCGTCAGATACGGGTCGTCGAGCGAGCCGCCGCCCGTCGGCGCCCCTTCCAGAGAAAAGGCATAGCCCTGGCCGCCGGTCAGCTCGACGGCGAACCAGTCCCGGTCCTGCGACGCCTCGATCGCCCCCTGGACAGAGCCGCCGCCGACGGCAAGCGTGCCCGCGGTCGTCTCGTCGGCCGCGTAATCGTCCGGCGGCGCCTCGTAGACGCCGGTGCGCAGCGTGTAGGTCCCGGTGCTGCTGCCGAAGCCGGAGGCGGCGATGTAATAGCGGCCGCTTGTGCCGGGGGAAACGATCAGGCGCGCCTCGAAGGACTCGCCGCCGTCATCGTTCTCCTGAATTGGGGTGCCGACCTCGTCATACAGGGTGAGATAGGTGTCCGGCAGCGTCCCGCCGCCGCTCGGCGTCCCCTCCAGGGTGAAGGCATAGGTCTCGCCGGCCTGCAGGTCGACGGCATACCAGTCGCTGTCGCCGGCCACTTCGATCTCGCCGGTCACCGACTCTCCAACGGCGACCGTCGCCGCGGTCGACTCGTCATTGGCGACGTCGTCCGGCGGCGGCGTGAATTCGTCGAGCGAGAGGGTATAGGTGCCGGTTCCCGAGGAGAAGGCCGCGGCGCCGATGTAGAAGGTCGCCGTCGCCGGGGCTTCGAAGATCAGGCGGGAGTTGAAGCCGGTGCCGCCGTCATCGTCCGTCGCCAGTTCGCCGCCGGCGTCATCGAAGACGTGAAGAAAGGCGTCGGGCAGCGATCCCTGGCCGGTCGGCGCCCCTTCCAGGTCGATGGCGTAGCTTTCGCCTTCTTCGAACTCGGCGGCGAACCAGTCGATATCGCCTTCGGTCTCGATCTCGCCGGTCACCGAGTCGCCGACGGCGATCCGGCCCCCGGTCGATGCGTCATCCGCGAAATCATCGGCCCAGGCCGGACCGGACAGGCCGATGGCGGCCCACATCGCGGCGCCCAAAGCGGCAGCGTTCCGCATGAGTTTCCCCCTTCCTTGGCTGGCCCGGCAGGCAGCGGTGCCCGCGGGCGGAGGCGACAGTAACCGCGCCTTCGCGGCCGGGATACGGGCAAATCAAGGCAATCCGGCGACGGCGATCGCGTCCATCATCGCCGCCCATGCGTCAGCGCGCGCCGCGCAATTCGGCGATCGGCCGCGTGTAGCGCGGCTCGATGTCCCACGGGAAGTAGATCCAGGTGTCCTGGCTCACCTCGGTGACAAAGGTGTCGACATGCGGCCGGCCGGCCGGCTTGGCATAGATCGTGGCGAAGTGGCCCTTGGGCAGCAGCTCGCGCACCAGCCGGGCGGTGCGGCCCGTGTCCACAAGGTCGTCGACGATCAGCCAGCCCTCCCCATCGCCGGAGGCCGGCTTGAGAATCACCGTCTCGCGCTGGGCCTGGTGGTCGTAGCTGGAGACACACACCGTATCGATCACCCGGATCTCCAGCTCGCGAGCAAGAATGGCCGCCGGCACCAGGCCGCCGCGGGTGATCGCGACAATCCCCTGCCAGCGCGTGTGATCCGCCAGCCGCCAGGCCAGAGCCTTGGCGTGGCGGTGCAGCTCCTCCCAACTGACCGGGAACTCCATCAGACCGCGATCCTGCATCGCCGGGCCTCCCGCATGTGACGTGACGGTGCTGCAGAGACTAGCACCGGGCGGCCCGGCCTGTCTTGGCAAGCCCGACGCTGCCGGCCGTTAAGGCTCCGGCAATCTTAACCGCTTATACGGGGGAAAGACGCGAAGAGGCCTGCCCATGACATGCCGCCCGAAGACAGCCGCCTGCCGTGCCCTGGTCGGTTTTCTGCTTGCGGCCGTTGCCGGCATCGCCGGCAATCCGGCCTCCGCCCAGGTCTCCTTTGACCCGTTCCTGACCGTCGGCGGCGTGCCGGAAGTGATCGACGGCGACCGTATCGCCGTCGACGGCCGGCTTATCCGGCTCTACGGCATCGATGCGCCGGAGATCGGCCAGACCTGCCGCACCGGCCGCCGTCGACCCTATGATTGCGGTGAGGCGGCGCAGGCCATGCTGCGCCGGCTGATCGGCCCGAACGATGTGCAGTGCACCGTCTTTTCCGCCCCCGCGACCATGGATGCCATGGTGGGCCGCTGCCGGGCCGGCGGCGCCGATCTGGGGGCAGCGATGGTGGCCCGGGGCTGGGCCTGGCGGCTGCCCAGCCTCTCCGACCGCTATGGCCGCGAGCAGTCCATGGCCCAGGCGCGCCGCCGCGGCGTCTGGTCGGGCACCAATGTCCCGGCCTGGACGTGGCGGGCCCGCCAGCAGGCCGAGTAACCGGCCTTCCCCGGTCAGGAGGCCCGCAGCATGTGCTCGAGCCGGCCGACCCGGATATAGAGGCTGAGCGAGCGGGCCGACAGCCCGCGCACGGCCGGCGGCAGGCGCGCATCATCGACCCAGTGGTCCTCCAGGCAGACATCCTGCGCGCTCAGCGCATTTTCCTCCGACAAGGCCCAATCCGCCGGCTTTTCGCCGTTCTCGACGGCGCGCTGGCAGAACAGCCAGGCCATGACCTGGGTCAGCCGGCAGGTGATGCGCATGGTCTCCTGGCTGACCAGCAGGCGGCTTTCCGCCTCCAGACCGTCGACATCGCCGGCCTGGCGATAGGCGAAGTAGTTGCGCGCCTCGACCAGCAGGGCGAAGGCTTCGTCATAGGTCTTTCTCAGGAATGCCCGGGGGGCGATGACGTCGCTCAACGCGAACTCCCGCGGTACTGGGACGGAGGATGGACGCAGCCCGGCCCTCGGCAGGCGGGCGTCATCCAGGGTCGGCCAATACATTTAAAATAGGGTGGATCCCGGAGGCGGCGACGCCGGCCGGCCATTGCTCCCGGGGGAAACCCGTCAGGCTGAGAATAGGCTCCATAAGCGCGTAGGTGTCGCGGCGTTCGCGGATGATCCAGCGAGGCCGCCCATGCTCCCGCCCGACCCCCTGTCCCCCGTGCCCGGCACGCGCGCCATGCCGCTCTTGCCCGCCCTGCCGCCGGATGCGGAGGCCGGTACGGCCCCGGTGCCGGAGAGCGTCCTGCTGCTCCCGCCCGGCGCCTTTTACGGGCGCGACGGCCGCGGCCCCTGGCGGGTAGTCGACCCGCAGGCGGTGATTGCCGCCAGCCGGGCTCTGGCGGCCGGCGCCGACCTGGTCATCGACTACGACCATCAGTCCGATTTCGCAGCCGTCGCCGGCACCGGTGGACGAGCCCCCGCGGCCGGCTGGATCACCGGCCTGACCGTCGCCGCGGACGGCGGTATCCGCGCCCGGGTGCACTGGACGGTGCAGGCCCGACGGGCGATCGCCGCCCGCGAATATCGCTTCCTCTCGCCCGTCTTCGCCCATGACGCGGCGGGCCGGGTGATCCGGCTGTTGCGGGCCGGGCTGACCAACACCCCGAACCTCGCGCTTCCCGCGCTCAACATGGAGATGCGTGCAATGGATGAAATCCCGGCTTCGCCGCCGCCTGCTGCCGGCACCCCGCTGGCGCCCGAGGGGCACGACGCCCCCTCCCTCGCCGACAGCCTCGCCGCGCTGTTCGGCCTGCCGGTCCCGGTGTCCGAGCAGGCCATCCTCGACCATGCCGAACGCCTGGCCGCGCGTCCCGATCCTCTGCGCCTCGTCCGGGACCTGCTCGGCCTGCCGGCCGACGCCGCGCCCGACCGCGTCGCCGCCGCCCTGGCCGAGCAGGCCGACCGGGCGGAGCGGGCGATGGCCCTGGAAGGCCGTGTCACCGCCCTGCAGAGCCAGTTGACCAACGTCCTGCAGCGGCGGGTGGAAGACGATGTCGACCGGCTGATCGCCGAGGGCCGGGTGCTGCCGGCCGAACGCGACAGCATGATCAGCCTCGCTGCCAGCCAGCCCCAGCATTTCCGGGCGATCGCCCGCGCCCGCCCGGTGCTGGTCGAGCCCGGCGCCCTCCTCGCCGGCGGCCCGCCGGCCCGCGCCCGTCGTTCGGACGGCAGCGGCGCGTCCGGCCTGTCGCGCGACGAGCTGGCCGTCTGCCGCCAGCTCGGCCTTGACGGCGGCACCTTCCGCCAGGCCCTGGACGCGGAGGCCCGGCAATGACCGCGCTGACCGCAGACCGCGCCACGCCGCAGCGCGACGGCCTCGACCGCGCCCTGCCGGTTGCCGCCGCCGTCACCATCCACGCCGGCGCGCTCGTCGTCGTCAATGCGAGCGGCTATGCCCAGCCGGGCGACGCCACGGCCGCCACGCACGTCGCCATCGGCCGGGCCGAGGAGCGGATCGACAACGCCGCCGGCAGCGACGGCGACGCCACGGTGCGGGTCCAGCGCGGCATCTTCCGCTGGGCCAACTCCGCCGCCGCCGATGCGATCGACCGCAGCCATATCGGCAGCCCTTGCTACGTGGTCGACGACCAGACCGTCGCGGCCACCGACGGTACCGGCGCCCGCAGCGCCGCCGGCACGGTGTTCGACGTCGACGCCCAGGGCGTCTGGGTCGTCACCGGTTAGGAGGACCAAGCGATGATCGTCAACCAGGCCACGCTCACCACCCTGTTCGTCGGCTTCAAGACCACCTTCCAGGCCGCCTTTCGCGATGTCGAGCCGACCTACCGCCGCGTCGCCACCGTGGTCCCCTCCTCGACCCGCGAGGAGACCTATGGCTGGCTGAAGGACTTCCCGCGCATCCGCGAATGGGTCGGCGACCGGGTGATCACCTCGATCAGCCAGGAGGGCTACCGCATCCGCAACAAGGACTGGGAGTTCACCGTCGCCGTCGACCGCAACGACATCGAGGACGACAATTTCAGCATATACGCGCCGATGGTGGCCGAGATCGGCCGCGCCGCCGCCAGCTTTCCCGACGAGCTCGTCTGGCCGCTGCTGAAGGACGGGTTCGCCGCCACCGGCTATGACGGCAAGCCGTTCTTCGCCGCCGACCATCCGGTCCTCGACGCCGGCGGCACACCGCAGGCCGTCAGCAACACCGGCGGCGGCAGCGGCACCGGCTGGTACCTGCTGGATACCAGTCGCACCATCAAGCCGCTGATCTTCCAGAACCGGAAGGAGTTCCAGTTCACCCGCATGGATGCGGCCTCGGACGAACTGGTCTTCAACCGCAAGGAATATCGCTACGGCATCGACGGGCGCGCCAATGTCGGCTTCGGCTTCTGGCAGCTCGCCTACGGCTCCAAGGACACGCTCGACGCGACGACCTACGCCGCCGCGCGCGCCGCCATGCAGGGCATGACCGGCGATTTCGGCCGGCCGCTCGGCGTCCGCCCTGACCTGCTCGTCGTGCCTCCGGCCCTGGAGGCGGCGGCGCGGGAGATCGTCATGGCCGAGCGAACCGACGCGGGAGCCACCAATGTCTGGCGAGGCTCGGCCGAACTGCTGGTCGTGCCCTGGCTGGCGTAATCGCCATCGCGCCGGTCGGAGGTCGAGCACCGGAGCGGCGGCGTCCCCGCCGCCGACAGGGTCGGCTGGAAGCCGACCCTCCGGGGCGGCATCAGATGAGTGAGACCGCACTGCGCGGACCGGAGGTGATGCCATGACCTATGCGACGCATGACGACCTGCTGCGGCTGGCCAGCCGCGAGAGGCTGATCGAGCTGACCGACCGCAGCGACCCGCCGGCCGGGGATGTCGACTGGGCGCTGGCCCAGGCCGACGCCCTGATCGATGCCCGGCTGGGGGTGCGCTACGCCCTGCCGCTCGATCCGGTCCCGGCGGTCCTCACCCGCCTCGCCGCGGTCATCGCCTATCATGACCTCCACGTCGAGGCCGTGCCGGACAAGGTGGCCGAGGACTATGCCCGGGCCCTGGCCTGGCTCGACCGGGTGGCCGCCGGCGACGCGCCCTTGCCCGGCGGCGGCAGCGGCGGCGGTGAGGAGCCGGCCGGCCGCAGCGGCGGCGTCCGGGCCGAGGGCCCGGCCCGCATCTTCGACCGCTCCAGCCTGAAAGGATATTGAGCCATGGCCGAGGATGCCCGCCAGGCCCTGGCCGGCCTCGCCACCCGGCTGACCGCACTGCAGCCGGCCATGACCGGCATCGGCGCCGCCCTGGAAGGCCTGGTGCGCGACCGCTTCGAGACCGGGCGGGGGCCCGACGGCCGCCCCTGGCCGCCGAGCCGCCGGGCCCGGGCGGAAGGCGGGGCGACGCTGGTCGACAGCGGCCGACTGCGCAATTCGATCGCCGCCCGGCCCGGAGCGGACAGCGTCAGCGTCGGAACCGACGTTATCTACGCGGCCATCCACCAGACGGGCGGCACCATCGTGCCGCGGCAGGCGGACAAGCTGGTTTTCACCACCTTCGACGGCCGCACCGTCGCCGCCGACCGCGTCGATATCCCCGCCCGCCCCTTCCTCGGCATGGACGAGGCGGCCTGGGACGCCGTCGCCGAACAGCTGACCGGCCATCTTGGCGGAAAGGCCGCCACGGCCGCCCGGCCGGAGGTGCGGCCGTGACCCGCGATCTCGCCTCACTGGTGGTCGACCGGCTGCGTATCCGCCTGCCCGAACTCATCGGCGTCGGCGGCGCCGTCGACTTCGCCGAAATCGTCGAGCGCGGCCAGCGCCCGCAGCGCCTGCCGGCCGCCTTCGTCCTGTCGCTCGGCGACGACGCCCAGCCCGGCGACCTCATCGGCACCGAAGACTGGCTGCAGCAGGTCGAGGAGCGGGTGGCTGTCGTGCTGGTCCACCAGGACCGCGGCGATGCCGGCGGCGACAAGGCCCGCGAGAAGCTGGTGCCGCTGGCCGGCCGGGTCCGGGCGGAAATTGCCGGCTGGCACCCCGGCCCGGAATACGGGCCGTGCCATTACCTGCGCTCGCGCCTGCATGGCCTCGCCGCCGGCGCGGTGTGGCAGCAGCTCGATTTTCAGGTGCGCTTCGAACTGGAGACGTAGCCGCCTCGGCACGCACGCGAGCGTGCGTGCCCTACGGGCCGTCTTCTTAGGGCACGCCCATGTGCGTGCCGGGAGAGAGTGGAGGAGAGGATGGGCAAGCGCGCATATGGCGCCTATTGCATCCAGCGGACCCGCGAGGAAGACACCTATGGCGCGGGCGGCAGCGGGGACTGGACCCACCGGCCGTTCTACTCGACCACGCTCGGCGCCGAACAGCCGCTGGTCACCGAGCCGCGCCTGCTCGGGCTCGGGCGCGAGCCGCCCAAGCCGGACCTCGGAGTCATCGATGTCGCCGGCGATTTGGTGGTGCCGGTCGACCGGCGGCATTTCGGCTTCTGGTTGAAGATGCTGCTGGGTCCGCCGGGGACCACCGACAATGGCGACGGCACCTTCACCCACGCTTTCGCCTCCGGCGTTGCCATGCTGCCCAGCTTCGAGCGCGAACTGCAGCACACCCAGACCGAGGTCTATGCCCATGCCCGCGGCGTCGCCCTGCGCGCCATGGCCCTGACCTGGTCGCGCGCCGGCAAGCCTCAGGCGACCCTCGATTGCCTCGGCCAGTCGGAGAGCGCCACCGACACCGCCGCCGCCGGCACCGAGACCACCATCGCCTATGACGCCTTCACCGCCTTCATGGGCCAGGTGAAGAGCGGCGGGGCCACGCTGGGCAATGTCGTCGGCGCGCGGCTGACCTATGCCAACGGCACCGAGGCGGTCGAGAACATCCGCTCGGACGGACTGATCGACGGCGCGGATCCGGGGCCGGTCAGCGTCTCCGGCGAGCTGGTCATCCGGTTCGATGGCCTGACGTTCTTCGACGCCGCCAGCGCCGGCACGCCGGTCGATCTGGAGCTCGGCTACACGGCTGCGGCAGCCTCCCTGACCCTGGCGGTGCACGAGGTCTATCTCCCGCGCCCGAAGCTTCCGGTCGACGGACCGCGCGGCATCCAGGCCCGCTACGCCTTCGAAGCCGCGCTGAACGATGCCGCCGCCGCCTCGCTGACCGCCACCCTCGTCAACGACGTGGCGTCCTATTGAGCCCGGCCGTCATTGCGGGGAGGGCGCCAGCCCGACGAAGCAATCCATATGCCCCCTGACATGGATTGCCGCGTCGCCCCTCCGGGGATCCCCGCAATGACGATCAACCCGCCGGACGGGGTTTGGAAACCCCGTCCAGAACGCTCGGGTCGGGAGTTCAACTCCCGACCCGCCAGCGGGAGACATCTCCATGCCGCTGACCATCAGCCGGATCGACCTGCCGCGCGAGCCCTATTGGCTCGACCTGCCGCTCGGCGTGCGGATCAAGGTCCGCCCGCTCGACGCCGCCCTCTTCGCCGCCGCCACCCGCATGGCGGCGGACACGCTGAGCGAGACCCAGCCCGGCTTCGCCCAGGCGATTGCCGTCGGTGAGAGCGCCAGGGCGGTGTCGGACGGCGTCTGGGCGGCGACCCTGACCACCGCCGTAGCCCAGCTCGCCATTCTCGACTGGACCGGAGTCCTCGACGGGGAGACCGACCCGTGCCTGCCGGATCCGCAGGCCATCCGCCTGGTCTTCGACCGCAATTGGATGCTCGCGCTGGAATTTCATCGGCTCTATGTGCTGCAGGCGGAGGGGCTGATCGCCGAGGGGGAAGGCTCAGCGCCCGCGCCGAATGGCTCTTCGGCGGGGGCGCCGACTACTGCCGAGCCTGCCGAGATACCGGAGTACGACCCGCCGGACCTGTCCAGGGGTCTTGGGCGCCGCTCCAGGCCTGCCCGGACTGCCCGGCCGTGATCAACGCCCCGCAAACCGTCGAAGGCCATCAGGCCTGGGATGCCGCCATGCATGCCACCGGGCTGCACAGCTTCGGCCGGGTCGTGGTTCCCGCGGTCGATACCGGCCGCGCCATCGGCGTGGCCGCGTCCCTCGGCTATGACGTCCGGGCCGTGGCCTGGCTGGTCACGGCGATCGCCGTCGGCGTCGATCAGGCGGCCCGCAACCAGCTGGAGCAGGAGGCCGACCGTGCCGACCGATCGTGAGCTGCGCTACGCCATCCTGCTGGAGACCCGGGGAACCGCGGAGGCCTCCGACGCGGTGCGTGCCGTTGCCGACTCCGCCGAGACCGCGCTGGCGCGGATCGGCACCGGAGCGCAGCGCGAATTCGCCGCCTATGGCCGGGCAGCCCAGCAGGCCGCTACCCTGGCCGAGCGGACCATGACCGGCACGCTCGGCCGTATCGAGGACGCGCTCATCCGGACCGCCAGCACCGGCCGGGTCGAATGGCGGGACATGGTCGAGGGCATGGCGAGCGACGTGGCCGGGCTGATCATCCGCACCCAGATCACCGAGCCCTTGTCCAATTCGCTGAGCGATGCGCTGGGCGGCGCCCTCGGCTCGGCCTTCGGCGGCAGCCTCTTCGGGTCGGGCGCCCCGGGTGGCTCCGGCGGCCTGTTCAGCGGTCTGCTGGGCGGCCTGTTCGGCGCCGGGGCCGCGTTCGACCGGGGGCGTCCGCTATCCGATGCGCGCCTGGAGCGGTTCGCGACCGGCGGGATCTTCGGCGACGGCCTGGTCGACCGGCCGACCGCCTTCGCCATGGCCTCCGGCCGCTTCGGGCTGATGGGCGAAGCCGGACCCGAGGCGATCCTGCCGCTGCAGCGCCTGGCCAATGGCCGGCTCGGCGTCGAGGCCGCCGCCGGCCCGGCCGCATCCGCCTCCGTGGTCATCAATGTCGACGCCCGCGGTTCGGCCGACCCGGAGGCCGTCGAGGCCGCCGGCTATCGCGGCGCCCGGCGCGCCCTGGCCGAACAGGCCCCGGGCCTCGTCCGGGCGAGCGCCGCACTTGCCCAGGGGCGGGTGGTCAATGACTGGCAGCGCCGCGGCGGGAGGTTCCGGTGAAAGCGGAGCTTGCGTGTAACGTTGGGGTTCGGCCTGCGGCCTCACCCCAACCGACGATCGCCCTTGTAGGTTGGGGTGAGCGACGCGAACCCCAACGCGTCGAAGGCCGCTAACGATGAGCGCCGTGACCTGGCCCCTCACCGTGCGGCCGCGGCGGCAGAGCTTCTGGCTCGCGACCCGCAGCACGCAGTTCGACAACCCCTTTTCCGCGGCGACTCAGCGCCTTGACTGGGCCGGCATGCGCTGGCGGGCCGAGCTGCTGCTGCGCCGCATGGGGCCGGCGGTCCGGGAGATCGACGGGCTGGTCGCCGCGCTCGAAGGACTGGCCGGCTCGGTGCTTTTGCCCGATTTCCGCCGGCTGGCCGCCCGCAACCCGCTCGGCAGCCCGACCCTGTCCGGCGGCAGCGGCGCGACGCTTGCCGTGACGGATCTCGGCGGCACGCTGCTGCCCGGCGACCTCATCCAGATCGAGACCGGCCGCGCCGTCATGGTCACGGCCACGGTCGCGGCCGGCGCATCGGTGAGCGTTCCGATTGCCCCGCCGCTCCGCCAACCGGTGGCGATCGGGCCGCTGATCACCGACGCGGTACGGGTGCGGATGCGCCTTGTCGACGACGCGCAGACGGCCAATCCGACGACCGCCGCCGCGCGCGCCGAATGGCGCCTCGCCTTCGAGGAGGTGCCGTCATGACGCCGACCCGGGAGCGGCGGCGTCCCGCCGCCGTCGTCGGCCGGTGGCCGACGCTCCAGCCGCGCGCCGAATGGCGCCTCGCCTTCGAGGAGGTGCCGTCATGACGCCGACC
>JAAAOG010000035.1 GCA_009909005.1 Alphaproteobacteria bacterium | reverse complement strand
GCCCGGACCGCATGAATCCCATACATATCAAGCCTTGTCGGGTGCGGGGCGTAGCGCAGCCTGGTAGCGCGCCTGTTTTGGGAGCAGGAAGTCGGGAGTTCGAATCTCCCCGCCCCGACCATCCGTCCTTTCGCGGGCGGAACCGTTGCCGCCGGTCGATGAACAGGTGCGTCGCATGCAGGTCCGGATCTATCGCCCCTCGAGAACGGCCACCCAGTCCGGCTTTGCCGGCACCCATAACTGGGTGCTGGAATACGAGCCGGAGACGCCGCGCCGGCCCGAGCCGCTGATGGGCTGGATCAGCAGCGCCGACACGCTGAACCAGGTGCGGCTGCGCTTCGAGAGCATGGAAGACGCGATCGCCTACGCCAAGCGCAAAGGCCTGAGCTATACCGTGGAGAAGGAGCGCGAACGCCGTGTGCGTCCGCGCAATTATTCGGACAATTTCAAGCCGCGCCCGAAGCGCTAGCGCCCGGCCATGCGGCACCCCCGGCCACGACCCCGTAGCTCAGCCGGATAGAGCATCTGCCTTCTAAGCAGAATGTCGCAGGTTCGAGTCCTGCCGGGGTCGCCATCCGCACAGTCGATGCCGGACGAGATCCGGGACTGGAGCTGAAGGCCCGCGATGGCGGGTCGCTGCGTCGGACAAGAGGCCTGCCGCCCACACTAGGTCTTGTGGTTTCAGGGCCGACCATGCCACAATAGGATGGGTTTGGATAAGATGGCGTGGCAGGCAGGGGCTCTTCAATGTCGAAACAGCTTTCCGAGGCGGTCACGCCGCCCCTGACGGTGCGCGAACTGGCCTCTCGGTTCCCCGGGCAATACGCGGAACGCGGCCGCAACTATGCCCGGGAGGGCCGGGCCTCGGTCATCGCCGTCAAGAATGACGACAAGCGAGGACTGACGATCTACGGGCGCGTGAAGGGAAGCAATCGGCGGCAGTATTCACAGGACGTGACCCTTCGCACCGATTCCGCCGGCCAGGTCAGCATCGGCGGCAGCTGCACCTGTCCGGTGCGAAAAAAGTGCAAGCACATGGCTGCCGTTCTCTATACTTGGCTTGAGACGAAAACCGGCCCGACCGCGGCAGGATCGCCACCCCCGTCGAGAGCCCGCAGAGAGCCGACAGTGCCGGAGAAGTCCGGCAATGACCTGTCCCCGCGATGGCAGAGGCTGGTGGATCAGGCGGCACCGGCCGAACCCGGACTGTCCCCGCAATGGCAGAAGCTGCTCGAGGAGATGGCAGCCGCCGCGCGCGAGACGGATTACGAGCCGACCGTACGGCGTCGGCTGCTCTATATCCTGGACGTGGTCGACCTGAAGCAGGGCGCGCGCGCCGTCCTGGCGCCGATGGCCGTCACCTTGAACACCGACGACAGCTGGCGCGACGACGCGAAGCCTTATAGCCCGGACCTGATTCGGTCCCAGCGGCCGAAATTCATTACCCCGGCCGATATCGAGATCCTCACGACCATCGACCACGGGCAGGGGATCCGCCGCTGGAGCGGGTCGGGATCCCGGGGCGGATATGTGCTGGAGACCGTTCCGGGCGTTCTTCTTGAGGCTCTGCTGACCCGGATCCTATCCACAGGGCGGGCCTATTGGCAGGACTATCGGAACCGGAAGCCGCTGGCCTCGGCTCCACCCCGCCCAGCCACCCCGACCTGGATTCAAAAGACCGACGGCAGCCAGGTGTTTACGCTCGCGCCCGACGCCGCCGGCAAGGAGGAGGCCGAGCCTGCACCCCGTGCCTTGCCGGCAGCCGCAGCCGGCAAGGCGCCGACCATCCTGCCCGTCGATCCGCCCTATTACATCGACCCGGAGGCGGGCCTCTGCGGTCGCCTGACCACCGACCTGCCGTCCACCCTCGCCGCCCGTCTGCTTGCCGCACCGCCGATCAATGCCGGCGAAATCGCGGCATTCCGGCGGGAAGCCGAACCCAGACTGGGGAAGGCCCTTGCGGTCTGGCCGAAAGCCGCCGCAGAGGAAAAAGTCCGAAAGTTGAAGCCGGTCCCCGTCCTCCGGCTGTTCGCCGCACGCCGTGACTTCGCGGCTTTTCCGTCCTTTGAGAATGCTTTCGGACGCGTTTTCAGGAGCGGCCATCACGCGCCCTGCGGTGCCGGCGGCCTGTGGTTCGACTATGGCGGTCAGGACATCGCTCCGGACGACGACAGAGCCGAATTGCGGTGGTTCGAAGACGACACGCTTGTCCGGGTCCCCCGCAAGAAGGACCATGAGCAATCGTCACTCTCCATGCTTTCCGGGTATGGCCTTATCCCATACCAGCTTTCTGCGGAGGACGCCGGCCGGACCGGCTCCCGCACCGGCTTTTTCTTTCTCGACCCGGAGGGCGGGGACGACACCGCCGGCTGGATCGAATTCCTTTATGGCGATGTGCCGACGCTCAAGGCCGAGGGCTGGCGGGTCGAGATCGCGCCCGATTTCCCCTACAGCGTCCAGGAGCCGGACGGCGCCTGGAACCTGGAGATCGACAGTCCCAGTGGCATCGACTGGTTCGGCCTGTCCCTGGGCGTCGAGGTCGATGGCGAGCGCATCGATCTGCTGCCGGTGGTCCGGGCCGTCCTGTCCTCCGGGTTTCTCATGGACCCGGAGAATGCGCCGGCCGATGACGAGATGATCTTCCTGCCGTTGGAGGGCGGCCGTCACCTGGCGCTTCCGGCCACGCGGGTCCTGCCGATCGCCCGGGCCCTGCGCGGCCTGTTCGACAGCCCCGGCGCCTCGGGCAAGGGGAAATGGCCGGCCGCGCGGCTCGGCGACCTGCAGCCGCTGGAGGAGGCGGCAGCCGCCGGCAGTCTGCAGATCCAGGGCGGCGAGGCCTTGCGCGGCCTGGCCCGCACCCTCGCCCAGATCGACGGTGCCGAGGCGGCCGCCTTGCCGGCCGGGTTCCGCGGCGACCTCCGCGACTACCAGAAGCGTGGCCTGGCCTGGCTGCAGGCGCTGGGGCAGCACGGGCTCGGCGGCATCCTGGCCGACGATATGGGTCTGGGGAAGACGGTGCAGGCGCTCGCCCATCTGCTGGCGGAGAAGGAGGCCGGCCGGCTCGACCGCCCCTGCCTGCTGATCGCGCCGACCAGCGTCGTCGGCAATTGGATGATGGAGGCGGAGCGGTTCACGCCCGACCTGCGGGTGGTGCCGATCCACGGCAAAGACCGCGGCCCGCAGCACGCGGCCGCAGAGACGGCCGACCTCGTCGTCACCAGCTACGCGCTGCTCCGCCAGGACCACAGGCTGTTTGCCGGCCGGGCCTATCACGCGATCCTCTGCGACGAGGCACAGGCCCTGAAGAACCCGAAATCCCAGGCCGCCGTCATTCTCCGGGCCATGGAGGCGCGGCAGGTCGTCTGCCTGACCGGCACGCCGATGGAAAACCATCTCGACGAGCTGTGGTCGCTCCTCTCCCTCGCCGTCCCCGGCATTTTCGGCGATCGCACCGCCTTCCGCCGCGACTTCCGGACGCCGATCGAAAAGCATGGCGACGCCGACCGGCGCTCCCTGCTCGGCCGCCGCATCCGCCCTTTCCTCCTGCGGCGGCGCAAGGACCAGGTCGCCACCGAATTGCCACCCCGCACCGAGATGGTCGAGACCGTGACCCTGACCGGCGCGCAGCGCGACCTTTATGAGACCGTCCGCCTCACCATGGACCGGCGGGTGCGGGAGGCGATCGAGACCCGGGGCCTGGCCCGCAGCCGCATCACGGTGCTCGACGCGCTGCTCAAGCTGCGCCAGGTCTGCTGCGACCCCCGGCTGGTCAAGCTGGACCGGGCGCGCGGCGTCACGGCCACCGCCAAGCTGACGCGACTGATGGCGATGCTGGGCGACCTGGCCGAGGAAGGCCGCAAGGTCCTGGTGTTCTCGCAGTTCACATCAATGCTCGACCTGATCGGCGACGAGCTTCAGGACAGCCGCATTCCCTATCTCCGCCTGGACGGCAGCACCCAGGACCGCGACCCGCTGGTCCGCCGCTTTCAGGCGGGCGAGGTGCCGGTGTTCCTGCTCAGCCTCAAGGCCGGCGGCACCGGCCTGAACCTGACGGCCGCCGACACCGTCGTCCACTATGACCCCTGGTGGAACCCGGCCGTCGAAGCCCAGGCCAGCGACCGGGCGCACCGCATCGGCCAGACCCAGCCGGTCTTCGTCCATCACCTCATCGCCGAAGGCACGGTCGAGGCCCGGATCCGCGACCTGCAGGCCCGCAAACGCAGCCTGACGTCCCTCATCGAGGATGCCGGTGGAGAAACCGGCCCGGCGCTGGAGGAAGCCGACATCGACCTCCTCTTCGCCCCGATCGGGGCCTGAGGCCTTTGTGACGTCCTCGAAAAGCCGCAAGGCGCGCGGGCCTAGGGTGGCGAGGCGCTGCGTCCGGCGATATCTGGAGAAGACCAGACACAAAGGACCGCCCCCATGGCCGATCCGGCAGAGACGTCCATTCCGTTCGAAGAGCTTGTGACGGAGCAGCCGGAGTCTGCCGACCCCGATTATCTCGCATGGAAACGCCGCAAGATCGAAGCAGCCCTGAAAGACATGGATGAGAATCCGGATGATCTTCTGACCGAGGAAGAGGTCTGGAAGCATTTCGGTCTTGATTATTAGGTATTCCCGCCAACGCAACCGGCAGCATCGCCTACCCGGTCTGCAAACACAAGAGTCGGAGGGAGCGGCCCGTCAGGGTGACGACGGCGCCGGCTTCGAAGACGTCGGCGCTGTCGAAGGATTTTTCCAGGGCGGTGTCGAGGACCGTCTGCCAGCGTCCGCCATTCTCCGCCGGCAGGGTGAAGGGCACGGACTCGTGCGAGGCATTGACCAGCAGCAGGAAGGTGTCGTCCGGCTCCTGCTCGCCGCGGTCGGTCAGGTGGATCAGCCCGGCCTCGCCCGACAGGCGGATGCCGAGCGCCCGGGCCTGCGGGTCGTGCCAGTTCTCCTCGGTCATCTCGCTGCCATCACTGTGCAGCCAGGTGACATCCTTCTTGTCGGTGCCGGGAATCACCTTGCTGAGGAAGAAGCGGTTGCGGTGGAAGACGATGTGTTCGCGCCGGAGCCTGATCAGCTCGCGCGTGAAGGCGAGCAGGCGCCGGCCATGGGTATCCATGGTCCAGTCGACCCAGCCGATCTCGCTGTCCTGGCAATAGACATTGTTGTTGCCGCCCTGGGTGCGGCCGAATTCGTCGCCGGCCAGCAGCATCGGCACGCCGGGCGACAGGAACAGCGTCGCGAGGAAATTGCGCATTTGCCGGCGGCGCAGAGCCTGGATCTTGCGGTCCTTTGTCGGGCCTTCGGCCCCGCAATTCCAGCTGTTGTTGTTGTCGGACCCGTCGCGATTATCCTCGCCATTGGCTTCATTGTGCTTG
>JAAAOG010000146.1 GCA_009909005.1 Alphaproteobacteria bacterium | reverse complement strand
CGTCGGTCGGAATCGTCGGTGGCGGTGCGCACGATCCGGGTCAGTGACTGCTGGAGGTTCTGGACATTCCTGGTCAGGTCGTCGGCGGTGGCCTTGACGTTCCGGGCCTCCTGTCCCGAGAGGGCGACGGCATCGAGGACGCTGGTCATGCGGGTGGTCACGTCGGCGGACGCCTTGGCGGTTTCCTGAACGTTCGAGGCGATCTCATTGGTGGCCGCCATCTGGCCGTCGACGGCCGTGGTGATGGTCTGGGCGGCGTCGCTGATCTCGTGGATGGTGGCGGCGACGCGCTCGATGGTCTGGGCCGCCGTCTGCGAGACGCTCTGGATTGCCTGCACCTGCGCGGTGATCTCTCCGGTCGAGGAGGCCGTCTGCTTGGCGAGGTTCTTGACTTCGCCGGCGACGACGGCGAAGCCGCGGCCGGCCTCGCCGGCCCGGGCCGCCTCGATCGTCGCATTCAAGGCGAGGAGATTGGTCTGGCCGGCGATATTGCTGATCACGTCGACGATCTTGCCGATGCTGCTGGCGGTCTCGGCAAGACCGGCGACCACCGATCGCGTCTCGTCGGCAAGGCCGACCGCCCGGGCGGCAACCTCGGTCGAATGGTTGACCTGGCGGCCGATCTCGGTGATCGAGCTGGACAGCTCCTCCGCCGCTGCCGCGACGGTCTGGGCATTGCCGGTCGCCTGGCTGGCGGCGGCCGCGGCCGACTGGGCATCGCCGCCGACGCTCCCGACCGCGGTTGTCAGCGATGCCGCCGCTTCTTCCAGAATGGCGATCTGCGTGGCCACGGTTGTCACGACGTCCGCGGTCTCGGTATCGACGCGGTCGGCCATCGCCTGGACGGCCTGCCGCCGCTCCTGGGTCGCCTGTTGCTGGTCGAGCTTGTCGGCCTGCAGGCTTTCCCGTTCGACGGCGTTGGCGTGGAACACCTGCAGGGCGGCTTCCATGTCGCCGATCTCGTCCTGCCGGCCGAAGCGCGGCACCGCCGTGGCCAGATCCCCTTTTGAGAGGTTGTTCATCGCACCGGTCATGGCGACCAGCGGCCGGGTGATGGTGCGGTTGAGCGACAAGGTGGCGACTGCGGTGGCCAGGATGAGCACGATCAGCCCGATGCCGATCGACCACAGGCTGGCCTCCAGCTGCGCGGCATCGATGCCGCTGCGGTCGATCGCCAGCAGGCTGACTCCGATCACCTCGCCGCTGAAGTTCCTGACCGGGCTGAGCAGGGCGGCATAGGCCCCCTCGCCGACGGACAGGTGCGACAGCGTCTGCTCTTCCTGCATGGCCGCGCGCAGGCTCTCGGCGTCGATCGACAGGGCGTTGCCGAAGGTGTTGGCGAAGATCTCGATCGACTCGCCCGAGAGCGTCCCGGTGATCCGGCCATCGGTCGAAGATCCGTCGGCCATGGTGGCGATGACCTCGTCCCGGAACAGGAAGAGCGCAACATGCGCCCCGGTTTCCGTCTGGACGGCGTCGAAGAACGACTGGCCGAAGGACAGGCCGAATTCGACCGAGCCGACATGCGTGCCCTCATGGCGGATCGGCACGACGCCGCGCATGCCGAGATCGGCGCGGCCCACCTCCAGGCCGGCATAAGCGGTGCTGTCGCGGTTCACGGCGACGACCGTCCGGCGGAAGCCGGAGAGGTCGTCGTCGAAGCGGTCGGGCCGGTGGACCCGGAAGAAGGAGGTGGCGGGCGGCACGTGGAACTGGAACTGCCGCACGCCGAATTCCTCGGACAATCTCTCGAAGCCCGCGAGGAACAGCGCGCGCAGACGGTCGCGGTCGCCTTGGGCCATGGCCTCCTGGACATCGGGGATTTGTGCGACGGTGTCCGCCAGGCTGAGGGCCCGCTCGGCCTCGGCGTTCAGCGCTCCTTCCAGAAACACATGGTTCTGGTGGAGCTGTTCGCTGAGCGCGCGCTCATTCGTCTCGTCTGAAATCCAGAGGGAGCCGAGAGTGCTGGCGATGACGGCGACAAGAATGCCGGCAGCCAGGGCGATGGCAATGCGGGTGCCGATCCGGAGTCTTTGAAACATGGCGGCTGATCCGTTCAGGCGACAAGGTGGGTGGAGGAATTGCCCGGGGAGCTTGCCAGCCCGTCAGATGAAAAATTCTTAATTGTTTTGGACGCCCGCGCAGAAAAAGCAAAAACTCAGGACAAATCCTCGTCCGATAGCCCCCAAACCAAACATTGAAAAGATTTTCTTAGCAAACTAATCGTCTTATGGTGGTCGTCTCGGGCGTCGCTGCCACTCGGCGCCGACGCCCAAAGACGATCCTGACCGGGCTAGAGCGCGTTATGGCTGCCATCGCAGACCGGGCCGCGCTTGGTCTGCTTGCAGCAGCACAGGTAATAGGTCTTCGATGCTTTGGCGGTCCATTCCACCGGCTCGATCCCCGTGCCGTAATGCGACCCGTCGCACCAAGGCTGGTCGGCGCTCCGCCCGCAGGCGCACCACCACACGGTCTCGCCTTCCTGTAGCTCGACGGCCATCGGGGCCTCCTGGGCCACCACCGGTTTGGGCTCTGCCATCAGCGCATCTCCTTGTCCTGTCGCGCGAAACAAACTAAGCCGGCGCGGGCAGGCAGGCCAAGGTTCACGGCAAATCGCAGGACGGTCGGCGACCGGATGCCGCGGCCGTCAGGCGCAGATCCGGAACGAACCCGCCCTCGGCCTGTTGCAGGCATTGATCTGGATCAGGGACTGTTCACAGGAGTTGTGCCTGACTTGTAGAATGCCCTTTGGGCAGATGTGTCATCGTCTTGTAAAGGAGGAAGCCGCCGTGCTTGACGAACCACACGATCTGGTGAGCGAGCTGCCGGAATACGGCCCCAGGATCGAAGCTCTTCGCGCCCGTGATAAAAACTTCCGAGATTTGCACGATAGTTACAATACGCTCGACACACATATCCAGGAAATTGAACTCGCCGGCACCCCCGTCGCTGATATCCACGCCGAGCAACTCAAGAAACGCCGCTTGGCTTTGAAAGACGAGATCGTCAAACGCTTGGTTTCAGTGCCCGCCTGACACAATTGACGCGCGCGGCCCGGTCCGGCCATGGCGCCCTGTCCTGGGGCCTGAGAGACCGGCGCCGCCCGCACACGCCCGATCCGGCCGCATGCCCGACGGTGAAGACACGCGTCGCACGTCACATGCGGCCGATTGCGGCCACAGGCTGCCGGGGTTCACCCCACCCCCTGTGCCAACAGTCGCGCGGCTGCCTGTGTGCGATTCCGCACGCCGAGTTTCCTGTAGATCGAAGAGGCATAGACCTTGACGGTGACTTCCTGGATCGACAGGCGGTGGGCGATTTCCTTGTTTGCGTATCCCTGCGCCAGATAGACGGCGACATCACATTCCCGTGGCGAAAAGTGCAGACGCGTCAGGGCCTCGCGCGGGTCCGGTGCCGGCCGCATTTCCGACGCCGCCGCTGCGCCGACGTCGCCCGGCGCCGCAAGATCGACCAGCAGATCGGGCGGGGCGAAGCGCTGGCCGTCCATCATCAACGGCAAGGCGGCGTCGATCAGGTGCGGCGGCATTTCCCAGGGCAGCAAGCCGGTCGCTCCTTCCTGAAGCAGGGAGACCGCGGTCCGGCGACTGCAGCAGGTCTGCCGGCAGAGAACGATCACCGGCAAATGCGGTCGCCGCTGCCGGACGACCCGCAGCCCCGCCATGCAGTCGGACTCCGTAAGCGCGCAGTCCACCACGGCAAGATCGATGGCCTGGGGGGCGGTCAAGCCTGCGATGAAACTCTCCAGCGTGTCGCACAACCGGGCGTTGTGCGGCTCGCCGAGAAACCAGGCGAGTGTCGGATGGCGTTGCGCGCTGCTGTGCGAGGCGATGAGGACGCGAAGTCCCTCCCTGGCTCCAGGTGCCGGCAGCGGCCGCCGGACATGGGTCGCGAATGGGACGGGGGTCGTCTTGCGTTCCAGAGAAAGAGGCATCCTGTGTACGTCCTTTATCAGTCGCTGCCGCCGAAGACTGCGTGGGAATCGCCATCGGGACAGTGCCCGGCGCGCTCTCGTCTTGCAGACGATCGATGACGGCGATTGGGATGATAGCAATTTGCAGGCCAGTGGACGGACGATGCCGACGGCCCGTAATCGGCGCCGATTGGCACATCTTCCTTCGCGACTGCGCGGCGTACGGATTAGCCCGCTAAGGAAATTTTCCCAGTCTGGCAATTTGTTTCGCAAATTGCGAGAGGCTCGGCAAAACGCCGGTCGCGAGACCGATGGTCCGGAGACCAGCCGGACGCCCGTTAACCGGATAAGGAGTCGTGCACCGGCCGGCCTGTGCAAGCCACCCTTACTTTCAGGAGGACGGACGCTTCCGGACTGTGAAACCTGTGCAAGTCATGCCGGGGCTTCAAATCGCGAGGAGCCTGCTGCGAATGTTGCATGGGCTGCATAAGCTCTTATAGTCGGGGCCGGGCAGCTCCCGCCCCACTGTCTCTTCCACCAAGATGAGGCCGGCCATGCGCGAATGGTGGCGAGGCGCCGTTATCTACCAGATCTATCCGCGCAGCTTCTGCGACGGCAATGACGACGGTCTCGGCGACCTCCCGGGGATCACCGCCAAGCTCGGCTATGTCCGCGATCTTGGCGTCGACGGGATCTGGCTGTCACCGATCTTCACCTCGCCGATGAAGGATGGCGGCTATGATGTCGCCGATTATTGCGACATCGATCCGATTTTCGGCACGCTCGCCGATTTCGACCGGCTGGTGGAGCGGGCGCACGAGCTCGGTCTCAAGGTCATCATCGACCAGGTCTATTCCCACAGCTCGGACCTGAACCCCTGGTTCCGGGAAAGCCGCCAGAGCCGCGACAACCCGAAGGCCGACTGGTATGTCTGGTCGCTGCCCCAGGCCGACGGCACGCCGCCCAACAACTGGCTGTCGGTGTTCGGTGGGCCGGCCTGGAGCTGGGACCCGCGTCGCCGCCAATATTACATGCACAATTTCCTGCCGGAACAGCCGGAGCTGAATTTCCACAATGACGACGTGCAGCGCGCGATCCTGGACGTCGCGCGCTTTTGGCTCGACCGCGGCGTCGACGGCTTCCGGCTCGACGTTGCCAATTTCTTCATGCACGACCCGCTGCTGCGCGACAACCCGCCGAGCGGCCAGACCGATACCGTCAAGCCCTATCGCATGCAGCGGCCGCTCCATAACCGCTCGCGGCCGGAGACCTTTCAGTTCGTTGCCCGGCTGCGCCATTGCCTCGACGAATACCCAGAGCGCATGGCGGTGGCCGAAATCGCCAGCGAGACGCCGCTCAAGGACATGGTCGACTACACCGACGGTCCGGAGCGCTACCATACCGCCTATACCTTCGAGTTCCTGCGCGACACCTTCAGCGCTGCGCACATCCGCACCGCCGTGTCCCAGGCCAGCCGCGGCTCGCCGGATGCCTGGCCGTCCTGGGCCTTCAGCAATCATGACGTCATGCGGGTGCTGACCCGCTGGGGCGGGTTCGAGGCGACGCCCTGGTTCGCCAAGCTGCTGATCGCCGTGCTGGTGTCGCTGCGCGGCACGGCCTTTCTCTATCAGGGCGAGGAACTCGGGCTGCCGCAGGCCAGGGTACCTTATGACCGGCTGCGGGATCCGGAGGGCATCACCTTCTGGCCGGATTACGAGAGCCGCGACAATGCCCGTACGCCCATGCCCTGGACGGCCGGAATCGCCCATGCCGGCTTTTCCACGGTCGAGCCCTGGCTGCCGGTCGACCCGGTCCATATCGACCGGGCGGTCGACCGGCAGGAGGCGGATGAGGCCTCTCCCCTGAACTTCACCAAGCGCTTCCTCGCCTGGCGCAAGCAGCATCCGGCGCTGATCGGCGGCGATATCCGTTTCTTCGAGACCGCAGAGCCGGTGCTCGCCTTCGAGCGGCTGGGCGAAGGCGGGCGCCTGCTCTGCGCCTTCAATCTCGCCCGGACGCCGGCCCGGGCGGACCTCGGCTTTGACGGAACGGCGACACGGCTGCCGGCGCCCGACCTTCCCGGAACCGTCAAAGGCAGGACGGTCACGCTGCCGGGCTACGGTGCCGTCTTCGCCCGGCTCGACTAAGGTGCGCGCGGCTCAGGGGCGCATGGCCATCTGACGGCGCAGGCCGTCGAGATTGCGGCCGATGCCGGCGGTCAGGGGGTGGTCCGGCCCCAGCACCGCCTCGGCGATGGCCAGCGCCCGGCCATAGAAGGGCTCGGCTTCGGCGAGGCGCCCCTGTTCCCGGTAGAGCTGGCCGAGATTGTTCAGGCGGATCGCAACCTCCGGATGGTCGGGGCCGAGCGCCGCCTCGGTGATCGACAGAGCGCGCTGGTACAGCCCTTCGGCCGAGTCGAAGCGGCCGCGCGCCTGCCGCACCAGGGCGAGATTGTTGAGATAGGCGCCGATCGCCGGGTGCCGGGGCGGCAGGGCCGCCTCGGCGATCGCCAGTGCCCGCCGGTAGAGCGGTTCGGCCTCGGCGAACAGCCCGCGGGCCCGGCGGATTTCCCCCAGATTGTTGAGCCGGACGGCAATGGCGCGATGCCCGGCGCCGAGCGCCCGTTCGGTGACCGCGAGGGCCCGGACATAGGCGTCTTCCGCCGCTTCCAGGTCGCCGGCGGCGCGGTGGATCTGGCCGAGGCTGTCGAGCGGCATGGCGACGGCGATATGGGCATCGCCATAGGCCGTCTCGAGAATTGCCAGGGCGCGGCGGGCCAGCGGCTCGGCCTCGGCGAAGCGCCCGCGAGCGATTTCCAGCGCCGCCCGGTTGGCCAGCACGATCCCCAGGTCCGGATGACCGGGCCCCGCGGCGGCCTCGAGGATCCCGGCTGCCCGCTCCAGCAGCGGGGCGGCTTCGGCAAATCGTCCCTCCGCCTGCAGGACGCGGGCGAGGTCGCCCAGCCGCTCGGCGATCAGCGGATCGGCCCCGCCATGCGCCTGTTCGCTGACCGCCAGCGCCCGCCGGTAGGTGCGGGCCGCCGCCGTGTGACGCTGTTGCTCTTCATAAAGGGCGCCAAGGTTCGCCAGGTAGACCGCCAGGGCGGCGCGCTGCGGGGCCGGGTCGGCCTCGGCCAGGGCAATGGCGCGGCGATAGAGTGGCTCGGCCTCCTCCGGCTGCCCCTGGGCGCGATGCAGCAGCGCCAGGTTGTTCAGCCGGGCGGCCAGAGCGGGATGGTCGGGCCCCAGCGTTGCCGCGACGATGGCCCGGGCCCGCTCGTAAAAGGGCTGCGCCGCATCATAGCGGTCCTGTGCGTAATAGAGCCGGGCCAGCGCCTCCAGGCTGGCGAGGATATCGGGGTGGCTGTCGACCAGCAGCGTCTCGCGCAGGCGGAGGGCCGAGAGCAGCTCGGTCTCGGCCCGGCCAAAAGTCCCCGTTGCCAGGAACGCCAGTCCGGCCTCGTGCCGGTACGCCGCACGGTCCAGGACGGCCATGCCGGCCAGCAGGGCGGCGGCCTCGCCGTAATGCCCGGCCGCGGACTGCGCCTCGCCACGCAGCCGGGCGAGGCCGCCCCGGGCAGCCCGGCTGGCGGCGGCGCTACGCAGATGCGCAAGCCGGGTGTCGGCTTCGGCTTCGGCTTCGGCCTCGGCTGCGGGCTCGGCTGCGGCGGCCGCCCGGGCGTGGTTTTCGGCTTCGGCCAGAAGCCGGTCGGCGGCGGCGAGAGCGCCGCGGGCGAGGGCGGCCGCCGCCTCCTCCTGCAACCGCCGTGTCGCCGGATCGGCGGCCTGGCGGGCCGGCAGGGAGTCCTGAAGGCTCCGATAGGCCGCCAGCCGGTCGGCCAGACGGTCGGGCCGAGTGCCCACCGGCGCCTCATCCGCATCGAGCAGCGGCATCAGCGCCCGCAAGGCGGCCTCGCCAATGTCGAGCCGCGCGGCGATGTCGGCGATGGTGCCGTCATCGGCCTCGTCCAACAGGGCAGCGACCTCGGCGGGGGAGAGGCGGACCGGCGGCGCGTCGCGCAGAACGGGGGCGCTACCGATCCGCACCAGACGCTCGGCCGGCGGCGCATCGCGGCCGGGCGGCCAGAGTGCGTCCGCCAGCGCGACGGCTGCCGTCCCCACAGCCAGGGCCAAGGGGGCGGCGAGGACCGGACGCAGGCGCCGGGCCCGCAACTGCCGCGGCGCCGACGGAAACAGCAGCCGCCCGACCCGGTGGCGCTGCAGCGCCAGCCCGGCGGCCAGGGCTGCTGCCAGCCCGGCGATCATCCAGAGAGTGGTCATGGGATCCCGGTATTGCGCGACAGATCAAAGTAACAACGATAAAATGCCAGGATGCCAAGCCGATGAAAAGGAGTCCGGTCCCGCGCGGACCGGCCGATCAAGACAACGATAAATCGCCTTAATCGATTATCTTCATGGTTTGGTCAATTTTCGTTGGTATGCGGGTCGCCATACCCTGTCCGTGGAGTGCGCCCATGTCCCAGTCGCTGTATTCGCAGATCGAGCGCGGCTTTCCGGCGGATCGCGACCGGCCGGTCATCGAGCGGGCGGACGGCCGGCTCGTCACCTGGCGGGAGATGGCGGACCAGACGGCGCGCTTCGCCCGGCTGCTGGCCGGGCTGGGCCTGGAGCCCGGCGACCGGGTGGCGGTGCGGGCCGAGAAATCGCCCGAGGCCCTGATGCTCTACCTGGCGACGCTGCGGGCCGGGCTGGTCTATCTGCCCATGAACACGGCCTATCGGCGCGAGGAAGTCGATTTTCTGGTCGGCAATGCCGAACCGCGGGCGATCATCTGCGACCCGGCGCTGGAGGCCGAGGCGGCCGATATCGGTGCCCGGCATGGCAGCCCGTACGTGCTGTCGCTGGACGCCGAAGGCGGCGGCAGTTTCCGGGATGAGGCGGAGGGTTTGTCGCCGGACTTTATGACGGTGCCGCGCAACGAAGACGCGCTGGCGGCGATCATCTACACCTCCGGCACGACGGGCCGGCCGAAGGGCGCGATGCTGACGCACCGCAACCTCGTTGCCAACGCCCGCGACCTCGTCGACATCTGGGGCTTCACCGCGGACGACGTGCTGCTTCACGCCCTGCCGCTGTTCCATGTGCACGGGCTGTTCGTCGCCAGCCATTGCGTGCTGTTCTCCGGCGCCCGGATGGTCTTCCTGCCGCGCTTCGAGGCCGCAGAGATCATCGCCCGGCTGCCCCGCTGCTCCGTGCTCATGGGCGTGCCGACCTTCTACACCCGGCTTCTGGCCGACCCGGCTTTCGGGCCGGCGGTCTGCGCCGATATGCGGCTCTTCGTCTCCGGTTCGGCGCCGCTGCTGCCGGAGACCTTCGTCGCCTTCCAGGAGCGGACGGGGCACACCATTCTGGAGCGGTACGGCATGACCGAGACCGGCATGATCACCTCCAACCCGCTGACGGGCGAACGCCGGGCCGGGACTGTCGGCATTCCGCTGCCGGGCGTGACGGTACGGGTCGCCGGCAGCGACGATCTGGCGCTTCCGCGCGGCGAGGTCGGCGGCGTGCAGGTGCACGGCGACAATGTCTTCACCGGCTATTGGCGCCTGCCCGAGAAGACGGCCGAGGAGTTCACGGAGGACGGCTGGTTCCGCACCGGCGATATCGGCCGCATCGACGATGACGGCTATCTGCATCTGGTCGGCCGGGCCAAGGACCTGATCATCACCGGCGGCTACAACGTCTATCCCATCGAGGTCGAGCAGGCGATCGACGAGATGGCCGGTGTCGGCGAATCCGCCGTCATCGGCCTGCCCGACCCGGATTTCGGCGAGGCGGTGACCGCCGTAGTGACGCGGCGCGGCGACGGAGAGGAAGAGGCGCCGGATGCCGAGGCGGTCATCGCCCATCTCCGGCAGCATCTCGCCAATTACAAGGTGCCGAAAACGGTGATCTTCGTCGAGGAGCTGCCGCGCAACACCATGGGCAAGGTCCAGAAGGCCCTGCTGCGCGACACCTATGGCCGGCGGGGCGGCAAAGCGGATGGCTGACCGACGGCCGGCCATTCGTCTCTTGGCAAGATCCTTGCCGCTAGGATAAACACCAGGACAAACGAGTGTTTTCGGAATCGTTCCGCCGGGGTCTGATGACGCGTAAACTGTTCGGCACCGACGGCATTCGCGGCACCGCCAATGTCGAGCCGATGACCGCCGTGACCGCCCTGCACGTGGCCATGGCCGCCGCCGCCCGCTTCCACCGCACCGATCACGGCAGCAGCGTGGTGATCGGCAAGGACACACGCCTGTCCGGCTATATGATCGAAAGCGCTTTGACGGCCGGCTTTACCTCCATGGGCATGGACGTCTTCCTCGTCGGGCCGATGCCGACCCCGGCGGTCGCCATGCTCACCCGCTCGCTGCGCGCCGATGTCGGGGTCGTGATCTCCGCCTCGCACAACCCCTTTGCCGATAACGGCATCAAGCTGTTCGGGCCGGACGGCCACAAGCTGTCCGACGAGACCGAGGCGGAGATCGAGGCGCGGATCACCGCCAACGGCCATGGCGCCGGCATTCCCGGCCTGCCGCAAGGCAAGGCGCTGGGCCGCGCCCGCCGCCTGGAGGATGCGGCCGGCCGCTATATCGAGCATGTGAAGAACACCTTCCCGCGCGGCCTGCGGCTCGACGGCCTGAAGATCGTCGTCGACTGCGCCAATGGCGCCGCCTACAAGGTCGCGCCGCAGGTGCTATGGGAGCTGGGGGCGGAGATCGTGCCGCTCTCCGTCGAGCCCAATGGCCTCAACATCAACGAGAATTGCGGCGCCACGGCAACCGCGCGGATGTGCGCCGCGGTCGTCGAGTACGGCGCCGATCTCGGCCTCGCCCTGGACGGCGACGCCGACCGGCTGATCATCGCCGACGAGAACGGCCGGGAGATCGACGGCGACCAGCTGATGGCGGTGATCGCCCTCGACCAGTTCGCCTCCGGCACGCTGAAAGGCGGCGGCGTCGTCGCCACCGTCATGTCCAATCTCGGGCTGGAGCGCTATCTCGCCGGGCTGCGGCTGACGCTGTGCCGGACCGGCGTCGGCGACCGCTATGTCGTCGAGGCGATGCGCGAGCAGGGCTTCAATGTCGGCGGCGAACAGTCCGGCCACATCATCCTCGCCGACCACGCCACCACCGGCGACGGGCTGATCGCCGCCCTGCAGGTGCTGGCCGTCATCAAGCGCAGCGAACGGCCGACGAGCCAGGTCTGCCATATGTTCGAGCCGGTGCCGCAGCTGTTGCGCAATGTCCGCTTCGTGCCCGGGCCGGACCGGCCGGCACCGCTGGAAACCGAGGCGGTGCGCGGTGCGATCGCCGCGGCGGAGCAGCGGCTCGGCGGGCAGGGGCGGGTGCTGATCCGCAAATCCGGCACCGAGCCGGTCATCCGGGTGATGGCGGAAGGCGACGACCCGGACTTGGTCGACACCGTCGTCGGCGATATCTGCACCGCGATCGAGGAGAGTGGCCATAAAATCGCCGCCGCCTGAGGACCCGGAGTTCGTCTCCGTGGCTCTGTGACACGACTCTATGCCCGCATGTCGAAGATTAGACAAAATTCGGCCGCTGGGACATGGAGTCCTTCAAAAAGCTCTCTGCGCGGGGACTTGATTCAGCCGACGATGTTTACCTGCTCGGCTTCGGCGACGCGGCGTTTCACGTTGAGAAAACTGTCCGGGGTGACCGACATCGAGTCGATGCCGCATTCGACCAGATAGCGGCCGAATTCCGGGTGGTCGCTGGGTGCCTGGCCGCACAGGCCGGTCTTGGCGCCGGCGGCGCGGGCGTCGACGATCAGGCTGCCGATGAAGCTTTTCACCGCCGGGTCGCGCTCGTCGAACAGGTGGCTCAGCCGGTCATTGTCGCGGTCGACGCCGAGCACCAGCTGCGTGAGGTCGTTCGAGCCGATGGAGAAGCCGTCGAACCGCTCGGCAAATTGCCGCGCGAGGATGACGTTCGACGGGATCTCGCACATGACGTAGATCTCCAGCCCGTCCTTGCCGCGCTCCAGGCCGAACTCGGCCATGGTCTCGTTGACCCGGTCGGCCTCCTCAAGCGTTCGGCAGAAGGGGATCATGACCACGACATTGTCGAGGCCGATTTCGTTGCGGGCCTTGGCGATGGCCTGGCATTCCAGTCGGAAGCCGTCGCGATAGGGTCCGTCATAGTAGCGGCTGGCGCCACGCCAGCCGAGCATCGGGTTGTTCTCCGCCGGCTCGAAGCCGGCCCCGCCGATCAGCTCGGCATATTCGTTGGTCTTGAAGTCGCTCATCCGCACGATCACCGGCCGGGGATAGTGCACCGCGGCGATGCGGGCGATGCCGCGGGCCAGCCGGTCGACGAAGAATGCGGTGCGGCTGTCATAGGCGCGGGTCAGGTCGTCGATCTGCCGCTGCACGTCACGCTCCAGCCCGTCATAGCGGAGCAGGGCGAGCGGGTGCGCCTTGATCATATTGCCGATGATGAATTCCATGCGGGCGAGGCCGACGCCGTCGGCCGGCAGCCGCCACCAGCGATAGGCGGCGGCCGGATTGCCCAGATTGACCATCACCTTCGTGCGCGTTTTGGGGATCTCTTCCAGCCGGATTTCCTCGATGTCGAAGTCCAGCCGCCCTTCATAGATGAGGCCTTCCTCGCTCTCGGCGCAGGAGACGGTTACGTCGGTGCCGTCCTCAAGCTGCCCGGTGGCATTGCCGGCGCCGACCACTGCGGTCAGGCCGAGCTCGCGGCTGACGATGGCCGCATGGCTGGTGCGCCCGCCCTCGTCGGTAACGATGGCGGCGGCCTTCTTCATGATCGGCACCCAGTCGGGGTCGGTCATGCCGGTGACCAGCACCCCGCCCTCCTGAAACCGGTCGATCTCGTCGGGACCGGAGAGGCGGCAGACCGGCCCGGCGGCGATGGCGTCGCCGACCGCCAGCCCGCGGGCCAGCGGCGTGCCCGTCTCCTTCAGCCGATAGGATTTGAAGCTGCCGGCGGCCTTTTGCGACTGCACGGTTTCCGGGCGGGCCTGGACGATGAACAGCGCATCGCTATCGCCGTCCTTGGCCCATTCCATATCCATTGGCTTGCCGTAATGGTCTTCGATCGTCCTGGCCCAGCGGCCGAGCTGCAGGATGTCATCGTCGCTCAGGACGAAGCGGTGGCGGTCGGCATCGGGCGTCTCGACCGTCTCGGACTCGCCGCTCTCGCCATAGACCATCTTGACGTTCTTCGAGCCGAGCGATTTTTCGATAATCGGGGCGGCACCCTCGCGGTCGAGCAGCGGCTTGAAGACGTGGTACTCGTCGGGCTCGACCATGCCCTGGACGACGGTTTCGCCCAGGCCCCAGGCGGCGTTGATCAGCACCGCGCCCGGGAAGCCGGTGTCGGTGTCGATGGAGAACATCACCCCCGAGCCGCCCTTGTCGGCGCGGACCATGCGCTGCACGCCCACCGACAGCGCCACCTTCATGTGATCGAAGCCGTGCTCGGCCCGGTAGCTGATCGCCCGGTCGGTGAACAGCGAGGCGAAGCAGCGCTTGCAGGCGTCCAGCAGGGCGTCGTCGCCGCGGATGTTGAGGAAGGTTTCGAGCTGGCCGGCGAAGCTGGCCTCGGGCAGGTCCTCGGCCGTGGCGCTGCTACGGACGGCGACGTCGAGGTCGTCGCGGCCGGCCCTCTCCCGCATTTCGACATAATGGCCGGTGATCGCTTTGGCGAGGTCGTCCGGAAAGTCCGCCTCCAGGATCATCGACCGCACCGCCTCGCCGACGCCGGCGAGATTGCTGCCGTCGTTGTGCAGTTCGGCGAGGGTCTCGGTCAGCCGGCGGCGCAGGTCATTGGCGTCGAGAAAGGCCCAATACGCGGCGGCCGTCGTGGCGAAGCCCTCCGGCACGCGGATACCGGCGGCGCCGAGCCCGGCAATCATTTCGCCGAGCGAGGCGTTCTTGCCGCCGACCAGCCCGGTGTCGTCGCTGCCCAGGGCGGACAGCCAGCGGATCAGAGGTGAGTCGGCCATGGCGTGTCTCCCTTTCTGTCTCCCGGGTCGCGTACCCGGCCCCGGTCAGGCCGGCGCTTCGGCGGCGCGATGCCTGCCTGCCTGCGTCTTCTGCTCGCGTCCCATGATCCGGTAGGTCAGGACTTTCAGCCCGTCGATGATCACGAAGCCGACCAGCGAATAGCCCCAGACCAGGCCGACCTGGGCCCAGGTGATGTCGTGCACGAGGATGCCGAAGGCGGCGAACAGGGTGCCGACGATCTGGGTGCCTTCCAGGGTCAGGAACAGCAGCAGGCTCGGATATGGCTTCGTGAAGAACCAGCCCTGGGTGCGGGTCATGTAGATGGTCATGTGCCCGGCGACGAGCAGCTTCAGGAACATCATCGTCTGGATGGTCTCTTCCGGCAGCGCCAGCTGGGTCTGCAGGAACCAGAAGAGGATGAAGGACTCGATCACCCCGGCGATGCTGAGCACCCCGGCGACGGTCAGGACCCGTCGCATGTTCCAGCGCACCGGATGGTCGGCCGTGGGGGCGTTGTCGCTGGCGATGGTCATGATCGGGATGTCGTTGAGGATCGCCAGCAGCACGATCATGATCGCGGTGACCGGGTAGAAATCGAAGACGAGGATCGACAGCGACACGAACAGCAGCACCCGCAGCGTCTCGGTGATGCGGAAGGTGGCGTAGCTGGTCATGCGCTCGAAGATGCGCCGCGCCTCGTCGATGGCGTGAGTGATCACGCCCAGGCCCTTTTCGGTGAGCACGAGGTCGGAGGCGGCGCGGGCGGCATCCGTGGCGTCGGCCACGGCAATGCCGACATCCGCCTGCTTCAGGGCCGGGGCATCGTTGACCCCGTCGCCGGTCATGCCGACGATGCGGTTGTCGGCCTGGAACTGCTTGATGATGGCGAACTTGTGCTCGGGCGTGACCTGGGCGAAGCCGTCGGCCTCCGTCACCCGATGGCGCTCTTCCGGCTCGATGCGCGTGGCATCCTCGCCGAACAGGGCCGCGGCTTCCGGGATTGTCCGGCCCAGGCCGATCTGCCCGGCCACCTGCTTGGCGATGGCGGCGTGGTCGCCGGTGACCATGCGGATGTCGATACCGTGCCGCTTGGCGTCGTCGAGCACCGCCTTGCTGTCTTCGCGCGGCGGGTCCAGCAGCGGCAGCAGACCGAGATATTCCCAGTCGTCTCCGCTTTTCCGGGCGACGCCGAGCGCGCGAAAGCCGCGTTCGCCGAGGTCTTGCACCCTGTCGCCGATCTCCCGGCGCAGGTCGTCGTCCGACCCGACGAGGTCGAGGATCACCTGCGGCGCGCCCTTGGCGACGGTGATCGTGCCGCTCTCGCTCCGGACATCGGCCTCGGCCCGCTTGCGGGTCGGGTCGAAGGGCCGGAAATCGGCAATGTCGTACCGGTCGAGGATGGACGGGTCCGCGAACGCCCCGAGAATGGCGTTGTCGATGGGGTCGTCGCCGTCCCGCCTTGTCGTCAGGCCGGCGGCAAGGATCAGGTCATTTTCATCCTCGGCCGCCAGGACAACCGGCTCTTGCAGCTCCAGCTCGTTCTTGGTCAGGGTGCCGGTCTTGTCGGCGCAGAGCACCTGCAGCCCGGCGATCTCGTCCATTGCGGCGAGGCGCGAGACGATCGCCTTCATCGCCGCCAGCCGGTTGGCGCCGACGGTCATGGTGACAGTAAGGACGGCGGGCAGGGCCTGCGGGATGCCGGCGATGGTCAGCACCAGGGCGAAGATCAGCACCTGCCCCCAGGGATCGCCGCGGAGCAGCGTCACCGCCACCACGGCGGCCACCAGCAGCGCGGTGATGCCGATCAGGAAATAGCCGATGCGCAGCACCGCCTTCTGGAAGTGCGAGGTCTCCTCGGCGCTCTCGACCAGCTCGACGGTGCGGGCGAATTTGGTGTTGCGGCCGGTCGCGGCGATCAGCACCCGGGCCTCGCCGCGCTTGACCGTGGTGCCGGACCAGGCCGGGGCGGATTCGTCCTTGTCGACGGGCAGCGATTCCCCGGTCAGGGCCGATTCGTCGATGCTGAGATGCTGGTCCGGCAGCAGCTTGGCATCGGCCGGGACCACATCGCCCATCCGCAGAAGGACGATATCGCCGGGCACCAGATGATCGGCCGGCAGCTCTTTCCGCCGGCCGTCGCGGATCACCCGGGCCGACGGGGCGAGGCGCTGCTTCAGCGCCGCGATGGCGCTCTGGGCCTTGCTTTCGTGCCAGAAGCTGACGCCGCCATTGATCAGCAGCATGGCGGCGATGACCGCCAGGTCCTCCCAGCGCCGGGCGATGGCGGCGAGGATGATGGCCGCCTCGAGCATCCAGGGGATCGGTCCCCAGAAATTCTTCAGCAGCCGGACGAGGAGGCTTTCCTTCTCCTCCTCGATGGCATTGCGCCCGTACCGTTCAAGCCGGCGCTGCGCCTGGGTCTCGCTCAGGCCCTTCTGCGGATCGACCTTGAGCTGCGTCGCCACATCGTTGGCGTTCGACTCTTGCCAATCGGAGAGGGCGGCTGTCTGATCGGCCATGGTACCGGCGGAATCGGCATTCGGAACGACGCGGCGCCGCGTGCGTGCGCTGCAGCGGGCATTTCCGATAAGGCCGGCACGGGGTGAAAGCTCCGGCGGAAGTGCAGGCGTCTCGCCGGGAGGGTCGGCGTGCCGCCGACCATCGGCGGCGGGACGCCGCCGCTCCGCGCGGCTCCATTGAGACGTCGCTTTGGAGGGTCGGCGTCCCGCCGCCGCTCCGCGCGGGTCCATTGAGACGTCGCTTTGGAGGGTCGGCGTCCCGCCGCCGCTCCGCGCGGGTCCATTGAGACGTCGCTTTGGAGGGTCGGCGGGACGCCGCCGCTCCGCACGCATCCATTGAGACGCCGCTTTGGAGGGTCGGCGTCCCGCCGACCATCGGCGGCGGGACGCCGCCGCTCCGCGCGCATCCATTGAGACGCCGCTTTGGAGGGTCGGCGTCCCGCCGACCATCGGCGGCGGGACGCCGCCGCTCCGCGCGGATCCATTGAGACGCCGCTTTGGAGGGTCGGCGTCCCGCCGACCAGCAGCGGCGGGACGCCGCCGCTCCGCGCGGATCGATTGAGACGCCGCTTTGGAGGGTCGGCGTCCCGCCGACCATCGGCGGCGGGACGCCGCCGCTCCGCGCGGATCCATTGAGACGTCGCTTTGGAGGGTCGGCGTCCCGCCGACCATCGGCGGCGGGACGCCGCCGCTCCGCGCGGATCGATTGAGGCATCGCTTTGGAGGGTCGGCGTCCCGCCGACCATCGGCGGCGGGACGCCGCCGCTCCGCGCTAATCGGAGCGCGTGAGCCGCTCCCACAGATCGGGGCCGAGGCGGCGGGCATCGGTGCGTTCGAAGCGGGCGAGCTGGTCCATAGTGTCGACGCCGAAGGCCTCGACCGCCGGCACGCCGTCGCCGCCGATCAGCGAGGCGCTGCGGAACCATTCCAGCCGGTCGACAAGGCCGGCCTGCAACAGGGTGGCGGCGAGGCGGGCCCCGCCCTCGACCATCACCCGGGTCAGCCCGCGGGCCGCGAGCGCCTTCAGCGCCTCGGCGATATCGATCAGGCCGGTCGGATGGCCGGGCACGGCGATGATCTCGGCACCGGCCTGGCGGAACGCGGCGAACCGCGCCGTATCGCCGCCCTCCAGCGTGACGATCCAGGTCGGCCGCTCCTGGGCCGTGGCCACCAGCCTGGCGGTCAGGGGCAGGCGCAGCCGGCTGTCGACGACGATGCGCACCGGCGACCGGTCCGCCAGCCCCGGCAGCCGGCAGGTGAGGTCGGGATTGTCGACGATGGCGGTGGTGCTGCCGACCATGATGGCGTCATGCTCGGCCCGGATGGCATGGGAGCGGGCGCGCGCGGCCTCGCCGGTGATCCAGCGGCTGGCGCCGCTATGCACGGCGATGCGGCCATCGAGCGTCGTTGCCAGCTTCAGGGTGACCAGCGGCCGGCCGTCCTCGACCCGGCGGATGAAGCCTTCGTTGAGCGCCCGGGCCTCTGCCGCGCCCGGTCCGGCTGTTACGGCGATTCCGGCGGCGCGGAGCCGGGCGATGCCGCGTCCCTGGACCCGCGGATCGGGGTCGAGGACCGGCACGACGACCCGCGCGATGCCGGCGGCAATCAGCGCCTCGGCACAGGGCGGGGTCTTGCCGTGATGGGCGCAGGGCTCGAAGGAGACATAGGCGGTGGTGCCGCGGGCGGCCGGGCCGGCGCGGGCGAGGGCCTCGGTTTCCGCATGCGGGCGGCCGCCGGGCTGCGTCCAGCCGCGCCCGACCACAAGGCCGGCCGAATCGACCAGCACGCAGCCGACCGCCGGGTTGGGCCAGACCCGCCCCAGCCCGCGCGCGGCGAGGGCCAGAGCCAGGGCCATGTAGCGGTCGTCGTCGGCTGACGCCACCGGGGCTAGTCCGCGGTGATCTGCAGGCGGCCGACGAATTCGTTGAAGTCGCTCGGCTCGGTGAAGTCCTTGTAGACCGAGGCGTAGCGGACATAGCCGACCTTATCCAGGGTGGCGAGGTGCTTCATCACCATCTCGCCGATCACCTTGGAGGGGATCTCGGTCTCGCCGGAGCTTTCCAGCTGCCGGGTCATGGAGTTGACCACCCGCTCGATGCGCTCCGGCTCGACCGGCCGCTTGCGCAGGGCGATCTGCAGGGAGCGGTAGAGCTTGTCGCGATCGAAGGGTTCGCGGGAGCCGGTGGATTTGATCACCGTCAGCTCCCGCAGCTGGATGCGCTCGAAGGTGGTGAAGCGCGCGCCGCAGGCCGGGCAATAGCGCCGCCGGCGGATGGCCGAATTGTCTTCGGTCGGCCGCGAGTCCTTCACCTGGGTGTCTTCGTTGCCGCAGAACGGACAGCGCATCCCCCGTGTCTCCGGTTCTTTTTCTTATTGCAGGCGTCAGGAATAGATCGGGAACCGCCCGGTCAGGTCGGCCACCCGTTCGCGCACCGCGGCCTCGACGGCACGGGTGTCGTCCGGATTGGCAGCCATCCCATCCAGCACCTCGGCAATCAACTGCCCGACCTCCCGGAACTCCACCGGGCCGAAGCCGCGAGTCGTGGCGGCCGGGGTGCCGACGCGGATGCCCGAGGTCACCATCGGCTTTTCCGGGTCGAAGGGAATGCCGTTCTTGTTGCAGGTGATGTTGGCCCGCTCCAGCGCCGCTTCCGCCGCCTTGCCGGTCAGCCCCTTGGGCCGCAGGTCGGCCAGCATCAGGTGCGTGTCGGTGCCGTTGGTGACGATGTCGAGGCCGGACTGCATCAGGCTGTCGGCCAGCGCCCGGGCATTGTCGATCACCGTCTTGGCATAAAGCTTGAACTCCGGCCGCAGCGCCTCGCCGAAGGCAACGGCCTTGGCGGCGATGACGTGCATCAGCGGCCCGCCCTGCAGGCCGGGGAAGACGGCCGAGTTGATCTTCTTGCCGATCTCCGGGTCGGTCGACAGCACCATGCCGCCGCGCGGGCCGCGCAGGGTCTTGTGCGTCGTCGTGGTCACGACATGGGCATGCGGCAGCGGCGAGGGATGGACGCCGCCGGCCACCAGCCCGGCGAAGTGCGCCATGTCGACCATCAGATACGCGCCGACCGAATCGGCGATGGCCCGGAAGCGGGCGAAGTCGATGACCCGGGAATAGGCCGAGCCGCCGGCGATGATCAGCTTCGGCTTGTGCTCCTGCGCCAGGGCCTCGACCTCGTCCATATCGATCCGGCCGTCCTGCTGCCGGACGCCATAGGGCACGGCGTTCAGCCATTTCCCCGAGATGTTCGGCGGCGCGCCGTGGGTGAGATGCCCCCCGGCGGCCAGCGACATGCCCAGGATGGTATCGCCGGGCTTGAGCAGGGCGAGGAAGACGGCGCCGTTGGCCTGGGCGCCGGAGTGCGGCTGGACATTGGCGAAAGCGCAGTCGAACAGCCGGCAGGCGCGTTCAATGGCGAGGCGCTCGGCTTCGTCAACGAACTCGCAGCCGCCATAGTAGCGTTTGCCGGGATAGCCCTCGGCATATTTGTTGGTCAGCAGCGTGCCCTGAGCCTCGAGCACGGCGCGCGAGACGATGTTCTCGCTGGCGATCAGCTCGATCTGCTCCTGCTCGCGCTTCAGCTCGCGGCCGACGGCGGCGAAGATATCCGGGTCGGCCTCGGCAAGGCCGGCTTCGAAGAACCGGCCATGGGTGTGGCTGGCGGTTCGGGTCGTTTGTGCGATGCTCATGGCGGTCAAACCCCTTCCCGTCGGAGGCTTTGAAGAGAACCGGTCCCGTCGGGTTCCGAATCGCCGGCGGGCCGGGGCGACAGCTTGGCCAGTCGCCGGTCGTGGCGCCCGCCTTCATAAGCCGTCGCGAGGAATACGTCGACGCAGGCCGCCGCGATGTCGCGGTCCAGCAGGCGCGCGCCGAGCGCCAGCACGTTCGCATCATTGTGCTGGCGGGCCAAGCGCGCCGCGTCGACATTCTGGCATAAGGCGGCCCGGACGGCCGGATTGCGGTTGGCGGCGATGCTGACGCCGATACCGGTCCCGCAAATCAACACGCCGCGATTGGCCTTGCCGGAGACCAGGGCGTCGCCGACGGCATGGGCGAAGTCCGGGTAGTCCACCGAGTCGGCGCTGTGAGTGCCGACGTCGAGGATGCCATAGCCCGATTCGGCAAGCCGCGCCTTCAGCCATTCCTTCAAGGCGAATCCCGCATGGTCGGCGCCGATCGCGACGGTCCCCCGGATCGCCATATCCCTCTCTGCCTCGTCCGCCATGGGAGTTCGCCCGTGTCGTGTCTCGGCCCCGGCCGGCGTCATGCCATCATGACCGGGGACGCTGTCACCACATTTCGCCAGAGAAAATAGGAGCGCCGCAATGGCTGGGCAAGCCGCGCTATCTGGTGGCGCCGGACCGATTCGCTCCGGCCGGCACAGCGAGCGAGAAGAAGTTCAGCATCCGATGCGACGGTTCGTGCATTCCCGAGTATCGTGACATCGTCGAGCGCGGAGGGGCGGCGATGCGGCAGAAACCCTGGCATTCCGGACAACACTCCGGCCGGTCCGGGATCGGCAGGCGGGATCAATTATTGCGGAATATTGGAAAATGGTCTTGACGAGCGAGGGCTTCCGGAGACATGTACGAGCGCCGCTGGAAACGCGAAGACATGACCATTTCATCTGTTGGGAAAAGCAGGATGAGCCAAGAAAACCAAGACACACAGGGCCTGTCCGATGCCGCTCTGGTCGAAATGACGGCGCAGCTGGTCGCATCGTATGTTCGCCAGAACAGCCTGTCCGCGGAGCAGCTGCCGGAGCTCATTCGGTCTGTTCACGGATCGCTCAAAGCTGCCGATTCGCAGCCCGAGGCGGCTCCTGAAAAGACGCAGAAGCCGGCCGTCCCGGTCAAGAAATCGGTGACGCCCGATTATCTGATCTGCCTGGAGGACGGCAAAAAGCTGAAGATGCTCAAGCGTCATTTGCGGGCAAAGTACGATATGTCGCCGGAGGATTACCGGGCGAAATGGGGTTTGCCGCCCGACTATCCGATGGTTGCGCCGAATTATGCTGCCCAGCGCTCGAACTTTGCCCGGGAAATCGGCCTGGGTCGCGCCGGGCGCGCGGCGGGCGGCCCGGAAGCGGAGGCCGGCGCCTCGCATGAAGGCGATACGGCGTGATTCGGCGGCATCGCCGAACGGGATGTCGAAACGGTCAGTCCTGGGTATTCAATCGCATTCTCAGGTTCGGAGGAGGGTCTTGGCGGTTCAATCCGCAAAGCTTGATCCAGATCAACGCAGGCGATGAAGTCGAAGCGTAAACAACAACTCGTCTCCAACCCTCCCTGTCTTCAACTCTCCGGCCGAGGTCTTCTGATGAAGCCTCGGCTGATTTTTTTTGGGCGCCGCTTTTTATCGCGGGTCTCGTGCGCCGTGCCCAGGCGCGAAGGGCCGGCCCGTGCGACCCCCCCCCCTCTGCTGCAGTGCATTAGAATTGACGGTTTGACGTTGATAGGGCAGGGTCTTGATAACCGGAATGATGGTTGAGGGCCAAAACCCTGCGTGGTTCTGACCTTTGAATTGTTCCGGCACGATCGCCGGTACGAGAAGTGGTTTCAGCGGCTCGATCTTGCCATTCCTACGCGATGGAGGAAACCGTGAAATCAAGACACGGCTGAGTTTGTTCCTGCCTCCTTAGCGAGATGCCGACCGGATACTGCAGGATGTTTCAACGATGACGGAAGACCCATCAATTTTCATCGCGAGCGTGCAGGCCTTGCCGACCGCGCGCGCCATCACGGACGTCGAGGCGATCGGCAGTCCTAAGCTCCGCGCGCTCTACGCCTACTGGGAAAGCCTGCCGCGCAATCCGCGCTGGCCGCGGAAGGCGGATCTCGATCCCGTCGAGATTGCGGGGTCGCTCAGCCATGTCATCCTGGCGAAGTGGGATGCCGAACGGGACGACTTTCTCCACCTTATCTGCGGCGACACGGTCGACCGCGTTCATGGGGTTCGGTCGACCAGGCGGCATTTGCGGGATGTCTGGCCGCGGCCCATGGCGGACGGCCTGGTGGAGGCCTACCGCCAGCCGATCGACCATGAGGGTCCCGTTCACCATCAGCTGTCGACGCGCGATGATTTGGGGATGGACCTGCGCTATGAGCGCATCCTCCTTCCGATGAGCACGGACGGCAATGGGATCGACGTCGTCTTCGGCGGGCTCGATCGGCTGACCGGGTCCGGGGAGCAGTCCAGCATCCGGGTGGCTTGAGTTCCAGCGGAGCGGGTGAGCGAGACGGCCGGTCACATGGCACCGAGTTGCGGCGCCAGGCCAAGAATGCCGACGATGATCAGGTATATGGCGACGATGTAGTTGAGCAGGCGCGGGACCACGAGAATCAGGATCCCCGCGATGAGGGCAACCAGGGGCTGGATCGTAAGCATGGGTCGGGGCCTTCGATGCGATTGACGGTGTTTGCCCCGCGAAACCCTGGATGCGACCCTGGTTCCCCTCTCTCCCTGACGTCGAAGGACAAGACAAGCGCCGGTCAGCCAGCTCGCTGGGCCGTCAGGTCGATGACGATCGTGACGTCAAAGCCCACCAGTTCTCCGGAGGCGAAATCACCCTGCCCCAAATTGAAGTTGCTGCGATCCACCTCAATTTCGCCATGCATCGTGGCGGTTCCATCCTCGATGGTCAGGGTAAAGGGCAGGGTGATGTCGCGGCCGACGTCGCGGATTCGCAGGGTGCCGTCCGCCTCGTAGCGATTGCCGTCGAGGTGGCGGAAGGTCGAGGCGCGGAACTCCGCCTGCGGCCACGTGTCGACGTCGAACCACTGGTTGTCCATGGCCAGCTCGTCGCGATCGTCATTGCCGCTCTCGAAGCTGCCCACGTCGATCGTCACGGTCACGCTGCTGGCCGCGAGATTGTCCGGATCGAAAGCGATATCCGCCTCGAAATCCTGAAACTCGGCCTCGAACGTGTCGCCGGTTTGCGTCCCGATGACGGCGATGCGGCTGGCGTCATGATCGACGGTCCAGGTGGCGGCCTGGGCCGGCGCGGGCGGGCCGCCGGCCAGGACCAGGGCCGCAGCGACGAGAAGACCGGTGGCGGGCTTGGCGAGAATCGGCATGAGTCGTGCCTCTCAGCTGGTGCGGGGGGCGCGCAGCCGCGCAAAGGGCAGCATGCGGCGGAGAACATTGTCGCGTTCGATGAAATGGTGTTTCAGCGCGCCGGCGATGTGCAGGACCAGCAGTGCGACGATGGCCCAGCCCAGGGCCCAGTGGATGCTTCCGGCGATCGATTCCGCCGACTCGCTGGTCGCCATCAGGTCCGGGATGCCGAACAGTCCATACACATCGCCGATGGGCAGGCTGGAGGCCGAGGCCATGATCCAACCGCTCAGCGGCTGCGCGACCGTCAAGACATAGAGTCCGTAATGTGTGCCGTGCGCCAGCAGCCGCTCGTGACGCGGCATGCCCGGCGGCAGGTCGGGGACACGGTTGACCAGGCGCCAGATGATTCGGATCGCCACCAGGGCGAGGATGGTCAGGCCGGTCGCCTTGTGGAACTGCGTGGCGGCATAGCGGTCGGCCGGCGGCAGGGTCTCCATAACCAGTCCGAGCCCGATCATGCCGATGATTCCCGCGGCGATCAGCCAGTGCAGCAGCTTGGCCACGGCGCCGTAGCGGGCATCGGTATTGAACACGGCCATGATGGCGGTCTCCCCGTCTATTCGCGCAAACCCGGACCGGCGGCCGGGGCCGGTCCGGGACCGAAAGAGGCCTGTCGCCGTCAGGATTGCGGGCCGGTGGCTTCCATCTCGATGCGGATGACGACCTCGTCCGAGACGGCCGGCGCGAACATGTCGACGTCGAAATCGCTGCGCAGGACTGTGGTCGTGCCGGTGAAGCCGGCATAGGCTTGCCGCCCCTCGCGGATGGGATGGTCGTCCTGCAGGCCGTTCAGGGTGACGTCGAGCGTCACCGGCATGGTGTTGTCCTTGATGGTCAGGTCGCCGGTGACATTGGCGGTGCTCTCGCCGGTGATCTCGACGCTGGTGGAGGTAAAGGTGATGGTGGGATAATTTTCGGCGTCAAAGAAATCGGCGCTCTTGAAGTGTGCATCACGCTCCTGCCAACCGCTGTCGAGGCTGCCGACATCGATCGTGACATCGATGGAGCTGTTTTCCGGATTGTCCCGATCCAGCATGAAGGTGCCGTCGAATTCCATGAATTCGCCCTGGATAT
>JAAAOG010000151.1 GCA_009909005.1 Alphaproteobacteria bacterium | reverse complement strand
TGGCCGCATCCCGCAGCCCCGCGCATGGCGGCCCTAGCGCGAATCCTCGTCCGAGCCCTCGACGTCGATCACGTCGTCGACATTGTCGTCGCCGAGTTCGGAGGCATCCTCGAGCAGCACATTGGAGTCGTCGCTCTCCTCCTCCTCATAGGACTCGTCGGCCGATTCGACCTCCTCCAGCTCCTCGCTTTCGGTCTCGGCCGCCTCTTCGGTCTCGGCCGCGGGCTCCAGCGCCTCGGTCTCGGCGATCGGCGCCGCAGCCGCGGCGGCGGCCGCCTTGCCCTTGGCCGGCTTTTCGATGTCGCTGACAATGGCGCTGCGCGACCGGCGCGAGCGCAACAGCGCCTCCGGATCGAAGGTCGTCGCGCATTTCGGGCAGACGATCGGATCGCGGTGCAGATCGTAGAAGCGGGCTCCGCAATTGTGACAGATGCGCTTGGTGCCCCATTCGGGTTTGACCACGGACGAAAACTCCTCGACTGATCCGCTGGCGCCGGCAAAGAGCGGCGTGCATAGTCCCTGGCTCTGCCGTCTGCCACGCTGCGGGCCGGCTGTCAAAAGCTTAAGAGCCCGGCCGGCGGGCCGCCGGGCGACGGCGGAACGGGCAAAGTGAGGGTGGCGCTTTGGCGACACAAGGTCTGACGGCGCGAAAGGCCGGCCCGCTGTCCGGCAGCGTCCGGGTGCCGGGCGACAAGTCGATCTCGCACCGGGCGCTGATGCTGGGCGCCATGGCGGTCGGCGAGACGGAAATCCATGGCCTGCTGGCCGGGGAGGACGTGCTGCGCACCGCCGCCGCGCTCTCGGCAATGGGGGCCGCGGTGACGCCGCCGGCCGCCGACGGCGACCCCTGGCGCGTCGCCGGCGTCGGGGTCGGCGGGCTGGCCGAGCCGGCCGGCGTGCTGGACATGGGCAATAGCGGCACCGCCGCGCGGCTGCTGACCGGGCTCATCGCCGGCCACCCCTTCACCGCCTTTCTCACCGGCGATGCCTCGCTGGTGCGCCGGCCGATGCGCCGGGTGATGGAGCCGCTGGAGCGGATGGGGGCGGCCTTCGTCACCCGCAGCGGCGGACGCCTGCCCATGGCGGTCATCGGCCCCGACCCGGTCCTGCCGATCACCTACGCGCTGCCGGTCGCCTCGGCCCAGGTGAAATCGGCGGTGCTGCTGGCCGGGCTGAACGCCCCGGGCCTCACCACCGTCATTGAGCGCCAACCGACCCGCGACCATAGCGAGCTGATGCTGCGCCATTTCGGCGCCGCGCTCGCCGTCAGCCGGGAGGCGGACGGCAGCCATGCCATCGCGCTCACCGGCCAGCCCGAGCTGACCGGCCGGCCGGTGCACGTGCCGGCCGATATCAGCTCCGCCGCCTTTCCGCTGGTGGCCGCGCTGATCTGCCCGGGCTCGGACATTGTCCTGCGCGATGTCGGCATGAACCCGCGCCGCGCCGGGCTGGTCGAGACTTTGCGCGAGATGGGCGCCGACATCGTCGCCGAGAATGCGCGGGTGGAAGCCGGGGAGCCGACCGCCGACCTGCGCGTCCGGGCCGGGCCCCTTGCCGGCGTCTCCGTGCCGCCCCAACGCGCGCCGGCGATGATCGACGAATATCCGGTGCTGTGCATCGCCGCCGCCTGCGCCGAGGGGCCGACCCGCATGCTCGGGGTCGGCGAGCTCAGGGTGAAGGAGAGCGACCGCATCGCGCGGATGGCCGAAGGGCTGGCGGCCTGCGGCGTGCGGGTCGAAGCGACCGAGGACAGCCTGACCGTGCATGGCACCGGCCGGCCGCCGCCGGGCGGGGCCACCGTCGCCACCGCCCTCGACCACCGCATCGCCATGAGCTTTCTGGTGCTCGGCCTCGCCACCGACGCGCCCGTCGCCGTCGACGATGCCGGCCCGATCGACACGTCCTTCCCGGGATTCGCGGCGACCATGGCAACCCTGGGCGCCGCATTGCGTTCGACCGCAGCGGCCTAGGCGCGTAACGTTCGTTGACCGAGTGCCGGCGCGAGCGGTTGAAGGCCGCGCGCTGCCTCGCCATCATCTTGGGTATAACGTGTCCAAATGGGGCGCAGAGATGTCCGAACCGCATGCTACGACGCTCGATGTCGACGAAAGTCCTGTCCATATCGATCGGATGACAATCGCCGGTGTGCGCTATGCGGTGACGCCGCCGCTCGAATTCACTGTGACGTTCGACCGCGAAGACGGGCTTTACGACCTTTCGGGCGATTTGGATATTTTGCTTACCGCCGAAACGCGGACGGACTTGCTGGAGGTGGTGGAGGCGACACTGGTCATGCTCTGGCAGGACTATGCCCTGGAGGAGCCGGACCGGCTGACACCGGCCGCCCGGCGCCTGCGCGAAAAGCTTCTCGATCGTTTCCGGCCGCTCTCCTGATGCTCAAGCGAAGAACCGTCGAGGCCGCTCTTGAGCGCAAGGGCTTCCGCCGCCGCGAAGGCGATCATTCCTTTTTCCAATATTTCACGCGAGACGGAAAAAAGAGCGCCGTGTTCACCAAGACCTCGCACGGATCGAGCCAAAAAGATATCAGCAAGGCGTTGATGGGACGGATGGCGCAGCAGTGCCGGCTTGGCGGAACCGATTTCGTAGCCCTGATCATGTGCCCGCTGAGCCGGGACGATTACGAGAACAAGCTCCGGGAAAAGGATCTGCTTTAGCCCGACAAATATCCAGCTATGACGTTGCATATGGTCACGTCCCGCACCTGACCTTGAATGTCGAGACTTGAATGTCGAGAGAGGAAGGCCCGTAGGCCGGAAAATTGGACTGATTGGCATGATCATCGCTGTTGATGGGCCGGCGGCGTCGGGCAAGGGGACGCTGGCGCGGCGGCTGGCGGACCGGTTCGGGCTGCCGCATCTCGACACCGGGCTGCTCTACCGGGCGACCGGGCTGGCGGTCCTGAAGGCCGGCGGCGACCCGGCCGATGAGGCGGACGCCGTGCGGGCCGCGGAAACGCTGTCGACCGAGACCCTCGCCGACCCGGCTCTGCGGGAGGACAGGGCGGCCAATGCCGCCTCCCAGGTCGCCGCGATTCCGGGTGTGCGCGCCGCCCTGCTGGCCTTCCAGCGCGACTTTGCGGCCCGGCCCGGGGGCGCGGTGCTGGACGGCCGCGATATCGGCACGGTCGTCTGCCCCGACGCCGCGGCCAAGCTGTTCGTCACCGCCTCGCCGGAAGTCCGTGCCCGCCGGCGCCTGGAGGAGTTGCGATCGGGCGGCGGGGGCGGTATATATCCGGAAATCCTGCGGGATATGCGGGATCGGGACGAGCGCGACAGCCGGCGAGCGGTTTCCCCGCTTCGACCGGCTATTGATGCGTTCGTCATCGACACCGACGATTTGTCCCCCGATGAAGTCCTCGCGCGCGCGGTGGATTTTATCGAGGCACGGATCGCCGGCGCCTGAGCGTTCCGATCCCCTGCCGACACGCCGCAGGATTATGTGTTCCACTCAACCGCCGGCCGCGGTTGCCGGGCCCGAGATGGGCTGCGGGCGGCCGGCGCACCACAGACGAGGATTCGACGAGGTCTCGATGGCAGTCAGCACCGCCACCTCCGACACCGAGAAAGAGAATTTCGCCGCATTGCTGGAGGAGTCTCTCGGCAGGACCGACAGTTTCGAAGGCACGGTGGTCAAAGGCACCGTCGTCTCGATCGAAAACGATACGGCCCTGATCGATGTCGGCCTGAAGTCGGAAGGGCGCGTGGCGCTGAAGGAGTTCGGCCAGCCGAGCCAGGGCCCGGTCCTGGAGATCGGCGACGAGGTCGAGGTCTATGTCGACCGAATCGAGGACAAGAACGGCGAGGCCGTGCTGTCCCGCGAAAAGGCGCGCCGGGAGGAAGCCTGGGCGGCGCTGGAACGGGCCTTCCACGAATCGCAGCGGGTGACCGGCGTCATTTTCGGCAAGGTCAAGGGCGGCTTCACCGTCGACCTGTCGGGCGCCGTCGCGTTCCTGCCCGGCAGCCAGGTCGATATCCGGCCGGTCAGGGATATCTCGCCGCTGATGGGCACGCCGCAGCCCTTCCAGATCCTCAAGATGGACCGCAGCCGCGGCAACATCGTCGTGTCGCGCCGCGCCGTCCTTGAGGAGAGCCGGGCCGAAGCCCGCTCCGAGCTGGTCGCCAGCCTCAAGGAAGGCCAGGTGCTGGAAGGCGTGGTCAAGAACATCACGGATTACGGCGCCTTCGTCGATCTCGGCGGCGTCGACGGCCTGCTGCACGTCACCGACATCGCCTGGCGGCGCATCAACCACCCGTCGGAGGCGCTGCAGATCGGCCAGACCGTCAAGGTCCAGGTGGTGCGCTTCAATCCCGAGACCCAGCGCATCAGCCTCGGCATGAAGCAGCTGGAGGCCGATCCGTGGGAGGGCGTCGAGGCCAAGTACCCGGTCGGCGCCAAGTACACCGGCCGCGTCACCAACATCACCGACTATGGCGCCTTCGTCGAGCTGGAGCCGGGGATCGAGGGGCTGGTCCATGTCTCCGAGATGAGCTGGACCAAGAAGAACGTCCATCCGGGCAAGATCGTCTCCACCTCTCAGGAGGTCGAGGTGATGGTGCTCGACGTCGATCCGGTCAAGCGCCGCATCAGCCTCGGCCTGAAGCAGTGCATGGAGAACCCGTGGAGCGGCTTCTCCGAAAAGCACCCGCCGGGCACCACGCTGGAAGGCGAGGTCAAGAACATCACGGAGTTCGGGCTGTTCGTCGGCCTGCCGGGCGATATCGACGGCATGGTCCACATGTCGGACCTGTCCTGGGAGAAGCCGGGCGAGCAGGCGATCCAGGACTACAAAAAGGGCGACATGGTCCGGGTCAAGGTGCTGGACGTCGACCCGGAGAAGGAGCGCATCTCGCTCGGCATCAAGCAGCTGGCCGAGGATCCGTTCGAAAAGGGCGCGGCCGAGGTCCGCAAGGGCCAGGTCGTCACCTGCACGATCACCGGCAGCAGCGATGCCGGCCTGGAAGTGGCGGTCGGCGAGGGTCTGACCGGCTTCATCCGCAAGGCCGATCTGTCACGCGACCGGTCGGAGCAGCGGACCGAGCGCTTCAGCGAAGGCGACAAGGTCGATGCCAAGATCATCAGCATCGACCGCAACACCCGCCGGCTGCAGCTGTCGATCAAGCAGAAAGAGGCCGAGGAGGAGAAGAAGGCCATGGCCGATTACGGCTCCTCCGACAGCGGCGCCTCGCTCGGCGATATTCTCGGCGCAGCGCTGAAGCGGGCCCGCGAAGAGGCATCCAAGAAGGACGACGAAAGCTGAGAAGGGGGGCTCGTCCCTGGGGCGGGCCCCATCACTCCGGCGTCCGGCATGCCGCCTTGCCAATCCGGAGCATAGGGGTCGAAAAAGAAAGCCCCTGGCGGCCCGCCGGGCCGTGCATGCGCCTTACCCGCTCCGGGCTCTTCCCAAGCGTCACCGCTGTCTCAAATCTTCAACGAGCCGGCCTTGAACGAGCCGGCCTTCAACGAGCCGGCCCTC
>JAAAOG010000190.1 GCA_009909005.1 Alphaproteobacteria bacterium | reverse complement strand
ACCCCTGGCCAGAGCCATCAGGGCCGAGACGATTATCAGCGTTAGGGCCACGGCATCAAAGGCTGTGAGCGCTTCGGTCATGTCAGGGATCCAGGCGCGACGAGTTCCACCAGGTCGTTAAGCCGTCGAATGGGTTGCAAGGTCAAGCCATCGATTGCCGCAACGCTGCCATCGGGCAGGTAGGCCGTCTCGAAACCGAGCCGCTCGGATTCCTTCAGCCGCGCTTCCGTGCGCGCAACGGGCCGGATGGCGCCGGACAGGGCGACCTCGCCGAAAAACACAGCCTTGCCCGGCCCGGCGCCGCCGGACAGTGACGACAGGAGCGCGGCCGCGGCCGCCAGGTCGCCGGCGGGCTCGCCAATGCGATACCCCCCCGCGACGGTGAGATAGACGTCCCGCCCGGCAAGGCTGAGCCCGCAGCGCGCTTCCAGCACGGCGAGCAGCATGGCCAGCCGGTTGGAATCCCAGCCGACGACCGAGCGGCGCGGCGTGCCATAGCCTGACGCAGCCACCAGCGCCTGCACTTCGGCGAGCACGGGGCGCGAGCCTTCCATGGCCGCAAACACGGCCGCGCCGCCGGTCTCGCCGTCGCCGCCCGACAGGAACAGCGCCGAGGGCTCGCGCGCCGGGGCGAGGCCATAAGTGTGCATCTCGAAAATGCCGATCTCGTCTGTCGGCCCGAACCGGTTCTTCACGGCGCGCAGGATGCGGAACTGATGGCCGCGCTCGCCCTCGAAATAGAAGACCGTATCGACCATGTGCTCGACCACGCGCGGGCCGGCGATCTGGCCTTCCTTGGTGACATGGCCCACCATGACGAGGGCCGCGCCGGATTTCTTTGTCCAGCGGGTGAGTTCCTGTGCGCAGGCGCGCACCTGGGCCACCGAGCCGGGCGCGGCCTCCAGGCTGTCGGACCACATTGTCTGGATCGAATCGATCACCACGAAGTCCGGCTGTGCGCTTTTCAGCATGGACAGGACTTTCCTGAGATCGGTTTCGGCGGCGAGCCGGACCGGGCTGTCGGCGACTTTCAGCCGGCGCGCACGTTCCTGGATCTGCGCGGCGGCTTCCTCGCCGGACACATAGACGACACTCAGGCCGAGGCGCGCGAGCCGGGCCGCCACCTGCAGGAGGAGCGTGGATTTGCCGATGCCCGGATCGCCGCCGATCAGCGTCGCCGAGGCGGGCACGAGACCGCCGCCGAACACCCTGTCAAGCTCGGCCACGCCGATCTCGGTGCGCACCGGGGGCGCACTCTGCGAGTTCAGGGCGACCAGTTCGGCCTTGCCGGCGCGCTTGCCCGCCCCGGATGGCGTTTTCAGCCCGCCTGGCGCGGCGCTGACGGCTTCTTCCACCAGCGTGTTCCATTCGCCGCAGGCCGGACACTGCCCGGCCCATTTGGCCGAGACGGTCCCGCATGCCGTGCAGACAAACTGAGTTTCCTGACGTGCCATGAGGGCGGGCTACAGAGCTTTGCCGTGCGCGTGAAGACCGTGCGGGCAGGCGTCCGGAGATGAGCGGGGCGGCGCGCTACTCTGCGGCGGTTTTCGCCGCGCCTTCGGCCTCGCGGGCGGCGCGCATCTCCTCGGCCTTCTTCTCGACCTGTTCGACGATGTGTTCGACCATGTCGTCATTGGACACCTTGTGGTCGGGCTTGCCGGCCATGTACATCATCCCCGCTTCCTTGCCCCCGCCGGTGAAGCCGAGATCGGTCATCGCCGCCTCGCCCGGTCCGTTGACGACGCAGCCGATGATGGACAGCGAAATGGGTTCGGAAATATGGGCGAGCCGCTCTTCCAGCGTTTCGACGGTCTTGATGACATCGAAGCCCTGGCGCGCACAGGACGGGCAGGCGATGATGTTCACGCCGCGCGTGCGCAGGTTGAGGCTCTTGAGAATGTCATAGCCGACGCGGATTTCCTCGACAGGGTCGGCTGACAGCGAGACGCGGATCGTGTCGCCGATCCCGGCCCAGAGCAGCGAGCCGAGCCCGATGGAGGATTTCACCGTGCCCCCGCGCAGGCCGCCGGCCTCCGTGACGCCGAGGTGCAAGGGCGCCTGTGTCGCCTCGGCGAGCGCCATATAGGCCGCAACAGTGAGGAAGACGTCGGAGGCCTTCACCGAGATCTTGTAGTCGTGAAAGCCGTGATCATCCAGGATGCGGGCATGGTCGAGGGCGCTTTCCACCATGGCTTCAGGGCAGGGCTCACCATATTTTTCAAGCAGATGGCGTTCCAGGGAGCCGGCATTCACGCCGATACGGATCGCGCAGCCATTGGCGCGCGCGGCATCGACCACCTCGCGAATGCGGTCCTGCGAGCCGATATTGCCCGGATTGATCCGCAGGCAGGCCGCCCCGGCATCGGCCGCCTCGACCCCTCGGCGGTAGTGAAAGTGGATGTCGGCAACGAGCGGGACACTGACGGCCTTGACGATCCCGGGAAAGGCGGCCGTGGCCGCTTCATCGGGGCAGGAGACGCGCACGATATCGGCGCCGGCCTCTTCCATCTCCTGTATCTGCGCGATTGTGGCGCCGGCATCATCCGTGGGCGTATTGGTCATGGACTGGACCGAGATCGGCGCATCGCCGCCGACCTCTACCGAGCCGACACGGATCTTGCGGCTGGCGCGCCGCTCTATCGAGCGCCAGGGGCGTATGGGGTTCTGGCTCATCCCGGCCTCCCGCAGACTTGACTGACACATCGGTAGATGGGCCGCATTGGCCGCAAGGTAAAGCCCTAGCGTGAGGCTTCGCCGGCACCGGCCGAGGCCAGCGCCGGAGCTGCGGTTTCAGCCGCGCGCGCGGCGGCTGAGTCCACGCTGGCGGAATACACAGCCCCGCCATCCGGGCCGAGGCTGGCAATCACCGCATCGCCGAGCCGCCATTCGAAGGCGCCGCCGTCGCGGGCGGAAACGGTCCAGCCTGCGCCGACACGCGGATAATAGGTTTCCCCGGGCGCCATGGACCGGCTGCGGAAGATCGTGCCGTCGGCGCCGCGCACTTCCAGCCACGCCTTGCGCGTTGCCGTAAGGGTCAGGGGGAAATCCTCGCCCGCCGCGCCATCAGGCAGGGCGCCGCCGGCAAAAAGGCTTTCCCGGGCGCCGTCGAAAGGCTCGCCCGCCATGACCTGCGGGTCGTCGCCCGTCGGGCCGGGCGTGAGGGCCAGGAAAAGGGCGCCGGCCACCGCGCAAACGGGCAGGGCGCCCGCCACCAGAACCGCGGGACGGCGCCAGGGCGGCGAAGATTCCGGCTCGACCGGAACGATCTTCTCGGGCTTTTCGACGGTTTCGACAGCGCCGCACTCGGCCGTGTAAGCGGCGACGATCTCGTCGCGCGCCAGTCCGAGATAGCTGGCATAGGCGCCGACATATTTGGTCAGGTAGCCGCGCGGAACGCGCGAAACCTCCATCCGCTCGATGGCCATGAAATATTGCGCGTTGAGCCGGAGCTCCTCGGCGACGACCGACAATTCGACTTCCATACGCTCACGAATGGCGCGAAGGGCCTGGCCGGCGGGCATCGGCGGCGAAAACCGGTGGCGCGCATCGAAAAACGCCTTTGGCCCGCCTTCCCACGCCTCATTGACGCAGATTTCGTCGTTCGAACGGGTCGTCTCATCGGCCATGTGACGCGGCGTATCGTCTCTGACGGCCGGGGCATCCGATACCGTCTGGGGGAGAATTTCAGGTGTGCCGTGCTGCGCCATAAGCGTGCTTCTACCCTTCCTCTTACCCGTCGATGCGCCGGCTGTGCGCGATTTCAAACCTTCTTCACTGCTTACAGCAGGCTTGAAGACCGATCAATTCGCCACTGCATTAATTTCATGTTGGGCGAACAAGCCTAATATTTCCTTACGAAGACTGCCGCGGCCCTCGCCGAGCAGATTGCAAAGCTCATGCCTGAAATCTGCAAGGTGTACGGAACGTATCGCCTGCTTGACGGACCCGACGGCGGCTGCAGGCATCGACAACTGGGTAAAGCCAAGCGCAGCGAGGCAGACCGCTTTGACCGGGTCGCCGCTGGCCTCGCCGCATATCGAGACGGGCAGGCCATACTGCGCGCATTTGCGGGCCGTTTCATCAAGGAAGCGAAACGCCGGGCGACTGATCAGGTCGTAGCGTTCCGACACGCGCGGGGTCATGCGGTCGGCTGCAAAGAAGAACTGCATCAGGTCATTCGTGCCGATCGACACGAAGTCGGCCTCGCCCGAGATCTCTTGCAGACTGTAGGCGAAGGAGGGGGCTTCGAGCATTGCCCCGATCTTCAGTTCGCCGGGGACCTCATGGCCGCGCGCGCGGCTCCAGTCCATTTCTTCCAGGAGCATGGCCTTGGCTTCGAAGAACTCCTCGGGAATCGTGACCATCGGAAACATCACGGTCAGAGGCCTTTCGCCCGCCGCCCGGATGAGAGCGCGCAATTGCCGGCGGAAAAAGCCGCGCGAATCCAGGGCAAAGCGCAGAGAACGCCAGCCAAGGGCCGGGTTTTCCTCGCGCTCCTGGTTGAGATCGGGCAAGAGCTTGTCACCGCCGAGATCGACAGTGCGGAAATAGATTTCCCGCCCTCCGGCGCTTTCGAACAGCCGCCGGTAGAGCTCGATCTGCTCGCCGAGCCGTGGCAGCGTCTCGGAGACGAGGAACTGGAATTCGGTCCGGAAAAGGCCGACGCCATCGGCGCCGGATTCGGCAAGCGTCTCCATGTCCAGCTGCAGGCCGGCATTGATCATCAGGCGGACCCGGACCCCATCGCGTGAAATGGCAGGCTGGTCGCGCAGGGCCGCATAAATGGCCTTCCGCTCGCTTCGCAGCGCAATGCGCGAGGCATAAGCCTCGTTGAGGGTCGATTCCGGACGCAAATGGGCCACGCCTTCCTCGGCATCGACAATGACCTCGTCGCCCTCATCGACCGAGGTGGTCAGTCCCGGCAAACCGCCCAGCGTGGGAATCTCCAGCGCGCGGGCCACGATGGCGGCATGCGAGGAGACCGAGGCCTCCTCGACCAGGATACCCGCCAGACCTGAGCGGCGATATTCAAGCAGATCGGCCGGGCCCAGCCGGCGCGCGACGAGAACGCTGTTGTCATCGAATTCCTGCGGTCCGTCGGCGTTATTGCCCGCCAGAACGCGAAGGAGCCGGTTGTCGAGATCCTCAAGATCGAAGAGCCGCTCGCGCAGATAGGGGTCGGTGGCCTGTTCCAGACGGACCCGGTGCTCGCGCCGTGCCCGGTCGATCGAGGCTTCGGCGGTCAGGCCGCTCTGCACGCCCTCGCGAAGCCGCTCGGCCCAGGCCGGGTCATGGGCCAGCAGGCGGTATGTCTCCAGAACGTCACGCGGTTCGCCCATCAGCGCGCCGGAATCGATCGTCACCATGGCATCGACTGACACGCGCAGGGCCTGCAGCGCCGATTTCAGGCGCGCAAGCTCCCTTTGCGGATCGGCGGCAAAGAATTTCGCCGCGGGCACCACGGGGTCGTGAAAAACCACCTGGCCGATGCCGATCCCTCCGCAAAGGGCGCGTCCCGACAGGCTGGCCGGGCCGGTGGGCGC
>JAAAOG010000101.1 GCA_009909005.1 Alphaproteobacteria bacterium | reverse complement strand
CAGGATGCCGCCGCTCCAGGGAGAGGACCCGGAGGGTCGGCGTCCCGCCGACCGCCGGCGGCAGGATGCCGCCGCTCCGTGAGAAGGGCCTATGCGCCGGGCGCACGGCTCCCGCGCGCAAAACGCGAGCCCCGGGGGAGTTTGGGACAAAGTTTCACAACGACGCCTTAACCAACGCGCTCTAAAGTGCATATTGCACCGCAACAAGGGCGGGCCTGCCCGTGTTCGCGGCCCTATAGACAGACGGGATGGCAGGACCGCAACCGCTATCCCGGGGCGATTGGAGACGGTCATGAGCATCCGCAATCTCGACTCCCTGTTCAAGCCGCGCTCGGTCGCAGTCATCGGTGCCAGCCGGCGGGTCAGGTCGATCGGCGCCGTGCTGTCGCACAATCTGCTGAATGCCGGCTTCGACGGACCGGTCATGCCGGTCAACCCGCATGAGCGCTCGATCGAAGCGACGCTCGCCTACCGATCCATCGACGATCTGCCGATCACGCCCGATCTGGCGGTGATCTGCACCCCGCCGCCGTCGGTGCCGGAGATCATCGACAATCTCGGCAGCCGCGGCACCAAGGCGGCGGTGATCATCACCGCCGGCTTCGGCGAAGGCGGCAGCGAAGAAGGCAAGGGCCTGCTGCAGCGCACCCTGGACGCCGCCCGGCCGCATCTGATGCGGATCGTCGGGCCGAACTGCCTGGGCGTCATGGCCCCGCATATCGGCCTGAACGCCAGCTTCGCCCATTTGAACTCGCTGCCCGGCGACCTCGCCTTCGTCACCCAGTCGGGCGCCATCGCCACGGCGGTGCTGGACTGGGCGGTGCACCGGCAGATCGGCTTCTCGCACGTCGTGTCGCTGGGCGATATGGGCGACGTCGATTTCGGCGACATGATCGACTATCTCGCCGCCGACCCGCAGACACGCGGCATCCTGCTCTACATCGAATCCTTTGCCGACGCCCGCAAGTTCATGTCGGCCGGCCGGGCCGCTGCCCGCTCAAAGCCGGTGGTGGTAATCAAGGCGGGGCGCACCGCCGCCGCCGCCGCCGCCGCGGCCTCGCATACGGGCGCCCTGGCCGGCGCCGACGCGGTGTTCGACGCCGCCTTCCGTCGCGCCGGCATGCTGCGCGTCTTCGATCTCGACGAGCTGTTCGATGCCGTCGAGACCCTGGCCAGCGGCCTCAGGGTGCATGGCGACCGGCTGTGCATCGTCACCAATGGCGGCGGCCTGGGCGTGCTGGCAACCGAGGCGGTCTCCGACGAGACCGGCCGCATGGCGGCGCTGCGGCCCGAGACGGTCGAGCGGCTGAACGGCTGCCTGCCCCCGACCTGGTCGCACGGCAACCCGGTCGACATTATCGGCGATGCACCGGGCAAGCGCTATGCCGATGCCCTGGAAGGCGTGCTGGCCGACCCCGACAAGGACGCCACCCTGGTGCTCAACTGCCCGGTGGCCGTCGCCGACAGCATCGACGCCGCCCGGGCGACGGTCGACGTCATCGAAAAGCACCGCCACCAGCCGGTGCTGACCAGCTGGCTGGGCGAGGGTGCGGCGGTGGAGGCCCGCCGGCTGTTTGCCGAGCGCCGCATCCCGACCTACGACACGCCCGGCAAGGCGGTGCGCGGCTTCATGCACCTGGTCCGCTACAAGCGCAACCAGGAGCTCCTGATGCAGACCCCGCCCTCGGTCGCCGAGCACTTCCAGCCCGACATGCAGGCCGCGCAGGCCATCATCCGCGGCGCGCTGGACGAAGGCCGGGCCTGGCTGACCGAGCCGGAGGCCAAGGAGCTGCTGGCCGCCTATGACATCCCGGTGGTCAAGACCCGCACCGTCGCCAACCCGGACGAGGCGGGCAAGGCCGCGGCCGAGTTCGGCGGGCCGGTGGCGATCAAGATCCTGTCGCCCGACATCACCCACAAATCCGATGTCGGCGGCGTCCGGCTCAACCTTCTGACGCCCGACGCCACGCGGGAAGCGGCGGCCCGCATGCTGGAAACCATCAAGGGCGTCGCGCCCGACGCCCGCATCGACGGCTTCACCGTGCAGGAAATGGCCGACCTGCCGGGCCGGCACGAGCTGATCGCCGGCATCGCCGACGACTCGCTGTTCGGGCCGGTCATCATGTTCGGCGCCGGCGGCACGGCGGTCGAGGTGCTGAACGACACCGCCATCGCCCTGCCGCCCCTCAACGTCCTGCTGGCGCGCGAGATGATGTCCCGCACCCGCATCTGGAAGCTGTTGCAGGGCTATCGCGACCGGCCGGCCGCCGACTTGGCCGCAATCGAGCTGACGCTGGTCAAGCTCTCGCAACTGGTCTGCGACCTGTCGGAGGTGGTCGAACTCGACATCAACCCGCTGCTGGCCAGCGACAAGGGGGTGCTGGCGCTCGACGCCCGGGTCAAGGTGCGGCAGCCGCTGCCGGCCGGCAGCAAGCGGCTGGCCATCCGCCCCTATCCGAAACGGCTGGAGAAGGTCTTCGTCCTGAAGGACGGCCGCGGCTTCCTCATCCGGCCGATCCGGCCCGAGGACGAGCCGGACCTGCAGGACATGATCGGCCATTGCACGCAGGAAGACATCCGCCTGCGCTTCTTCACCCCGCTCAAGCACCTGACGCACGAGGTGGCGGCGCGGCTGTCGCAGATCGACTATCACCGCGAAATGGCCCTGGTGGCGGTGGGGCGCGCCGACAAGGGCGACGGAGAGGCGGTCTACGGCGTCGTCCGCATCACCGCCGACCCGGACAACGAAAAGGCGGAGTACGGCGTGCTGGTGCGCTCCGACATGAAAGGCCACGGCCTCGGCTACGGCCTGATGCAGGAGATCATCGACTATGCCCGCAGCCGCGGCATCGGCCAGATCTATGGCGAGGTGCTGCGCGAGAACAGGGCGATGCTGAAGATGTGCCGCGAACTGGGCTTCCATCACCGGTTCGACCGCGACGATCCGCGCGTCGTGCACGTCACCATCGACCTGCAGCAGCTGGCGGAAGAAAAGCCGGAGGTCCTCGAACCGGCCTGACGGCCCGCCGGGCCGCTCACGCAGCCGATCCGAGGGGTATGAGCGGCCGGCCGGGAATGCTATATCTCGCGCATGGCCGATCTGTTCTCTCAAGCGGATGGGGCCGGGGGACCGCAGGCGCGGCCCGGCCCTTCCGTCGCTCCCGCCTCAGCGCCCGCACCGCCCGGCGCGACCACGGTCGATGCGCCCTATCTTGAGGGGCTGAACGCCCCCCAGCGCGAGGCGGTTGAGGCGCTTGACGGCCCGGTGCTGGTGCTGGCCGGAGCCGGCACCGGCAAGACCCGGGTGCTGACCACGCGGCTGGCCCATCTGCTGCGCACGCGCCGCGCCTGGCCCAGCCAGGTGCTGGCCGTGACCTTCACCAACAAGGCGGCGCGGGAGATGCGCGAGCGGGTCGCCGGTCTGCTCGGGGAGCCGGTCGAGGGCTGGTGGCTCGGCACCTTCCACGCTCTGGCCGCGCGCATGCTGCGGCGCCACGCCGAGCGGGTCGGTCTGACCCCGAACTTTACCATCCTCGACACCGACGACCAGCAGCGCCTGATCAAGCAGGTCATGGAGGGCGCCAATCTCGACGCCCGGCGCTGGCCGGCCCGGCAGCTGCTCGGCGTCATCGAACGCTGGAAGGACCGCGGCCTGCCGCCGGGCAAGCTGAATGCCGAGGATGCCGGCGACATCGCCGGCGGCCGCCTGCTGGAGATCTACCGCAGCTACCAGGAGCGGCTGCGCACCCTGAACGCCTGCGATTTCGGCGACCTGCTGCTGCACAGCCTGACGCTGCTGCAGAGCGATGCCGAGGTGCTGGAGGGCTGGCACCGCAAGTTCCGCTACATCCTGGTCGACGAGTACCAGGACACCAATGTCGCGCAATATCTCTGGCTGCGCCTGCTGGCCCAGCGGTCGCGCAATCTCTGCTGCGTCGGCGATGACGACCAGTCGATCTATTCCTGGCGCGGGGCGGAGGTCGGCAACATCCTGCGCTTCGAAAGCGACTTCCCGGACGCCAAGGTCATCCGGCTGGAGCAGAACTACCGCTCGACCACCCATATCCTCTCCGCCGCCTCAGGCCTGATCGCCAACAATCGCGGCCGGCTGGGCAAGACGCTGTTCACCGCGGCGGAGGGCGGCCAGCCGATCGCCGTCCGCCATGTCTGGGACAGCGAGGAGGAGGCGCGCTGGATCGGCGAGGAGGTCGAGGCGCTGCAGCGGGCCGGCGAAAAGCTGGCCCAGATGGCGGTGCTGGTCCGGGCCGGCTTCCAGATGCGCGGCTTCGAGGAGCGCTTCCTGGCCATCGGCCTGCCCTATCAGGTGATCGGCGGCCCGCGCTTCTATGAGCGGCAGGAGATCCGCGATGCGCTGGCCTATCTGCGCGTCATCGCCTCGCCGGCCGACGACCTCGCCTTCGAGCGCATCGTCAACGTGCCCAAGCGCGGGCTCGGCTCGGCCAGCCTGCAGGCCGTCCACCGCATGGCCCGCGCCGCCGGGGTGCCGCTGACCGAGGCGGCTGCCCGCATCGTCGAGACCGACGAGCTGAAGCCGCGGGCCCGCAACGCCCTGCGCGCCCTGATGCACGATTTCGCCCGCTGGCGCGACCAGGCGGCCGACATTCGCCACCCCGATCTGGCGCGCGTGGTGCTGGACGAGAGCGGTTACACCGCCATGTGGCAGGCCGACAAATCGCCGGAAGCGACCGGGCGGCTCGACAACCTCAAGGAATTCGTCACCGGCATGGAGGAGTTCGAGACGCTGGAGGGCTTTCTCGAGCATGTCAGCCTGGTGACCAGCGCCGACGGCAACAAGGACGGCGACCGGCTGACGCTGATGACCCTGCACGCCGCCAAGGGCCTGGAATTCGACCATGTCTTCCTGCCCGGCTGGGAGGAAGGGCTGTTCCCGCACCAGCGGGCGATGGACGAGAGCGGCGTCGCCGGGCTGGAGGAGGAACGGCGCCTCGCCTATGTCGGCCTGACCCGGGCGCGGCGGCGGGCCTGGATCTGCACCGCCGCCAATCGCCGGGTGCACGGCCTGTGGCAGAGCTCGCTCCCCTCGCGCTTCCTCGGCGAGCTGCCAGAGGCGCATGTCGACCTGAGCGACGAGACCGGGCCGTCGGGCCGCCGCGACCCCGGCTTTGCCGGGCCGTGGGGTGCCGGCGCCGGCCGGCCGCCTGGAGGAGCGGCCGGCGGGCGCGGCGAGGCCGGCGGGTTCGCGCTGCCGATGCCGCGCGGCGGCTTTCACCGCAAGAGCGAACCGGTGATCGAGGGCGTGGCCTACACCACCGAGCGGCCGGCGCCCGCCCAGGTTTTCGCCGTCGGCGACCGGGTGTTCCACCAGAAATTCGGCCCCGGCACCGTCCGCGCCGCCGAGGGCGACAAACTCACCATCGCCTTCGACAAGGCCGGCGAGAAAAAGGTGATCAGCAGCTTTCTGACAAGAGAATCGGATGCATGCTAGAAAAAGTTGATGGGGCCCTAGGGTATTTCTTTTCCGGCTGCAACTTATAAAGGTATATCGTTGGGTGTCCTTCTATCTTGAATCTTGCCGTTTTTCAGGTAAATTATTTTGGCTCAGTTAGCGTTAGCTATGCACATCCGATTTTGGTATAATTGGGGATGTCAGATTAAGGAGCCGGG
>JAAAOG010000095.1 GCA_009909005.1 Alphaproteobacteria bacterium | reverse complement strand
CCGACCACGGCGGCAGGGATGCCGCCGCTCCTGGAACGCCGCACCGGAGGGTCGGCGTCCCGCCGACCACGGCGGCAGGGATGCCGCCGCTCCAAGAGCGCCGTACCGGAGGGTCGGCATCTTGCCGACCACGCGGCAGGGATGACGCCGCTCCTATAGTGTGGCCCCCCGGCTTCTGGCTCACCTCATGTCGGGTCTCGGACAGGCTGTCGGACTGTCAACACCCGCCTGGAAACTCGGTTTTTCGATTAACCAGGTTTTCCAACGGCTTGGGACAATGGCACGGGGCTTGCGGAAGGGTGTCGCAGCATTCACCCACTGTTGCGAGGCTGCGCGTGACCGGCACCGTCATCCCCCTGGACGCCATCAGGACCGTCCGGTCGGCCCGCAAGGCGCCGTCCCGGCCCGCCTCCGCCGCCGTCGAGCCGGGGGCCCCGTCGCCCCGCCGCACCGACGGCCCCGACCCGCGGCTGGCCGAGCACCCATGCTACAGCGAGGACGGGCACCAGGACTATGCCCGCATGCATGTCGCGGTGGCGCCCGCATGCAACATCCAGTGCCACTACTGCAATCGCAAATATGATTGCGCCAATGAGAGCCGGCCGGGCGTCACCAGCCGCCGCCTGACGCCGGAAGAGGCGGCGAAGCGGGTGCTGCTGGTCGCGGCGCGGACGCCGCAGCTGTCGGTCCTCGGCATTGCCGGCCCCGGCGACGCGCTCTACGACCATCAAAAGACCTTCGAGACCTTCGACCGGGGGCCAGACGCCCTGCCCGACCTCAGGCTCTGCCTGTCGACCAACGGCCTGGCGCTGCCCGACCATGTCGACCGGATCAAGGCTCTCGGTATCGACCATGTCACCATCACCATCAACATGGTCGACCCGGCAATCGGCGAGGGGATCTATGCCTGGGCCTTTCACGGCCGGCGGCGGATGACCGGCCGCGAGGCCTCCGAGGTCCTGCACGCGCGGCAGATGGAAGGCCTGTCGGCCCTGGCCGAGGCCGGGATCCTGGTCAAGGTCAATTCGGTGCTGATCCCCGGCGTCAATGACACGCATCTGGGCGAGGTGCACGACGCCGTGATGAGCCACGGTGCCACGCTGCACAACATCGTGCCGCTGATCTCCGATGCCGCCCATGGCACGTATTACGGGCTCAACGGCTATCGCGGCCCCACCGACCTGGAGCTGCAGGGCGTCCGCGAGCAGATGGGCAACGATGCCCGGCTGATGAAGCATTGCCGGCAGTGCCGGGCAGATGCCGTCGGCATGCTCGGAACCGACGAAAGCGCCACGATCGATGCGCTGGCCGAAGAGAGCACCGAGGACCTTGCCGCTCTGGCCAAGGAGGCGACGACCAAGCGCCGCGCCTATCGCGCTTTGGTCGACCGCGAGCGGGAGGACCGCCGCGCCGCGACCGAGGCCGCGGCCGCCGATCTCGCCGCCTGCACCAGCGAGCGCAAGATGACCGTCGCCGTCTGCACCCGCGCCGGCGGCCGGGTGAACCAGCATTTCGGCAAGACGAAAGAGTTCTCGATCTACGAGGCCGGCCGGACCGGCATCCGGTTCCTCGGCATCCGCAAGGCCGGCAATTACTGCCAGGGCGGCGAAGGCGATGACGGCGCCCTCTCCGGCATCGTCGAGACGCTGGCCGGGGTCGAGGCGATCCTCTGCGCCAAGATCGGCAACCGGCCGCGCCGCGACCTCGCCGCCGCCGGCATCACCGCGGTCGACGCCTATCCCCAGGCCTATGTCGAGACGGCGCTGGCCGCCCTGTTCCGCGCCGCCGAAGCCGAGACCGGCACGGCGGCACCGTCCCCCGCCCTCCCCGCCTGAGGGAATTGGGGTCACCCGATCCCGTCCGCGCCAACCCGGGACCCCAGGCGGGCGGGATCCGTCCTCCACTGAAGGGAGTGAGCACCATGGCCATGAAAATCGACGCCGGCACCTGCTCGGTCTGCGGCGCCTGCGAATTCGAATGCCCGAATGTCGCCATCCGCATGAAGGGCGACAGCTTCACCATCAACGCCAAGAAGTGCAACGAGTGCGAAGGCCACGCCGACACGCCGCAATGCATTGAGGTGTGCCCCTCGGATTCGATCGTCCAGGCCTGACCGGCCGGGCAAGAGCAGCAGGCGGGACGGCACCGGGAAACCGGGCCGTCCCTTTTTTCATGCCGCCACGGACGTCGTTGCCGCTCAGTCGCTGCTCTCGACGCCCATCAGACGGTCGACCATGGCGTCGATCGCCGCCATCTGCGGACCCTGCTGACGGTAGTAGTAGACGCCGGAATAGCCCCACCAATCCCAGCACCCCTGGGGATTGAAGGGGACGAGTTCGCTTCTGACGACCTGCGGATAGAGAACGACAATGTCGTTCGCCTCGGCCCATTCATTGTAACCGGCACCGCTGTAGAAGGAATCGCCGATGCGGTTGCTGCTCTGCAGGCAGCCGTGCAGGGCAACATGAAGCCGGCATTCCGTCTCGCCGGACTGGCAGGCCGTGGGCACATAGACATGGCCGGTTTCCGCCATGCTGTACCGTCCGGGATCATTATTGCGGACGAACCCGGCCTGATCGAAGGTCAGCAGATTGGCCGCAACCGCTTCGGTCCGCGGCGCAAGCTCGCCATAGATATGCGAGAGGATGGCTTCGGCGGTATCATAGTCGCAGTCGTTGACGAAGGAACACAGGTCGTTCGGCTCACATTGATTCGGGACACATTCGTCGAGAATCGGCGAACAGCGCTGATGGCATTGCTGCGAGCCGTCATTGTCGGTGACAAAGGAATGCGGGGCATCGATCGTGTCCACGAACGTGATATGACCCGGATCAACGAAGTAATCGCTGTAATAGGCACGCAAGGCAGTCATCACCGGCTTGTGGACAACGGTGTCCTGAAGGCCGGTGAAGAGATAGACTTGATCATTCTCCATATTGGCTGGATCGTCGATGTCGCCGCTGTCCGCAACGACCGTCGTAATGTTCGCAAGCAGGCTCGGGTCGGGGGCAACCGGCAGCGCGCTCATGCAGATGCTCGTGGCGCGCAGCACATTGCCCTGAGCGCAATAGTAGGGACCGCCTGCGACGACGCCGACTCCCATGAAGCGCTCCGAAAAGGCGACATGCAGCTGTACCGCCATGAAGCCGCCGGAAGAGATGCCGGAGACCGACACCGCAGACGGTTCGATGGCATAGGTGCCAAGACTCGGATCCTCCTGGGCCGAAAGCGGGTGCGTTGCGAGCAGCAACGCCAGAACCAGACCCGAAAAGATGGAGACCGGTCGCAAAGACCGGACCGTGATAGAGTGCATCGATGGATCTCCTATTTTTGTGAGAAACGGCAGGCAGAATCATTACTAACTAGGCGTTAATCGCATAGCCGGCCAATTATCGCAATGCGGCACACTGGTCAGATATCTGAGAATGAGAACACGTAAGATTTATGATATAGATCCTGGAAAGTTGAATTAAATCCTAACAATTCGACGACCCGTGGTCATTCCTCATTCGTTCCAGCTGAAACGAGTCGCAACAGCCCGGCAGCCTGTTTCCGGCATGCGCTGGCGATATCCGGGTCCAGGCGGTCGAGCCACTCGCGCGGGATGGCCGCGGCGCCATAGGTGGCGCCGGCCAGCATGCCGGCCAGCGCGCCGGCGGTGTCGGCATCGCCGCCCTGGTTGACCGTTTCGATCAGGCAGTCGCGAAAGGTCTCGGTGCCGAAATAGGCATGGAACACGGTCTTCACCGTGTCGACGATAAAGGGGGAACAGTCGCCGGGCCGGTAGACGCTGAAGCGGAAATCGGGATGGGCGGCGACGAGACCGTTGGCCTCGTCGCGGGCGGCAGCAACATCCGCGTCGCGCACCAGCGCCCGCACCATATGGCCGAGCGACAGCGTCGCCTCGTTCGACAGCGGGTGGTTATGGGTGATGCGGCATTGCTCCAGCGTCCACAGCCGGAAGGCGGCCGGGTCGTCGAGCGTCGCCAGCGCCACCGGGAGGTTGCGCATGCAGGCGCCGTTGCCGGCATCGCCGTCGCTGTAGGGCGCCTGCAGCGTCCCGTCGGTCATGAACCGGCGAATGCCGCGGCGAACGGTGTTGCCGACATCGACCGGGCCGCCGCGCAGCCAGTCGGCGAAGCCGGCGCAGCAGGCGGACAGGTTCCAGCCGCGATGCGCCAGGATCACCCGGCCGACGATCAGCATCATCTCGGTATCGTCGGTGATCTGGCCGGGCCTCAGGTCGAGCCAGCCGCCGCCGATCACACGCTTGTGGACGCCGTACTTCGCCTTGATCTCGCGGGGCGTCAGGAATTCGACCGTGGCGCCCAGGGCATCGCCGACGGCAAAGCCCTGCATCGCCCCGACCGCGCGGTCGAGCCGCCCGGCAATCTCCCCACCCCTCTCCGCCGCCGCGTCGCTCAAAACGTCGTCGCCCTCACATCATAGGCGCCGCCCAGGGCCAGGACCTCGTCCTCGCCCTTCAGCCCGTGCCGCGGCAGAAGGGAAGAATAGAACAGCACCTTCACCGCCGGAACCCGCACCTCCAGGATGGTATCGCCGAAACAGCCGGCAATGTCGCGATCCGTGGTGAAGGAAACCAGACTGTTGAGGTGCAGGACCACCCGCCGCCGGTCGCGGCGCTCCAGGATCGGGTGTTCGGCGAAATCGTTGACGCCGCGATAGAGCGTCAGCAGCGGCTCCGCCGCGAAATAGCGCGCCCGTGCCCATTGGCAGAACTCGTAGAGCAGGTCGAGCTGGCTGAGGATGGCGTTGTTGTGAAAGCGGCTGCCCATCTTCTCCTCGACATAGCCCATCCAGGCCGGCGAGGGATAGCGGCCGAGCACCGCCTTGTGGAAGGTCGGCACAAGGCCGAAGCGACTCTCCACCCAGCCCTTGAGAACGGCACCCTCCGGTCCGTTGCTGTCATAGCCCCAGCCGCGCAGCAGCCGGAAATAGCTGGAGCGATAGCGCCGCCGGCCTTCCCGGTCGGTCTTCTCGCGCATTTCCGGGTCGAGGCCGAAGACCGCGGCCATATAGGTCTCGAAGGCCAGCGCCGCATCGGCCGGGCCGTCCGCTTCGCTCAGCATCTCGAACAGCTTGGGATTGAGCGCGCGCGCCCCCGCGATCGCGAGTGGCTGCGGGTCGGCATTGAAGGCCGGATCGGCAATCAGCGCCGTCGGCACGCCGACCAGATTGCTGCGATGACCGAAGGAGGGGATGGCTGTGGCGGGCTCGGACACGAAACGGCCTGAAGGCGGATAGATCGGCCGGCGATTGTGACACAACCGGCCGATCTGTCACCCCCGCAGTCTCAAGCCCGGCATCATGCGGCGAACCCGGCTGAAGGCCATGGCTTTGAGCGCCGGCGATGTTGTGATAACGGGTTGTCCGATGGGCTGCGAGGTGGCGCGATGGCAGCGCACTATGAACAGGATTTTTACACCTGGACGCAGGAACAGGCGGCTTTCTTGAAAGAAGGGCGTTTCGACCTGCTGGACATCCCCCACCTTGTCGAGGAGGTGGAGAGCATGGGCAAGTCGCAGATCAGCGAATTTGCCTCCCGACTCGGCGTGATCATCGGCCATCTTTTGAAGCTCAAGGTCCAGACCGATCGCAGCGAGGCGCATGAGCGGAGCTGGCGAACAATGATCCGCGTGCACTGCGAAGACCTGGCCGATCACCTGGATGAAAACC
>JAAAOG010000017.1 GCA_009909005.1 Alphaproteobacteria bacterium | reverse complement strand
GCGCTGAAAACGGTCAGGCCGGCGAGCAGACGAAACACGCCGCGCCAGTCGGTGATCGTCAGCATCGCCGCGACCGGCGTCGTCGCCACCAGCGCGCCCAGCCCGCCGCTGGCCAGGATCAGCCCGTTCATCAGCGGCAGGCGGTCGGCCGGCCACCACAGGACATTGTTCTTGAAGGCCGCCATCAGGCAGGCGGAGACGCCGAGGCCGATCAGCGCCCGGGCGGCGGTCAGCGCCTCCGGCCCCTCGCCAAAGGAAAAGAGCAGGGCTCCGGCGGCGGCCAGCAGCAGCAGCGCGGCCTCGACCCGCCGGGGCCCATAGCGGTCGAGCAACAGCCCGAGCGGCAGCTGAAAGGCGGCGAAGCTGATGAAATAGGCGGCCGTCAGCAGGCCGAGGGTCGCCGGCTCCAGCCCGATATCGGTCATCAGGTCATCGGCGATGACCGCATTGACCGAGCGGTAGAGGTAGGACAGGAAATAACCGAGGGCGAAGGGGAGGACGAGCCGGACCGCATGCAGCATAGGGTCTTGTACGCCGGGATCCCGCCGCGGCGCTACAGGTCCGTACCGGTCGTCTGCACCGGATGTCGCTCCAGGGCCGCGCGGGCGTCGGAGCAGTCACGGTCCATCTGGGCGATCAGCGCCTCGACCGTGTCGAACCTCGCCTCGCCGCGCAGGTATTCCACCAGCGCCACCCGCAGATATTTGCCGTAGAGGTCGCCGGAGAAGTCGAAGAGGAAGACCTCCAGCAACGGCCGCGGCGATTCGTACATCGGCCGGATGCCGATATTCGCCACGCCGTCATGCCAGGCGAGCGGGCCATGGCCGGTGTCGATGGCGGCACGGACAGCATAGACGCCGAAGGCGGGGCGCAGATATTCGCCCAGCTCGATATTGGCGGTGGGGTAGCCGAGGGTTCGGCCGCGGCGGTCGCCGGCCTCCACCCGCCCCTCGATCTCCCAGTCGCGGCCGAGCAGCGCCGCGGCGTCGCGCGGCCGGCCGGCCCGGAGATGGTCGCGGATGGTGCTGGAGGAAAAGATCAGCCCCGACGGCGCGGTCGCCTTGGCCACCGCGGTGACGCCGAAATCATGCTGCCGGCCGAAGGCGAGCAGCATGTCGGCATTGCCGGCGCGCTTGCGGCCGAAGCAGAAATCATAGCCGACGACGACGTGCTGCACGCCGAGGCCCTTGACCAGCACCTCGGTGATGAAGTCCTCGGCCGGCTGCTTCGAAAAGGCCTCGTCGAAGGGCAGCACGAAATGCAGGTCGACGCCCAGCTCGTCGAGCAGCCGGGCGCGGATGCGGAAGGGACTCAGGCGGAAGGGCGGGTCGTCCGGCCGGAAGAAGCTGCGCGGGTGCGGCTCGAAGCTCATCACCGCCAGACGGGCGCCAAGCGGCCCGGCGATGGCCCGTGCCTCGTCCAGCACGATCCGGTGCCCGCGATGCACGCCGTCGAAATTGCCGATGGCAACGACGCTGCCGCGGGCGGCCGGCGGCAACTCATAATGATGGCGGAAAATCTGCATGCATCCCCGTCCCGATCGCCCGGCAGCCGTCGGGCGGCCGGAACAAGGATAGGCGGCCGCCCGTCCCCGGACCAGCCCTGTCACCTGCGGTCGTCAGCGCGGCGGCGGCGTGGCGGTCAGCCGCGGCTGGGCGCCAGCACCTGGGCTTCGCCGTCGATCACCACGGTGTCGCCGACCTTGACGACGGTGTCGAGCACGACGCGCTTCTTCTCCGGGGTCATCTCCCGGACCGTGGCGGTCGCGGTGATGGTGTCGCCCAGCTTCACCGGTGCCTTGAACTTCAGCGTCTGGCCCAGATAGATGGTGCCCATGCCCGGCAGCTGGGTACCCAGCACCGCCGAGAGCAGCGAGGCGCCGAGCATGCCGTGGGCGATACGGGTCTTGAACATGGTCTTTTCGGCATAGGCCTGGTCGAAATGCACCGGATTGGTGTCGAGCGACACTTCGCCGAACATCTCGACGTCCTTTTCCGTGACCTCCTTGGACAGGCTGGCCGACTGGCCGACCGTGATGTCCTCGATGAAAACCTGCTTGAGCTCAGCCATGGTGTCTCCTCCTGGTGTCTGGCGTTCTGGTGTCTGGCGTTCTGGTGTCTGGCGTTCTGGTGTCTGGCGTTCTGGTGTCTGGGTTTCTGGTGTCAGGCGTTGGGGTCCGGTCGGCCCTTTGCCAAGGCGGCGCCGGCCGTCTTTGCGACACGAGAATAATGCATTGCAGCATAGAATACCGCTGCCGCGCCCGGCAAGGCCGGCGTCCGCCCAGTCAGGACCGCGGCGTGGGACGCCAGTCCGGCGGCGCCAGCTCGAACCCCTCGAACCGGAAGGCGGGGCTGACGGTGCAGCCGACCAGGGTCCAGGCGCCGAGGCTTTCGGCCGTCTGCCAGGCGCCGGCCGGCACCACCAGCTGCGGGCGCTGGCCGAGCCCGATCTCGGGCCCGAGATGCCGGGAGACGACATCGTGGCCGTTGGGGGAGATGGTGAGCGCCAGCGGTCCGCCGGCATACCAGTGCCAGATCTCGGTCGCGTCGACCCGGTGCCAGGCGGAAACGTCCCCCACCTCCAGCAGATAGTAGATCGCCGTCCCGGCACCGCGGCTGCCATCGGCGGGAGCATCGCGCCAGGTCTCGGCATAATGCCCGCCCTCCGGATGCGGCTGCAGACCCAAGAGCCGGATGATCTCGGCGGCGGTGAGGCCGGCCGGCAGGGCGGAGGCGATCATGAAAGGGGCTCCGAATTGAGGTCAGAACGAATCCTTGCGGGCGCGGATGTCGGCGAAGACGGCGACCGGGTCGGCGCCCGGTTTGCCGAGGGCCGCCTGGACCTCCGGCACGTCGGCGCGCAGGAAGGGGTTGGTGCGCTTTTCCAGTCCCAGCAAGCTGGGGACGGTGGGCCGGCCCTGGCTGCGATCGGCGCGGACCTGGGCGGCGCGCTCGGCCAAAGCCTCGTTCTCCGGCTCGACGGTCACGGCGAAACGAGCATTGCTCTCAGTATATTCGTGCCCGCAATAGACCCGGGCGTCGTCCGGCAGGCCGCGCAGCTTCTGCAGGCTCGCCCACATCTCCGCCGGCGTGCCCTCGAACAGCCGGCCGCAGCCGAGAGCAAACAGCGTATCGCCGGAAAACAGCGCGGTGCTGCCCGGGAACCAGAAGGCGATATGGCCGCGGGTATGGCCGTGGGTCTCGTAGACCAGGGCCGACTCGGCGCCGAAGGGGACTTCGTCGCCCTCGCCGACGCCGCGGTCCAGGCCGGAAATGCGGTTGGCATCGGCCGCCGGCCCGACCACCTCGGCCCCGAAGCGCTCCTTCAGCGTGTCGACGCCGCCGACATGGTCGGCATGGTGGTGCGTAAGAAGGATCATGTCCAGCGGCCAGCCGCGCGCTTCCAGCGCCGTCAGCACCGGGTCGGCGGTCCCCGGATCCACCACCGCCACCTTGCTTGTTTCGGGTTCGCGCAGCAGATAGATGTAGTTGTCGTTGAATGCCGGCAGGATTGCGATGTCGAGCATGCCGGGGTCCTCCCCCCTTTTTCGGCCGTGAACTTTGACGCGACCATGCCAAGGGCCGCCCCCCGGGGCAAGGGACTGAGACGGCTTAAGGTTCCTTTGCCGCCGGCGGCCGGCGACACGAGATGCGCGCGGCGCGCAGGATTGGGCTGAAGCGGTGATGTATTCCGACGTCGTCGAACTGCGGGAATTCTACCGGTCGTCCCTCGGGCGGGTGGCGCGGCGAATGATCCGGCGGCGCGTGCGCGAGATCTGGCCAGACACCCGCGGCCAGGTCATTCTCGGCCTGGGCTATGCCACGCCTTTTCTGCGGCAGTTCCAGGAGGAGGCGGAGCGCGTCTTCGCCGTGATGCCCGCCCGCCAGGGCGTGCATGGCTGGCCGGAGGACGGGCGCGGTCTCGTCGCCCTGGCCGAGGACACCGACCTGCCGCTGCCGGACATGTCGGTGGACCGGGTGTTGCTCGTGCACGGGCTGGAGATGGCGGAGAACCGCCGTGGGCTGATGCGCGAATGCTGGCGGGTTCTCAACGGCTGCGGTCGTCTGCTGGTTGTGGTGCCGAATCGCCGCGGCATCTGGGCGCGGGCCGATACCACGCCTTTCGGGCAGGGCCGGCCCTATAGCGGCTCGCAGCTGACCCGCATGCTGCAGGACATGCTGTTCGTGCCGGAGCGCGAGATGCGGGCCCTGTTCGTGCCGCCGATGCGCTGGCCCTTCCTGCTGACCGCGGCCCCGGCCTGGGAGGAGATCGGCGCCCGCTGGTTTCAGACCTTTGCCGGCGTGGTGGTGGTGGAGGCGGCGAAGCAGCTCTATCAGTATACCCCTGCCGCCAGGAAGCTGCCGCGCCGCCGGCCGATCCTGGTGCCGGTGCCCGCCGCCAACCCGGCACGGGCCGCTGAAAGTCCGGCCGGGCCGGCGCACGGTGCAAGCCGGCCCTCCAAAGGCTCCTGACAGTGTCGAGACTGGCGTGAGAAGCGCGACTAGCGTGACAGGCGTGACAGGCGTGACAGGTCGGCCTTACATGGCCCAGCCGGCCCGGGACCGCCAGCCGCCGGGATTGTGCCAGACCGTGACCGGCGCCCGGCGCCATGTTTCCAGTACCCTCTGCGCCTGGGATGCCTGCAGCCGGTTGAAATAGGTGAGGGCGGAGCGGTATTCCGGTGTCCGCCGGAATTCGTCATAGGGCCGCCGGCCCTGCAGGCGGGCGAAGAGCACGGCGAAGAGCGGCCGCTTGAGGGCGAGGGCGCGGCAAACCACGGCCAGCGGCTCCGGATTGGCGTTGTAGAGCACCCGGTCGACGGCGAAGGGCGGCAGGCCGGTCAGGCGGGCGAAAATGCCTTCGATGGCGGGGTTGTCGTCGCGACGCAGGGCGGCGATCAGGCCCCGCACCAGCGTCGAGCCGGTGACCGTGCCATGCTCGGCCGCGCGGTCGGTCCCGGTCTCGAACGGCTCGCAGGGCCCGCAGGGCCGGAGGGTGCCGGGCACCGCGGCGGCGTCCAACTGTCCGGCATGGCTGCCCAGCAGCGAGATCCCGAAGCGGGCGGCGAGTTCGCGGCGCAGATCGTCGCCGACCCAGAGCGCCAGCGCCTGTGCCTGATCGTAGGTGAGTTCCGGCCGGCGAAGCAGCGGCGCCCGCAGGCCCTCATTGTGCCGGCAGGCGCCGATCAGCCGGGTGACGGTCTTGCGGTGCAAGAGGGCGCCGGGATTGCCGAGGAGGGTCAGCAGCACATCATGGTCGCCCATTTCGACCAGGATCTCCGCGACCATCGGCTCGACCGTGCTGCGGCGCGCGATGGCCAGGTGATGTTCGCGCGAGCGCCGGTCGATGACGTCGAGGAGGTCGTCCTCGGTCAGCACCGGGCTGTTGCGCAGCACCGGGCGGGCGACGGCGATGCGATGATGTGCGAGGCTGAGCGCCAGGTCGCGCGGCAGGTCGGGACGGGAACCCAGACGGGCGGCAATGGCTTCCAGCCGCTCGGGGTCCAGCTCGGGCAGCTGGCCGCGCAGGCGGTCGAAGTCGATACCCGCAGGGCCGCCGGACAGCCCGGCATCGGGCCTGGTCCCTTCCGCCAGCCCGGGCAGGTCTTCCCACCGTATCGGGATGGGGCGCCCTGTATCGGGCGGCAAGTCTGGCGGTGTCCGGTCCCACATGAAAAAACTCCAAAACCCTCGGGTGGTC